>NZ_VCQL01000002.1:0-351613 GCF_005937175.1 Halomonas sp. ATBC28 | reverse complement strand
TACTAGGCTGGCAGCTTCCTGCTTAAATTCAGGCGAAAAAGTACGTCGTTTCTTGGTCATCAGACACCTCGCTTATGGTGGCAATATTACCACCTACGTTGGTGTCCAGTTTTATTGAACCACTACAGAGCCTTTTATTTTGCTGAGTGTGTCATAAAGGCACAGACAGTTTTGCGCATGTGTCATTAGTGCACATGTAATTAGCGTGCTTTTGTTTTTGGCGGTGTATAATTGTGCACAATGTATTTATTTTAAATTATTGATTTATATAATTATTTTATTTTTATAAGAGAGTTGGCATTACATATGCTATCTAGAGGTAGTGAAGCTAGCCGCAGTGAGATCTGGCCAGAGAGCCCTTCTCACTTCACTTCAGCGGTATCAAACGGTCACCAGGAGTAAATAGTATGTTTAACGATTTTGTTAAAAAAGCAGCCGTCGTAGGTCTCTCTTTTGGTTTGCTGGCAAGCCCGCTTGCCTTTGCCCATATGTCCATCGAAGCAAATCAAGATTTGACCGTTGACGATGAGCCTATTCAAGCTCAATCACATCATACCTCGGGTCAGGCTAAATTTAGCCCCTCTGATTTGATGTATGACGAAGGCGACCGCCCTCGAGTCATCAAGGCAGAGTCGCATCACACTAGCGCTCAAGCGGAGTACACAGCAAAAGATTTGACCCAAGACGTAGGTGATGGAAACGTTTGGTAACAAAAATTTGCAATTCTGAAGAAATATATTACGATTAACATGTGATCTAAACACGCGAAAGCGTGTCACACCGATACGGATGCATATCGATTCAAGGAATGAATCAAACGACAATCAGAGCGTTGGTCAGGGTTAAATTCCAAGGTTGGAGCAGCCCCGCAAAAGGAAAGGAAGCTAGCGCTAGTCATTGTCAAAGTCTTGTGTCCTTAGACCCTGCTGATGCGGGGTCTGATTTTTTGTGGCATCCAACACCTCTCCCACACTATTCTTGTTTTAGTTTAAGGTACGGCTTTCTAGCGGAGCCTAATTTCATTGCGGCGCTATTTATACACTGCCCATCATCAGCCTGCCGGTGGGTTATGTCTCAGGCATCCGGTCTCACAATCATTTTGATCCTAAAGGGTGAGCTAACTTTTTTGACGCCTAATATGCAACGCAAAGCGTAATAGCCGTTCTAATCATCGATGAACGGAATCCATGGATAATGAGGAGAACATCTTGCTGTTAAAAGAAATGAGCCAAAAAGTCGCCATAGTAGGTATTGCTTTTGGTTTGGTCGCGAGCCCCATGGCGATGGCGCACTCATCTATTGAACTGAACCAAGATCGTACCGCTGGTCAGGATGTCATCAACAAACCTGAGTCGCATGCAGCTTCCAAACCATCTCATGTCTCTGCGGGCGACTTGAACCGTGACGAAGCTGATAGCTTGGACTTTTCGCCTTCCAGTAGCCGTCCTTCTACGGCTGAAAAAGGGCCTACTTCTCGCCAAGAGGGTTACACTCCTGGAGAACTCAACCGGGATGAAGGTGATAGCACCGACTGGTAAATAATAGGATAAGTGTAACTGCTAATGTAAGCGTTACTCGCTAAAAACCCCGCTTCGGTGGGGTTTTTGCTATGTGTTAAAAGCCAACGACATCAGTGGTGATGCCCATCAGCAGCTTCGCTACCGTCTTGGGCGCTCTGTATCCAGACCTCGATGTCTACGTCACCTTGTTCAGCGAAGGTGAGCGTGAGGGGAAACCGCTCACCCTCCTTCAGCGGCTCGGTTAAGCCAATCAGCATTAAGTGAAAGCCGCCACCAGGGCGCATGGTATAAGTCTCCCCTGCCTCGACACGAATCTCGTCCACATGCCGCATCTGCATCATATCGCCGTCCATTTGCATATCGTGCAGCTCAACGTTGCTGCTCGCAGGACTGCTCGCGCCAACCAGAGTGACGGGGCTTGAAACGGCGGTGATATCAAGGTAGGCGGCACCGTTTACCGCACCCGGTGGGGTTGGGGTAGCGAAGGGGTGCGCAATGCGAAGAGTCTCTGTTTTTACGTCGTGGGCTAACGCCATAGATGTCATCGAAATAGACATAGCGCCAATCAAGAGTACGCCACCCAGCCAAGCCATCGGTTTTATCATGCGGTGATTCCTTTGTTGTTGATTGAGCCCAGGATAGACGAACAAAACATAAAGGTAGCAAAGTGACGTAGCCTGGGTAATAGGCGCCTACTGCGGTGTAATGCCACGTGCATCGCCACGTTTGTCGCTACGTACGTCTCTATAGTGGTCGTCCCACAGCAGTACGGCACCCGCAACGGCGCCGGGAATCAAAAACAGGTTGGCCAGCGGAATCCAGGTAATTAAGGTCACTAACCCCCCAAAGGTGAGGCTTTGCCACCAGCGCTTAGAGAGCCGTTGGCGCATATCGGCAAACGTTACTTTGTTGTTATCCATTGGGTAGTCTAGATAAGTGATTGCCATCACCCAGGCAGAAAACAGTGCCCAGAGTAGCGGAGCAACTATATTGACGCCTGGAATCCAGCTAAGCACAAATAGGCCTGCGGCACGAGGCAGAATATAGGCGAGCTTAACAAACTCGCGTCCCACAGCATCGATGGCTGTTTTGGTCAGGTTTCGGTCATCAATGGGTTCGCGGCCAGTGGCTTGGATTTCAACTTTGGCGGCTAAAAAGCCGTAAAAAGGGGCTGCAATCAAGCTGGTAACCAGCGTGAAGGTAAAAAACACCACCACCAACAGGCTAATCACAAACAGGGGCCAGATAAGCCAGGATAACCAGTCAAGCCAAGCGGGTACCATGCCCATCCAATGGGCGAGCCAGCCATCAAAACGGTTGAGCACAAAGCTGAACATGCTCACGTAGACAATCAGGTTGACCAGAATAGGCAGAAAAACATAGCGGCGCATACCCGGTTGATACACACAGCGTGTACCTCGGCTAAGCGCAGTGACAGCATCCAGCATTTAGGTGAGCTCCTCGTGATTCCAACGTCCAGGCTGCGTGGCAGCCTGGACGTATTGCAGGAGGAAAGCCCCATCAGGTCAAGACTTTTTTGGCACCTGTGGTTCCAGTTCATCGGTGTCGCTATGGCGAATATCCAAACCTTTGACGAGATAGACCACGTACTCAGCAAGGTTATCGGCGTGGTCGCCTACCCGCTCTAGCGCGCGCAGTACCCACATGATGCTGAGTACTGACGTAATAGAGCGTGAGTCTTCCATCATAAAGGTCATTAATGAGCGCATAGCGCTGCTGTACTCGTCATCCACCAGTTCGTCTTCGCGTACGACCTGCATAGCTAGGTCGGTATCAAAGCGGGCAAAGGCGGTGAGCGCATCGCGCAGCATTTTACGTACGTGCTCGCTAATGTGACGCACCTCCACCAGGCCACGAATGGTGCTAGAACTTTCGCTCAGGAGCAGGGCGTTGCGGGCGATTTTACTGGCTTCATCACCAATGCGCTCTAAGTCTGAGGTGGCGCGGATGACGGCCAGCACCAGACGCAAATCGGAAGCAGCAGGCTGGCGGCGCGCCAGTACGCGGGTGCATTCGTCGTCGATTTGCAGCTGCAGGTCGTTGACTTGGCGGTCATTGTCACGCACCTGCTCGGCTAACCGGGTGTCTCCTTCCAGTAGGGCAAAGACAGCGTCCTGCACTTGTTTTTCCACCAGACCGCCCATGGCCATCAGGTGGGTTTTCAGCTCTTCCAGCTCCTGGTTGAACTGGCGAGAGATATGCTGGCTGTGAGAGTCGCTAGTAATATCCATGGAGCACTCCTGACGGTTCAGTTGCTAAGGCCTAGGTGATACGGCCGGTGATGTAGTTTTCAGTGCGTTGCAAACGGGGGTTGGTGAAGACCTGATCGGTAGGGCCGTATTCAACCAGCTCCCCTTGATGCAAAAAGGCGGTGTAATCCGATACGCGCGCCGCTTGTTGCATATTGTGGGTGACCAGGATCAGCGTCAGCTCCGACTTGAGGTTACGGATCAACTCCTCAATTTTGAGGGTTGAAATTGGGTCTAGCGCTGACGCTGGCTCATCAAGCAGCAGCACGTCGGGCTGTACTGCTAAGGTACGGGCGATCACCAGACGCTGCTGCTGGCCACCGGAAAGCTGCCAAGCGGAACGGTGTAGGCGGTCTTTCACTTCATCCCACAGAGCGGCGGAAGTTAACGCCCACTCAATAATGTCGTCCCTTTTGCGCTTGGGCATGCGCTGTTGCAGTCGTAGCCCAAAGGCCACGTTTTCATAGATCGACATGGGGAAGGGGTTGGGCGTTTGAAACACCATCCCGACACGCCGCCGCAGCTCAGTCACATTCATTTGCGGGTCATGAATATCCTGCCCTTCCAGCGTGATTTGGCCGCTGTGGGTGACTGACTCATTAAGATCGTGCAAACGGTTAATTGCCCGTAACAACGTCGACTTACCGCAACCTGACGGGCCGATAAAGGCCGTTACACGATGCCGGGGAACGCTGAGGGTTAACTCGCGCAACGCCTCTTTCCCCGCGTAGGCGAGGCTAAAGTGATCGATACTCAGGCAGCTGTGCTCGGACGAAAAGTGCGCCACTGGTGCCTGAGAGGTATTGGCTGAATGTAATGACGCTAGCATTCGTTTCCCCGTTGACGCCTAAGATAATGACGCAGAAATATGGCAGTTAGGTTAAGCACCAGCACAATTAACACTAAAAGTAGCGCCGTGGCGTAAACCAGCGGTATGGCTGCCTGCACATCTTCGCCGTGAAAGGCGGTATCAAATAAATGATAGCCAAGGTGCATGAACTTGCGCTCTAAATGTAGGTAAGGAAACTCACCATCGATGGGCATTTGAGGCGCCAGCTTAGCGACGCCAACCAGCATTAGCGGCGCCACTTCGCCGGCCGCGCGAGCTACTGCTAGAATGATACCTGTCAGCATGGCAGGGGCTGCCATGGGCAGCACAATGCGGGTGAGCATCTCTAAGCGCGTAGCGCCGAGCGCCACGGCGCCTTCCCGCTGCGCCTCGGGAATCCGCGCTAACCCCTCTTCTGTTGCCACAATCACCACTGGTAGGGTCAGCAGTGCCAGGGTGAGCGACGCCCATAACAGGCCGCCGGTGCCAAAGGTGGGCGAAGGTAGGGTATCGCTGAAAAACCACTCATCCAGCGAGCCGCCGATGCCGTAAACAAACACCCCCAAGCCAAATACGCCATACACAATCGACGGAACGCCCGCTAGGTTGCGCACACCTATACGTACCAGCCGGGTCAGCCGCCCCTGGTGAGCGATTTCATTGAGATAAATAGCGGCCAGCACCCCAAACGGGGTCACCATCACCGACATTAAAATCACCATCAGCACCGTGCCAAATATCGCGGGCCAGACGCCACCGTCGGTATTGGCGGCCCGTGGCCCCTCACTCAGAAACCGCCAAACTGCATCCCCCCAGGCGAGCGTTTTCTGCCACACGCTCATGGCATTGGGAGCCTGAGCGTTCGCCACGCTGGCCAGCGGTTGGCGCAGGGTTTGGCCGTCCACGGTGGTAAGCAGCAGTTGGCTATCCTGGCGTTGGCTGGCGGGAAGTGCCAATAAAGCGTTTAATCGCTGCCAGGCAGCGTCTCCCTCCCAGCGTTGATCATGCTGCTCAATGGCCACCAAGCGGCCAATAAAGTCACCCCAGGGGCTGCGATCAAGACGAATCAAATCGTCTGGCTGGGCGCGCTCGCCAATTTCATCAATCGCCACCCAGCGCCAGCGAACGCCCTCTATATCCTGGTTGCCGGTAAAGTAGAGGCGTTCATCCCCAGCTCGCTGGGGTAGCGCGACTTCGCGCACAGCTTGACCAGCAAAGGTTTCACCCGAGTCAAGGGTGACCTCTTCCAGCGTAGCGGGCCAAAAGTGCCCTAGCCCGCGTACCAGCAGTAGCGCGAGTAAGGCGCCCAGCATCAGCAGGGAGAGCGCTACGCTGGCTGCGCAAAGCCAGGGCCATACATCATTTACCCGGCTAAAGCGCCGGCGGCGAGAGGCGGTGTGGGTCGCAGAGTTCATCATGTGCCCCCCATCTGGCGGAAGCGGCGGCGTAAACGCTGGCGGACGACCTCGGCAAGGGTGTTGACCAGAAACGTGAAGATAAACAGCACCAGTGCAGCCAAGATCAGCAGATGGTAGGTTTGGCCACCGGGTGACGCTTCAGGCAGCTCAATGGCGATAGCCGCGGCCATGGAGCGCATGCCTTCGAAGGGGCTGGCGCTAAACAGAGCCGTATTACCGCTGGCCATAAGCACTATCATGGTTTCGCCCACCGCCCGGCCCGCACCGATCATTATCGCCGAGAAGATACCTGGGCCCGCTGCCACCAGCGCCACTTTCCATAGCGCCTGCCAGCGGCTGGCCCCCATCGCCTGGGCGCCCTCGATTAAGCTAGCCGGCACATCGGCGAGCGCATCTTCTGCCAGTGAATAGATGCTGGGAATAACGGCAAAGCCCATGGCAATGCCGACAATCAGTGCGTTACGGGTGGCGTAATCCATGCCATAGCGCTGGTCGAGTAACTGGCGTAAATCACCGCCTAACCACTGCTGCTCCATCCAGGGCGCGAGCCATAGTGCTATCGCCACCATTACAGCGAGCCAGGGAACTAGCCAGAGACCCGCCCAGGAGAGCGGTAAACGGCGGCGTAGGCGTGTTTTGGCCCACTGCCAGAGTAAGCCGGCAAGCGCTGCGCTAAGCGGCAGCCAAATGATCAGCACCAAAGCGCTGGCGAGATGGCGTTCTACCCAAGGTGCCAAAATAAGCCCGGCAATAAAGCCCACCACCACACCGGGGATCGCCTCCATCATTTCGAGCGCGGGCTTGATCCGCGAGCGCAGGCGCGCTGACATAAACAGCGCAGAGTAGATGGCGGCTCCCAAGGCCACGGGAATGGCGAACAGCAGTGCGGCTAGGGCGGCTTTGAGCGTGCCCCACGCCAGGGGAGAGAGCTTAGCCAGCGCTAAGGTATCGCCAATCGCCAGCAGCGGCAGGGTTTCCCACACCAAAAAGACACCGATAGCCAGGATTGCCAACAGCACGCCTATGCCGCCAGCGGTGATTAAACCGGTGGCCATGCGGTCTTGCAGTAGCCTAAGCGGCTGTCGAGAAGAGGTTAACCGAGGTAGGGTCATGTGGATATCATGGCAAAACCGAGGTGATCATAGCGCTGACCAATAGGTAGTGAAAAACCAGGATGTAGTGAAAAACAATGCATAGACAGGACCCCTACCCTAAGACAATTATGTGTCAGTTAGATGACAGTGGTTTACCACCTCTGTTGTGCACTAAGGACACTGGAGGTTAATGGTACAAAGCCGGATGCGCGCGCAATCTGCTGGCCCTCATCGGACATAATCAACCTGAGCAGTGCCTGCTCGGCGGGGGGTAAGTTTTCCCCCGGCGGTAGGTTCACATAGAGGTAAAGATAGCGCGACAGCGGGTAGTCACCGCTCTGTATAGCCGCTTCATCGGGCGGTATCGCAATGCCATCATCGTTATACAGGCTCAATGCATGCACGGCTGGGGTGAGGTGGTTAAACCCCGCATAGCCCATCGCATTGGCAGATTCGCCAACGGCCGCGACCACCGCCGATGAGCCGGGGTGCTCACTAATGTCGTTACGAAAAAGACCGCCACATAACGCCCGCTGTTGAAATAGCCCATGGGTACCCGAGGCAAGGTTACGCCCATGCAGCGCAATGCTACCAAATGACCAGTCACGGGTTGCCGATAGCTGCTCCCAGCGCCTGATCGGCGTTTCACCACCGCAGGCCAGCGAGGTTGAGAAGATCGCATCAACCTGCTGGCGGGTCAGAGCGCGCAAGGGGTTATGGCGGTGTACGACTACAATCAGTGCGTCACGGGCGACTTTTAATTCCAGCGGTGGATAGCCATAGCGCTCAATAAAGTTATCACGCTCTTCGCTGGTCATCGGACGAGACATCGGGCCAAGCCGGGTGGTGCCAGCCATCAGCGCCGTGGGCGCACTGGCTGAACCACTTGCTTGAAACTGCAGCTTTACGTCAGGATAGCGGGTGGTGAGGGTTTCACCCCAGCGCAGCATTAGCCCCGCCATAGTGTCGGAGCCCACCGCGCCCAAGGTGCCGCTAATAACTGTTGGCTGCTGCCCCCAGGTCAGGGGCGTTATCAGCATCAGTATAAACGCCACTCCGCTCAATACGGTGCGACGGACGGCGGAAGTTAACCTCCGATTAATGCAAAGAGTCGTCAAACGAGTATTCAAACGAGCGTCCTCTTATGGTTAACTAAATTCATTCCTTTGTGTTGCGATGCAGCAACACGCATAAACAACGTGCCACTCTGCAACGTTTACAACAATAAACTGACTAAGCGACTAACTCATGACTCTTCTGGAAACCGATTTGGATGACGTACCGGCCCCTCAAGGGCAGCTTACTTTAAAACTACTGGCTTCCCGCCAAGATACCAATTTTTATGGTGATATACCCGGTGGATGGCTGGTCAATCAAATGGACCAGGCGGCTGAGCTGGCGGCCGGTCGTGAAGCGGGTGGTCGCACGGCGACCGTGGCGATTGAAGCCATGGACTTTTTAAGCCCGGTGCGCGTTGGCTCAATGGTCAGCGTTTACACCCAAGTGCAAGAAATTGGTCATAGCTCGATCAAGATTGATGTGGAGGTCTGGGTGCGTCCTCCCCATGGGCAACGCATAGAGGAGCGCCAAAAAGTTACCGAGGCGCGCTTTGTGATGGTTGCGCTGGACGATAATGGGCGCATCCGAGCAGTACATAGCGACTAGCTCACTTCAACTTGAAATAGCAAAAGGGCGCTTAGGGCGCCCTTTTGTCGTGCTTATCGTTTATTTGTCTAGCGGCTCATTAACCGTCGACGTTATCGCG
The DNA here is from genome assembly GCF_005937175.1 of Halomonas sp. ATBC28. Taxonomy (NCBI): domain Bacteria; kingdom Pseudomonadati; phylum Pseudomonadota; class Gammaproteobacteria; order Oceanospirillales; family Halomonadaceae; genus Halomonas; species Halomonas sp. ATBC28. The sequence goes on along the minus strand of NZ_VCQL01000002.1, from coordinate 342,717 downwards.
GTTCTTGAGGTAGGCGTATTCACCCACATCGCTGAACGGGCGCAGCAGCTTCTGGAAAGCCGAATAAGACTCGTAAACACGGCGAGACTCTTCGTCGCTGTCGACCTGGCGCTGGATGGCTTCCAGTGAAGAGGTGTGAAGCGCTGCCATTACGTCGTCAGGGAAAGTACGTAGCTGAACGCCATGCTCATCGACCAGAGTTTCCAGTGCTTGCGCGTTGCGGAAGGCAAATTCGCTGATCATGGCCAGGTTAGACGCCCGCGCCGCTTCGCGGATCACGTCCTGCAGGTCTTCTGGCAGGGAGTTCCAGGCATCCAGGTTGATCGTCCCTTCCAGTACCGCAGAGGGCTCGTTCCACGCCGAGGTGTAGTAGTAGTCAGCCACCTGATGCAGGCCGAATGCCATATCGTTATACGGCCCCACCCAGTCAGCGGCATCCAGCGCGCCGGTTTGCAGCGAGGTGAAAATTTCTGAGCCTGGCATAGTAACCGTACTGACGCCGATGCCGTTCATCGCCTCACCCGCCAGGCCCGGCAGGCGAAGTTTCAGCCCCTGCATGTCGTCGAGTGAGTTGATCTCTTTCTTGAACCAGCCCGCCATCTGCGTGCCGGTATTGCCCACGGCAAACGGCTTCAGATTGTGATTGGCGTAGATCTCATCCCAAAGCTCCTGACCGCCACCATGGTACAACCAGGCATTCATTTCGGTAGTCGTCATACCGAAGGGTACGGCGGTAAAGAACTGCGAGGCAGCTACTTTGCCGCGCCAGTAGTAAGAGGCAGAGTGGCCCATTTCAGCGGTACCAGCCGCTACCGCATCGAAGACTTCCAGGGCCGGTACCAGTTCACCCGCGCCGTGGACGCGGATCTGCATGCGGCCGTTGGAAAGCTGTTCTACCCGGCGGGCGAAATCATTCGCACCAGTACCCAGGGCAGGGAAGTTTTTCGGCCACGAGGTGACCATGTCCCAGGTGAAGGTTTCTTGAGCGCGAGCACTTGAGGTGGTTACGAAGGGGGCGGCAACGGCCCCGGCGACGCCAAGGCTGGCAGTTTTGAGGAAGTGACGGCGTTGCATGGTGAGCAAAACTCCGGAGATTATAGGATTTTTTTGTCAGCGCGCACAAAGGCGCAATGTCCGTTCGCCAGTATGCGCTAAGCGGGTTTTAATCGGCAAGCTATTGCACTCAACGCCACGCGCGTAGCGGCTTAAAGCGGCGTTAGCTTAGCAAAACCGAGCACTAGCCATTTCACCCCTTCGCCTTCAAAGCTGACCTGTACCCGGGCGCGGGCACCTTCGCCTTCCGCGTTAAGGATAATCCCTTCACCGAACACCGGGTGCTCAACGCCTTGCCCAACATGTAAAGCGGGTAAATCACCACTGCTCTCGACGCTTTGCTGGGCAAAGGAGGTGCGCGATGCGGTCACCGGGCGGGAAATATGCCCGCGCAGGCGAACTTCTTCCAGCAGGTGCGGCGGTAGCTCGCGCAAGAAGCGGGATGGGCGTGGAAATACCTCTTTGCCGTGTAGGCGGCGGGTTTCGGCGTGGGTCAGGTAGAGCTTCTGCATGGCGCGAGTGACGCCGACGTAACACAGCCGGCGCTCCTCTTCGAGCCTACCCGGCTCTTCCAGGGACATCTTGTGCGGGAAGAGTCCCTCTTCGACCCCAGCAATAAACACCACGGGAAACTCCAGGCCTTTGGCGGAGTGCAGTGTCATTAACTGTACGCTGTCTTCAAACTCTTCGGCTTCGTGGTCGCCAGCGTTAAGGGCGGCTTCTGAGAGAAACGCTTCTAGCGCCGCCATGCCTTCGCCCGCTTCGGGGGCTTCAAAGACATCGCCTTGGATAAAGGCGCGGGCAGCGTTAACCAGCTCTTCCAGGTTCTCGACCCGTGCCTGGCCTTTCTCGCCGCGTTCACTTTTGTGATGCTCTATCAAACCGGTATGAACGGTAACGTGATCGATGATCTCGTGCAGCGCCATACCAGAAGCATCGTTATCGAGCTGTTCAATCAGGTTGGCGAAGGTTTGTACGGCATTGGCCGCGCGACCTTTCAAGGTATCGTCGTTAATCGCATCGTGGAGTGCCTGCCACAGCTGAATGCCTTGTTCACGAGCGCGCAGGCGGACAATCTCGACCGTGCGCGTGCCGATGCCGCGGGTGGGTACGTTAATCACCCGCTCTAGCGAGGCGTCGTCATCGCGGTTGAGCATCAGGCGCAGGTAGGCCAGGGCATTCTTGATTTCCAGGCGCTCGTAGAAGCGGTGACCGCCATAAATACGGTAGGGCATGCCTTGGCGAATCAGCGTCTCTTCCATCAGCCGCGACTGGGCGTTTGAGCGGTAGAGAATGGCGATATCGCGGCGGTTAAAGCCTTCGTCGACCTTTTCTTTGATGGTGTCAACGATATAGCGCGCTTCTTCCAGGTCGTTAAACCCGGCGTAGATCGAGATCGGCTCGCCTTCGATGCCGTCGGTCCAGAGGTTTTTACCCATCCGCTCGCTGTTATGGCTGATCAGCGTATTGGCGGCTTCCAGAATCGCGCTGGTGGAGCGATAGTTCTGCTCTAGACGCACGGTATGGGTTTGCGGGAATTCCTGCTCAAAGCGGCTGATATTCTCCACCTTGGCGCCGCGCCAGCCGTAGATCGACTGGTCGTCATCACCGACGGCGGTCATTGGCGTTTTCATGCCGGTGAGCAGTTTTAGCCAGGCGTATTGCAGGGTATTGGTATCCTGAAACTCATCAACCAGCACGTGACCAAAGCGCTCCTGGTAGTGATTTAACAGCGCTGGGTTATCGCGCAGTAGCTCCAGGCTGCGCAGCAGCAACTCGCCGAAATCGACCAGACCGCCGCGCTCACAGGTGAGCTGGTAGCGCTCGTAGAGCTCAACCATCTGGCCCATGTAGGCATCGCCATCCACATTGACCTGGTGCGGGCGCAGTCCCTCCTCTTTGCAGCCGGAGATAAAGTGCTGCACTTGGCGGGGCGGGTAGCGTTCGTCGTCGATGGCGTAATCTTTCAGCAGCCGTTTGACCAGGCGTAACTGATCGTCGGAGTCGATGATTTGAAAGTGTTGCGGCAGCTTGGCGTCCTGCCAGTGGGTGCGCAGCAGGCGGTGGGCGATGGAGTGAAAGGTGCCTACCCATACATGGCGCATCGAGATGCTCAGCAGCGCCTCGAGGCGGGTGCGCATCTCCTTGGCGGCTTTATTGGTAAAGGTGACCGCCAGCAGCGCGTAGGGTGAAAGCCCTTCGGCCTGCATCAGCCAAGCAATGCGATGAACCAGCACGCGGGTTTTGCCCGAGCCTGCGCCTGCGAGCACCAACAGATTACCTTGGGGGGCGCTCACTGCTTCGCGCTGGGCGGAGTTGAGCTGATCGAGAATCGCCGTGACGTCGTCCATAGTAGCCGCTGCCGGATCAAAAAATAGGCGGCTAGTCTAGCACAGCCAGCAAACTGGCTGTGTATACAGGTTAACGATTAGGACTCTTCAGGAAAGCGCAGCGTGTTGAGGCTCTTTTTAACGGCTTTAAGCTGTTCGGCGAGTTTTGGGCCGCGGGTTTTAGCGACCCCGACCGCGAGCACATCAATCAGCACCAGATGCGCTATACGCGAGCTAAGGGGGGTATAGATTTCGGTGTCTTCATGAACATCGATATACAGTGGCAGGCTGACCTCCTCGGCGAGCGGTGAGCCGCTGGGGCATAGCCCAATCACTGTGGCACCAGCTTCACGGGCGAGCCGCACGCTGGCAACCAGCGCTTTGGTGCGACCCGTTTGCGAAATGGCCACCACCACGTCGCCATCGTTTAAGGTTACTGCCGACATATTCTGCATATGCGGGTCGGCGTAAGCCGAAGTGGAGATCTGCAGCCGGAAAAACTTGTGCTGGGCATCAAAGGCCACGGCTCCGGAAGCCCCAAAGCCATAGAACTCGACCCGGTTGGCCATCGCTAGCGCATTAACCGCTCGGCCCAGGGCGTCGTTATCCAGCCGGTCACGCACAGAGAGCAGCGTACCCACGGTCGAGTCGAAGATGCTATGGGAAAATTCAGCGACCGAGTCGCTATCGTTCATGGAGAACTGCGCGAACTGACTGCCGCTGGCCAGCATTTGCGCCAGCTGTAGCTTGAAGTCCTGAAAGCCATTGCACCCCAGCGCACGGCAAAAGCGCACCACGGTGGGTTCGCTAACGGTGGCTTCGGTGGCCAGATCCACAATTCGCATGTGGATGACCTCTTCGGGGTTGCGCAGTACAAACCGCGCCACTTTTTGCTCGGAGCGTCGAAAGTGCTCCATGCGGCGTCTCATTTCATCGAACAGGGCGCGACTCACGTTCAGCTCCTTGGGTGCTCAACCAACAGATATTCAACAGTACGTCAATATACGGTCGTTTGAAACGGCCGTTTCTGTCTGTCTGTTCATTGTTATGCTTTGCGTACATTCAATGCTGATGTTCACAGTATGCCTCAATGAGTGGATAGGGCCACTAACTATCGGGCCGTGTTTCGTCAGCGTTTAAAGGTCGTTAGCCAGTTTTTTTAAGATTGGTCATCATTTTGTCAAGTAGGTTATAGTAATAATTGAAGTGCCGCACTGCATCATAACAGTCGTCACGGATGCAGGTGGACGAAGGCATATTCATCTGGAGGAACGTCGATTATGAGAAACGTCGAACGAATCACCTCGGTTAAAAGCGAATTGCTCGACATTTTTATGAGTTTGCAAGTGGATGAGCATGCTCAGCGCCAGCGAAGTGCTGCCCAGCGTAGCTTGAGAGCGCGCCGTGGTATTGAGCTGCACAGGGAGTTCCAAAAATTATCGCGGGATATCGCCCCCTTGCCCGACGAAGATCGGCAAGAGAGCGAATTGCACTGAGGTTAGCAAACAGCAGGGAAGTGACGGCTTACCTTAAATAAGCCCTGTCACGAACACCGCAATAACGCCAGCGGGCGCTACATAGCGCGCGATGATATTCCATACGCTTTTACCGGTCGCTGAAAGTTCAAGCTCAGCTTCGACACTTTTGCGATCCAGGCACCAAGCGGCGAAGAGAATCGCGCCTAGCCCGGTTAGTGGCAGCATTATTTTGCTGGTCAGCGTATCCAGCAGATCGAACACGCCCAGCCCAAACATGAGCGGTTCGCTCCATACGTTGAACGATAGCAGCGCCGCAATGCCGAGCAACCAAGCCCCCACGCCGGCCACAACAGTTGCCATGACACGGCTGAGCGGCGTGCGCTCTTCAATAAACTCAACTACGGGCTCAAGCAGTGAAATCGCCGAAGTCAGCGCCGCAAACGTAAGCAGCAAGAAGAACATCAAGCCTAGGATCAAGCCACCATCCATATTGCCAAATGCTAGCGGCAGAGTGACGAAAATCAGCCCAGGGCCCGAAGCGACATCCAGATTATTAGCAAACACGATCGGGAAGATAGCTAAACCCGCGCCTAAAGCGATGACGGTATCCATGATGATGACCGTGCGGGCGGTTTGCAGCAGATCGATCTCTTTGTCCAAATAAGAGCCGTAAGCCATCATGATGCCCATACCCAGTGAGAGGGTGAAGAAGGCGTGGCCCAAGGCGGCTAGCACGGTTTCTGCTGTGAGCTTGCTCCAGTCCGGGTTGAACATATACGTCAACGCCTCGCCAAAGTGGCCGGTTGTCATGCCATAACCGATCAGCACGACCAGCAGTAGTGCGAGGACTGGCATCAGAATGCGTACAGCGCCTTCAAGGCCTTTGGTAACGCCGCGGGCGACAATCCCAATGACCAGCAGCATAAACACGGAGTGGCCCAGCAGCAGCAACCCAGGGTTACTCAACATGCCATTAAATAGCGCGCCAATGCCATCGGCATCTTGACCGCTAAAAGCACCGCTCACCGAGTTGACGGTGTAGTAGAGCGACCAGCCGCCAATCACGCTGTAAAACGACAAAATCAAGAAGGCCCCGACAATGCCGCTAATGCCCACGATGGCCCAGGCTTTGGGCTTTTTCGCCGTGCGCGCTAGCTCTGACATGGTGCTGGCGGGGTTCTTCTGGCCGCGCCGCCCCAATAGCCACTCAGAGACAAGAATGGGCAAGCCGATCAGCGCGATACAGAGCAAATACACAAATACGAAAGCAGCGCCGCCGCTTTCACCCACCATATACGGAAATTTCCAGATATTCCCTAGACCCACCGCTGAACCAGCGGCGGCCAGCACAAAGGTCATTCGCGATGACCACTGCGCATGCGCAAGCTTCGCCATACATCACCCATTAAGTCGATTGTTGTGTAAGTCACTGCGTGTTGAACACGCTAGTTTTCGGAAAATTGCGTCATTGCCAGCGTACTTTTCCGAAAGTAAGCGCAATTTATCTGATCGACCGCAAGCATGCCAGTTAGCTGACCTAAAAAGGTGGGTTAAAACAGTTGGCTTTGCTTTTCACCCGCGAAGGGGCCAAGAGCGGGTAATGGCGTCACTTCTCCTAGTGCGTTATAGAGTAAGCGGGCCATGTGGGGAGACTCGCGGTTGTCCGCAGTATGCACAAATAAGAAAGGGGTTTTCCCCTGACTTATCCACAGCTTTAGGCGGGCTTTCCAGGCGGTGAAGTAGTCACTATTAATCGTTTTGTCAATATGGCCAATAAAGCGAATGACAGGAAAATTTGCCGTGGAAAGCACGTGTAGCGGGAGTTTCGGCTTTTCTTGCTGGGCGTGGGCCAAGCCCAAATGGTCATTTGCCGGGGTTGAGAAGAGCGGGCGCACGTCGAGCATCACGCGGTTGGCCGAATAAGTTATCAACAGGCGGTTAAGGGCAATTTCGGCGGCCCCTTTGTGGAAAAACTCAGGATGCCGAACCTCGACCGCGCAAGGCAAATGGGTAGGCCAAGCGGCAAGTAGCGCTTCAAGCTGGGGAAGCTCTTGGGGGCCGAAATCTCGTGGTAGTTGCACCATGGTGGGGCCAAGGCGGTCGTGCAGAGGTTCTAGCGCCGCTAAAAATGCCCAGGCCTCCTCTAACCGCGTTAGCCGTTGATCGTGGGTTACGCTGGCCGGTAATTTAAAACAAAAGCGAAAGTGGGATGGTGCCTGGCGCGCCCAGGCAGCAATGGTGTCCGGCTTTGGGGTACCGCTATAAAAGGTAGTGTTGCCCTCAACGCTGGAAAACACCGCCGCGTAATCGCTTAGCAGCTCAGTTTTGGCGTGGCGTGGATAAAGGTTGCCCAGCCAGTCTTGATTGGCCCACATAGGCAAGCCTAGATAAAGAGGAAGCGTCATGGGTGCCAGCCTACATCGACAAGATCAAGCGCTAATGTAACAGGTTAAGAGCCTTGCCCGTTAAGCGTGAATGGCGGCTTTTATATAACCTTTGTATGGCTTATATGTATAGCAAGGCGCGGAAAAAGTGAAATTGTTAAGGCGCCGATAGCGCTACTATGTAGGTATAGCCCTTTATTGGCAGTAGCCGTTTACAAACAGGATAGCGCCATGTGTTCAGCTTACGTTAGCAGTGATGAAATCCGCGACCAGTTTTCCCAAGCGATGTCGGCAATGTATCAGCAGGAGGTGCCGCAATACGGCACCTTGCTGTCACTGGTTGAGGCAGTCAACCAGGAGGTGCTAGCCGCTAACCCAGGGCTAAATAACGCATTGCAAAATAGCGATGAGCTGGCGCGTATCAACGTTGAACGCCACGGCGCTATTCGAGTGGGGAGTCCAGGCGAGCTTGCTATGCTGCGGCGAATGTTTGCGGTCATGGGGATGGAGCCAGTGGGGTATTACGACTTATCGACCGCAGGCGTGCCGGTACATTCCACCGCGTTTCGGCCGGTCGCGGATAGTGCGCTCAAGCGTAACCCCTTTCGTGTCTTTACCTCGCTGTTGCGCCTTGAACTAATTGAAAAGTTCGAGCTAAGAGAACAGGCGAGTGAAATTTTAAGTGCCCGCGATATCTTCACTGCCAAAGTGAAAGCGCTTATCAAGCGTTTTGAGCAGCAGGGTGGCCTAAGCGCCGATGATGCCAAGCAGTTTGTTCAGGAAGCGTTGGAAACGTTCCGCTGGCACGACAACGCCACGGTCGACTTGGCCACCTATGAGCGTTTGCATGCCGAACACCGCTTAATTGCCGATGTGGTCTGCTTCCGCGGCCCGCACATTAACCACCTAACGCCGCGCACGTTAGACATTGATGAAGTGCAGCGGCGCATGCCCAGCGTTGGCATCGACCCTAAAGCGACTATTGAAGGCCCACCACGCCGGGATTGCCCAATCCTTCTACGTCAAACCAGCTTCAAAGCACTGGAGGAGACGATTGCTTTCGCGGACGCTGCTGAAGGTAAACACACCGCCCGCTTTGGTGAAATCGAACAGCGCGGTATCGCATTAACGCGCAAAGGACGCGAGCTATACGACCGCCTGCTAGCAGCTGCCAAAGAGAACTCGCCCACAGCAGCCAATAATGACGCCCATCAAGCGTATTTATCTGACGTGTTTAAAGAGTTTCCCGATACGTATGAAACGCTGCGTCGTGAAGGATTAGCGTTTTTCCACTACCAGGCGGTTCAAGGTGTATCTGTGCAAGGGCCGATCTCAGTTGAGCAGGTGGATAGCTTGATCGAGCAAGGCGCTCTGAGAGTTACCCCCATGATTTATGAAGACTTCTTACCCGTGAGTGCGGCCGGTATTTTTCAATCCAACCTGGGGGGAAGCAGTCATGACCATTACGCCAGTAGCGCAAGCCAGCAGGCGTTTGAGCAGGCCCTGGGGAGAGCCGTCATCGATGAAATCGAGCTGTATGCCCAGCGCCAGGAAGCATCGCTTGAACAGGCGCTGGCGCAGTTGGCGGTTTAAGTGATAAAACAGGTAGCTACGTCAATTTACCCACTAACGCTGAAGGTTGAAGAGAGTTATGAGTCAAGGAAAGGTATTGGTATTACATGGCCCCAACTTAAATTTGCTGGGTAGCCGTCAGCCAGAAATATATGGGTACGAGACGTTAGACGACGTGAATAACATCTTGCGGGAGAAAGCAGTGATGGCCGACTGGGACATCACATGCCTGCAGAGCAACCATGAAGGCGAACTGATTGACGCCATTCACGCCGCACGCCTGGATGGCACCCAAGCGATTATTATCAATCCCGCTGCCTACACGCATACCTCAGTGGCCATTCTTGATGCGCTCAATGCTTTTGATGGCAAAGTAATTGAGGTGCATTTATCCAATGTTCACAAGCGCGAAGCCTTTCGCCATCACTCCTACGTCTCGCTGCGCGCCGATGGCGTCATTGCTGGCCTCGGGGTTCAAGGCTATCGAGCTGCGCTAGAGGCAGTGATGGTAGAGGCTAATTAATATGCGCCCTTACTTGAGCCACTTTATTTTGTAAAACAGGTAAGTACACATTAATCAACGTATCAAGATCGACCCGGGCAGCGTTAGTGCTGATATTGATTGCGCCCATTAAATGCTGCTTGGCGTCATAGACAGGAACGGCAATGGAGCGCAAGCCGGAGTCAAGCTCTTGATCAGAAATTGCATAGCCCTGCTGCCGCGCTTTTATTATCTGGTTTCGTAGCTCACTCACATCTGTCACCGTTTTATCGGTGTAAGACTCTAGAGCAACCGACGAAAGAAAGTGATCAAGGTCGGTATCGCTGAGTTGAGCGAGCAACATGCGCCCCATGGAGGTATGAGCTGCTGGCAGTCGAGTGCCCACTGAAAGCGTAATCGCCATCAAGCGATGCTTTGCTGCCGAGCGCGCTACGTAGATAACATCATTGTCATCGAGCACACCAAGCGAGGAGGACTCACCGGTTTCAGCGGTAATGTCTTCGAGATGTTGCTGAATAACATCTCGGTAATTATTAGCCGATAAAAAGGCATAGCCGAGCTGAAGCACGCGGGGTGCCAATTCAAAGTAACGTTGCTGTTTTCGCACGTACCCCAGTGCATGCAGAGTGAGCAAGAAGCGCCTAGCCTTTGCTCTATTCATTCCCGTGCGCGCGGCGACTTCGCTTAGTGTCATACGCGGGTGCTCATGATCGAATGCCTGGATAACTTCCAGGCCACTAGCAAGCGCCGTTACAAAGTCGCGATTGTCTTCACTCAGCATTTCTTCCTGCATTTTTACTATCCATTGTCCTAAAATCTGAGATAAAAGATTAGCGTAAAAAAGTTCGCAGTGCGAACGTGCCTCACTCTTCCAGCCAACTATCTCGCCTCTTACTACTAAAGTTGTGTTTTTTAAAGGGTTAGCAACAACGTAATCTCAAGCTAGATATTACGAATACGTGTACGTCTTACGAACAATAGTTAAGTATAAGCAATCGCTTAGCAACGCACAGGAAGATAACAATGAATAAACTCCTTAGCGCAACATGTCTGGCTGCCTTCGGTAGCGCTCTGGCGCTGGGCCTTGTGGTTTCCTCCGCCAGTGCCAATGAGTGGCCCACCGACGATATTCGTCTTGTCGTCCCTTACGCCCCAGGTGGCACTACGGATGTGTTGTCCCGCCGCGTCGCGGATCTTCTTCAGCAAGAGCTTGATGCTAACGTGGTTGTGGAGAACCGCCCGGGGGCGGGCTCTACGGTGGGCACCGGTCGTCTCGCCCGCGGTGGACGTGATGCCAACCATACGATTCTGATGGCATCACCTGGTCACACCATTGGCGCTGCCATTTACCCTGACCTTACCTACGATCCAGTCGAAGATTTTGTCTTCCTGCAAAATATGATCGATATTCCCAATGTCATGGTGGTGCCCGCCGATAGCCCTTATGAAAGTGTTATTGAGTTCGTTGAAGCGGCCAAAGAAGAAAACATGACTTTTAGCCACAGCGGCGTGGGTAGCTCCATCCATATGTCCGGTGAGTTATTTAAAACGTTGACTGAGTCCAATATGACGGCAGTGCCTTTTGCCGGCAGCGGTGCGTCGCTTCCTGCGCTATTGAGTGGTGATGTCGATGTCTCATTCGAGAACATGCCGACCGTTCTTTCGCACATTCGCGCTGGTGACTTGCGCGCTCTGGCGGTAACCTCCGCTGAGCGGTCAGAGTACTTGCCGGATGTACCCACCCTGTCGGAAGTGGGCGAATATAACCTCGACCAGTTCGTCACGACGGCATGGTTTGGCCTGGTGGCACACAGCTCTTTCCCTGAAGAGGCGCAAAGCGTTATGCAGGACGCCCTGGCTAAAGTGATGGAACGTGAAGAGTTTTTGGACTTTGCTGATCAGTTGGGCGCCGAACCGGGTCAGGTGTCTGGCGAAGAGTTCAAGCGGTTCATCGCCGATGAAGTTGAACGTTGGGAAGGTGTTGCACAACAGGCCGGTATTAGCCAGTAACTGAGTAGTCTTCCGTCATAGCACTGAGGCGAGGGCCGCTGCCCTCGCCTCTCTTGTTTCCCAGGAGAAGGCCGCGATGACACCCTCGGGTTCCAAGCGCAGAGTAAAAATAAAAGACACCAGCGACCTCATCACCGGCATCGTTTTGCTGGGATTTGCCATTGTGTTGGTCTTTTACCTGGTACCCAACTATATAAACGAACCGCCGATCCTACAAAACCCAATGATGTCGCCACGGTGGCTGCCGGCGATTATCGGCTGGTTGATTCTGCTGTTTTCGATTCTACTCATTCTTCAGGCCTTCATTTTGGAGGGAAAAACCGAGGAGGATGAGAGAGCGATTGAGAAAGGCTCTACGCGGCGTTTCGTGCTAATGGTGCTATCGCTGGTGATATATATTGCCTTGTTTGAGGTGATGGGCGCCGTGTTCTGCGGCATTTTGGCAACATTAGTTCTTTTCGTAGCGCACCCGGTTCGCACCTGGTGGGTATATAGTCTGGCATTTCTGTTTCCTGTTGTTGTGGCGCTCTTATTTGTAGAAGTAATGAACGTGCCGCTACCTATAATGCCGCTCGGATTCTGATTCGTGACAACTCTCCTGACACCGGGGTTGGCACAGACCGAGATTGACACACACCGAGAGAGTGCTAGGTGACCTATGGAAAATTTTTCGGAAGTCGTTGGGATATTCTTTAGCCTGGACAACTTTCTGGCCATAGCCGTAGGCGTGGTTATCGGCGTGGTTGTTGGTTCTATCCCCGGTTTAACCGCCACCATGGCGGTGGCATTGGCACTCCCCTTTACCTTCTCCATGCAGCCGGTTGCCGCTATCCTGCTGCTGGTAGGTATCTATAAAGGGGGGATGTACGGCGGCTCCATTACCGCCATTCTAATCAGAACCCCTGGCTCCCCCGCCTCGGCCTGTACGTTGTTAGACGGCTACCCGATGGCCCAGCAGGGGCATGCAAAAAAAGCACTAAAGGCTGCGCTTTATTCGTCGGTGATTGCCGATTTTATCTCCAACATAGCGTTGATCTTTTTTGCCGCCTACTTGGCCAAAATTGCACTGAACTTCGGGGCACCCGAATTTTTCTGGCTGATCTGTTTTTCTCTCACCATTATTATCTCGCTAGCCAGCGGTTCTATGATCAAGGGCCTGATGGCAGCGCTGCTAGGCATTTTGTTGTCCATGATAGGGCTGGATGAGGTCTTCGGTTCCCAGCGGCTTACCTTCGACAACTACAACTTGATGGACAGCATCTCCTTTATCCCCTTGTTGATTGGCCTTTTTGCGATTCCAGAGATTATCGAGTTTTATCGTAAGAAAGCGATCCCTCATATTAAGGCGAAGGCAAGTGGTGCTGGTTTGGCCTTCTCTGAGCTCAAACGTTGTATGAAAAGCATTGTGCGCGGCAGCTTAATTGGCGTCATTATTGGCGCTATCCCCGGCACTGGGGCGACGGCGGCAGCGTTCATCTCCTACAGCGATGCACGTCGACGCTCTCCCAATAAAGCAAATTTCGGCAAGGGTGAGGTAGAAGGGGTGGCAGCGGCTGAGGCCGGTAACAATGGCGTGGCCGGGGCAACACTAATTCCGCTGTTATCGCTAGGTATTCCAGGGGATGTCATCACCGCCATTATCCTGGGGGCTTTTATGGTGCATGGGTTAACGCCTGGCCCGCTTATGTTCCAGGAAAATCTGTCGCTGATCTATGCACTGTTCCTGGGTATTATGTGCAGCTCGGTCATCCTGCTAGTGGTGGGTAACGTTGCCATCAAGTACTTCTCGTTAATTGCTGATATCCCCAAGTCAATTCTCTTTCCCATCGTCTTGATGTTCTGCGTCTACGGCGCTTATGCGGTCAATAACACCACTTTCGACGTGTGGCTAATGCTGGCTTTTGGGGTGTTGGGATATATCTTCAATCGTGCCGCCATACCGGCGGCGCCTTTTCTGATTGGCTTCATTCTGGGGCCGATGTTCGAAGACAACCTGCGTCGTTCTCTGCTCATCGGCTCCAACGACCTGTCGATCTTCGTGCGTGGGCCTATCACCTGGGCTTTCATCGTGCTGACGGTGGGTTCTATTGGCCTAGCCGTTTATCGCTTTGCTGCATCCCGACGTGGCGCGCGAAATAGCACTGACGAGTCACGCCAAACCTGAGTTGCCCGGTCTAACCGACCGTGACTCCACCGCAGACAAACAACGTCTGGCCGGTAATGAAACTGCTGCGCTCGTCGCAAAAGAAACTGACAGCCTGAGCCACGTCTTCAGGTTGTCCCATTCGGCCTAGCGGAATGTTATCGATGATACGTCGGGCGCGCTCAGAGTCGGGCGGGTTGTTCTGCCAGAAGGCACTGGTGGCGATAGGGCCGGGTGCCACGCAGTTGACCGTAATACCGTGCTCAGCAAGCTCCAGCGCCCAGGTGCGGGCCATGGATTGCAGTGCTCCCTTTGTCGCGCTGTAAATAGTGCGCGCCTCTTTACCGAGCACCACACGACTGGCATTCATGACGATACGGCCCATGCCCTGTGCCTTTATAGTGGGCAGTAGCGCTTGAGTGCAGACCAGCGCCGAGCGCACGTTCAGATGCATGAGCTTATCGAAGTCCTCAATCCGTGCCTCTTCAAGCAGCGCTGGTGCCACAATACCCACATTATTGATTAGCCGGGACACCGCATATCGTTCGGCGATTTCCTCCATCACCCGGTGAGTAGCGTTGGCGTCGGCAAGGTCAACTCGGTAGGCGTCTTCTTGTAAAGAGTCGACCTCCGGCGCAACGATATCCGCCACGATAACGCGATAGCCATCCTGCTGGAGACGCAAAGCAATGGCTTGGCCGATGTTTCTCGCTCCGCCGGTTACCACGGCGCAGTCCTGCAGATCAGAGTGTTGGTACATGTTTGTTTTTCTCCGAACACTTTTGCTATTTAAAACGCCATGAGCCCTGACAGTGTCATTAGCCAGATAATCAAGCTAAGGGTAAAGAAAGAGGCTACCGTCGCCACAAGCATTGAGGCAGCACTAACGCCACCTAAACCATAGCGTTGGCCAAACAGTGGGTAAATGCTGATCATTGGCGAGGCCGCAAACAGCAATGCACCGGCCATATAAAGGGGATCAATGTCTGGAACAAAATAGAAGGCGATGAAAATGACCAGCGGGTGAATAAGCAGTTTGCCGACAACGATCTGACCAACATCATTCGCCATACCTTTAACCTGAAGGCCAAATAGTGCGCCGCCGATCACAAACAGCGCCGCTGGGCCCGCCGCTTCGGCGAGCATATCGATGGCTTTAAACAGCGGCGCGGGAATCTTGACGCCGGAAACGGCCAGACAGATGCCGGTTAGTAAGCCTACCAATATGGGGTTTTTGATGAGGTTAAGGGCTGTCTGCTTAAACGTTTTCCATACGCTGGAGCCTTGGTGGTTATCCATTTCGGCCAGAATCAGTGCTGCGGGAATAACCAGCAGGTTTTCAATGAGCATATTGAGCGCTAACAGAACTGCCGCAGGCGAGCCAATCACCATGGCTGCTAAGGGATAGCCAACAAAACCACTATTAGCCGCTGCCATACCGAGTGCCTGCATGGCACTGGCGTTAAGTGGTTGGCGCTGTAGTTTTAAGCAGAGCAGTAACCCCGCACCGAAAACAGCAATAGAGCCCAGGCCGTAAGCAATCAGATAGTGGAGCTTGAAAATATCTTCCAGAGGCTGCTGGGTTAATGCACGAATCACGAGCGCGGGCAGCGCGCAGTAGAGCACAAATACGCCCACTCCTTGCATCTGATCGCGCTGGATAATACCGCTCCATCTCGCTATATACCCTAAGCCAATCAGTAGGAATATGGGAGTGGTAATCCCAAGTATAGCGAGCATGGCGGCCCCTTAGCGCATGAAGGCAAATGGTTAAGTTCGAATAACGAATAATTGTACGCTATTTCTCTTGCGCTTCATGGCATGGAGTGAACAGAAGGCGTGACAAGTTGCTCGATATAATGCGTACGCAGCGGTATCACATGCGGATCGATCTGTTCAGAGGTGATGCAATCGGTGTTTTCAGCCCGCAGACGGTCAGGGTCAAACCGCAGCATCTTGAGCGCTGCCGTTAATTTTCGCTTCCAAGCGCTGCTGCGCGGTGACGCGCACAAAAGCATTCGGCGCACCCAGCCCTTGGTACCCTTCACGCTGCACCAGCTCAAAGAAGAACGCCTGGCGGCCGGGTTGGGTATACAGCTGATGGAAGTCGCCGCCACTGTCTTGATCAAAGAGAATATGGTGATCCTGCATCCACGCATGGGTTTGTGCCGAAAGGTCAAAGCGCGCGGCCAGGTCGCGGTAATAGTTGCCCGGAATTGGCAGTACCGGTATGCCCGCCTGTTGGAGTGCTGCGCTGGTATCGCGCATGGCGTGGGTGCGCAGGGCGACATGGTGAATCCCCGAGCCGCCGTATTGGCGCACAAAACGGTTGCTGGCGGTATCCGGCGAGGCACTGGCGTTAAGCGCCAGACGAAAGCGGCCGTTGTGGTTCTGCAGCACCTGGCTCTGGATCAGCCCGCGGGGATCGGTGACATCGAAGGAGGGCGTTGGCGCCAGCTGGAAAATAGCGCGGTACTGCAGCATCAGCGAGAGGTAGTCGTGGTAGGAGAGTGCCACGCTGATATGGTCGATATCCACCAGCGAACCTTGGGGAACCGGCTGCACATCGACAGGAAACTCACGATCCCAGGTACGGCTTAGCTGCGAGTCATCGATAATATAGGAGAGGCTGCCATCCACATTGCGCAGTGCGCTCATGCGGTGGCTGGCACCGACTTCTTCAGGCTCGACGATAGCGTAACCCAGTTTGTCCGCCCGCTTGAACGCTTCATAAGCGTTGCCGACGCGCAGGCCGATGGCAGTAATGGCGGTCGCGTCACGCCCCGGCACACGGCCGGTGAAACTCGAATCGGTATTGAGCACCAGGTTGACGTCGCCCGCGGCCCAGCGCTCGGCGTTAAGCGTGTGGTGGCGCCCCACGCAGGCCATACCCAACGCACTGAGCAGCTCGCGCAGCGGTGCTAAATCCGCAGGCTCAACGGCGATTTCCAGAAAGGCGACCGACTCGATCGGCTGTGGTGCGGGAATGCCACTGTCGCCCTGCATGCTGCGCAGCAGGTTGTAGGAACGCAGCCCATCCCGGGCCGTCTGGTCGCTGTGGCCCATGCGGAAAACATCGTTAAAGATCTCGTGGGAGAGCGGGCCGTCGTAGCGGGTCTCATCCAACATGGCCATGAATTTATCCATCTGCAGCTCGCCCTGGCCAGGGAAACAGCGGTAGTGGCGGCTCCACGACAGGTGATCCATGGAGAGACGCGGTGCATCGGCGGTCTGCACCAGAAAGATGCGATCCCCCGGAATGCGGCCAATGGTGCCCAGCTCGGTCTGGCGGGAGAAGATATGGAAGGTGTCCAACACCAGGCCGACATTAGGGTGGGCTGCACGGCGAACCACCTCCCAGCTATCGCGGTAGTCGTGAATATGCCGACCCCAGGCCAGCGCCTCATAGGCCACGCGGAGATTACGCCGCGCGGCACGCTCGCCGAGCTCATAGTAGTCATCGGCGGCGCGGCTCAATCCCGGTAGCGAATCAGGGTGGACGGTACTGCACGCCATGAGCAGATCCGTGCCGAGCTCCTCCATCAGATCAAACTTGTGCTCGGCGCGGTCAAAGGCCCGCTCCCGTGCGCGGCCCTGGAGACCCTCAAAATCGCGGAACGGCTGAAGCGTCACCAGCTTAAGGCCGCGGGAGCGAATCAACTCACCCGCTTCCCGCGGCGTGCCGGTGAACGCCGTGAGGTCATTTTCAAACAGCTCAAGCCCCTCAAAGCCGGCTTGAGCAATGGCGTCTACCTTCTCTTCCAGTGATCCGCTTAGGCAAACCGTGGCAATGGATGAGTACATGGCATCACGCTCCTTACATTGAATAGCATCAGTAACCCGCCAGGCGTGGCAGGAAGGTGACTAGCGTGGGTGCTTTACCTACACAGCTTCTCAACCTGTGCCCGTGCTTCGGCCAGTGCTGTACGCCTGGCGTCTCCTTCACCCATGCCAGGTAGTTCAAGAGCTGCATTCCATGTGCCGCGTAGAGCTGAGAGCATGTCCGGAATGGGTAGTGCGCCTTGGCCAGGCATGAGTCGGCCGCCACGTGCTTCGGCAATAATATCGCCTTGAAGCTCAGCCGTGGCGTCGCAAATCTGCACCAGATTGACGAGATCCGGTGGCAGCGTGGCTAACTCTTCAGCAGTTCCGCCTGAGCGGGCAAGATGCAACAAATCCACCAGAATTCGTGCATTGTGCTGTTCAGACTGCGCTACCACCTCACGTGCATCCGACAGCGTGCCAACAGCACGCCAGCGCATGAATTCAAGATGGACAAGCAGCCCGTGTGCTGCTGCGTTTTTGCAGATTGCTGCAAAGCGGTCAATCAACAACGCTCGATCATCGATATCACCGGTAACAATCAATCCGGTTGCTCCCAGCTCCTTTGCTACTTGCAGAAGAGGTCGTAGGGTGTCCGGCGCAAGGTTGTGGGTGATCGGCACTAGCTCTATTTCGCTAATAGCTACGCCCCGGGAATGGGCATAATCACGCAGCGCCAGTGTCTCGACAGAGCCAGGAACCATCGGGTAGACGGGCGTGCCGGCCGCCGCTGAATGTAGGCGCAGCGCGACCGAAGCATGCCCAGTGTCGGCCGCCAAGTCGATGAGCGCAGCAGGCTCGAGTTCCATTGCACTCAAATGTGCGAGTCCGATGGGATGAGCCATTAGTAAGTCGCCCGCCCGCCCGATGCATCGAACACGAAGCCCGTGGTACATGAGCATTCAGGACTAGCTGCGAAGGCCACGACAGCTGCCAGCTCCTCAATACCGAGTAGGCGTTGCATCGGGATCTTCGCTTTCGAAGCAGCGATATGCTCTGCCGTCATTTGCTCTAATAGTTCTGTTTCAACCATTACTGGGGCCACAGCATTAACAGTAACCCCGCTGGTCACTAGCTCTTTCGCGAGCGACTTCGTGAAACCGATGGCTCCCGCTTTAGCCGAAGCGTAGGCAGCGATGCCGGGTACTCCTTCCTTTCCAGCAATGGAGGCGACGGTAACAATGCGTCCGTAGCTCTTTTCAACCATGGCGGGTACGAAGGCGCGGCTAACCAGGAACACGCTATCAAGGTTCACTTGTATCACCCGTCGCCATGTCTCGAAATCATAATCAGCCACGGGGACGACGGGCCCATTAATTCCCGCGTTATTTACAACAATAGATGGAGCGCCATACGTAGTCAGCACTGTTTGAGCGGCAGTGGCAACACTTTCGGGATCAGCAACATCGACGGCCATGGTGTCAATTGGCTCGAAACCCGCAGCCACTGAGTCGAAATACTCGGGCCGGATATCCCAGATAATGACCTGCGCGCCGTCTGCCGCCAGGCGCTTAGCGATCCCACGTCCAATGCCGCGAGCCCCTCCGGTAATGATCGTGATTTGCCCTTCCAGCTTCCTTGTCATGATTCTACTCCAGCGTTCGCTCGGTAATATTTGATCGTCTGTTTCAGCCCTTGAGAAAGTGGTGTGGGCGACCAGTCCACCAATATGGCTGCACTGTCATCGGGTGGCGGAAGCACAATTGGCATCGGATCCCCCGTTGCTGTAACCGAGATATCCTCGCTGGCCTGCTCGTCAAGCATGCGCGCCACCTCGACGGCCTCGATTCTTTGGCCGAACAAATTCACCACGTGCGCGCCCGCAATATCGGCTTTCAGTGCGGCCATAAAGGCTGTGGCCACGTCTGCGACATAAATCATGTCAAGCAACCCTGTAAAGGGAATCGTGAACGATCGACCTTCAGCCACAGCACGTGCAGCAAGGCTTGGTCCAGCAGAAAGGCCTATCTCACGACCAGGCCCGTAAACCACATAAGGCCGCACCCCGACGGAGGCGAGCCCATCATTATCCCAGAAAGACTGCGCGCAGATTTCGCCGGCCAACTTAAAGGCCCCATACAGCGTTGTTGGCTGGGGGGTTGAGCCCCCGCTAGGGCCGTAAACCCCGGCAGAACTCATGTAGATCACGCTCTTCTGGTTGAGTGTTTGTGCGACAGCAAAGACGTTAAGCAGGCCGATCAGATTCACTTCAGCCCCGAGCCGAGGGTTAGCACGGCAGCCGGGAGTCAGCATGCCTGCTAGATGAATGATGCGCTCAGTCCCCATGGCTGCTGCTTGCAACTGATCGGTGTCCCGGATATCGCCTATGTGCCAATTGAGCATGTTGGCGGCATCCGAGCCACAGATCGCGGCCACCAAACGGCGATCCTCTTTCAAGTCAAATACGACGGGGCAGTAGCCCTCAAAGAGTAGTGCGCGCAGTGTCCAAGCGCCGATGAAACCCGCGGCCCCAGTCACAAGAACTTTGGGCGCCTCTGCGGAGGGGAGTGGAGGGAAGGCAAGATCACTCATGGGCATCGACATCGCTCAGTACGTGCTGGGTTTGGTAAAGCGTGATGCAGTCAGACGCAAGTGCTCCCAGGTGATTCTTAAGCGCCACTATCGCCGCCTCAACAGAGGCACGATCCATTCCTTCAACCAACAGAGCAACGGCGACGGTAATGTCTTTATCGCGAGATTCGCGGAAGATTTTCTCCTTTGTGGGCTGCTGGCCAGTGGTAGGATCACCTTCGAGCGCATGAGCTGCCAATATGCCATCAAGGTGCATTATCTTATCTATCCAGTCGCCGTTAGCGAATGCGGTTGCCGTGTCTCGCTTATCTTCTCCAAACTCAAAAGTGGCGATCCAACCCCCGACACCACGCCCTGCACTGCCAAGGACACGGCAAATCGTCCGCGAGGGCGCTATGTATTCCGATAAAATTCGCTGCGTCCAGGGCGTTGGGTCGTTAAGGCGCGCAAGATAAGGCGAAGACTCTAATGTCTCAAGCGTGCGAGTCTCATACATCATAAAGTAGCGACGGTGAGCCGGCGTTCCTTCCACCGCAATACAGCGTCGACCACGAAGGAATCCCGGAACCGACATTCTTTCAGGCATGTGCTCAAGGCTGTGCCAAGCGTTGTAATCCGTCTCTGCTACCTCGGTCACACCGCCCCAATTGGCAAGTATTCCTTGCCCCAAAAATCCCGTCATTATTTGGTTCTCCTGCCGCATTGCCTAAGGAACTGCAGCTGATGACTCAGTAGAATAGTTTTGGTAGTGCCAGCGTCAGCCAAGGCCAGAAGGCCACGAGGCACAGCGCCAGCATGTTGACGGCCAGGAAAGGCAACGAGGCAATAGATAGGCGCCCAACACCGACTCGCGCAATCACCGAGCCTAGATAGATACAGTTGCCCACGGGTGGCGTTACCAGGCCAATCCCTAACGTCATGATCATAATGATGCCGAAGTGCACTGAATCGTAGCCTGCCGCCTCTGCCACAGGCAGCAGTATTGGGGCGAAGAGCACCAGCGCCGGGACAAGATCCATGAACATCCCAACCACCAGCAAAAAGAGAATGATCAATAGGATGATCGTCCAAGGACCGTATCCACCCGTCTCAAAAAGACTTACCAAGGTGGCTGGGTATCTCTCCACAGCAACAATCCAGGCTGTAACGGAGGTGGTAGCGAGGATAAACAGTGGCACGGCCGTGTTGATCGCAGAGTTAACCAGAACCTTCCACATCTGTATCAGCGTCTGATCACGATAGACCACACCGCCTAGCAGCAGCGCATAGATCACGCCGATAACGCCCGCCTCTGTCGCCGTCGTCAGTCCACTTACAATGGCACCGAGCAGGAAGACCGGAAGCAGCAGCGAAAGAAAGGCACTTTTAAAGCTCTCCCAAAGCTCCCTGCGGGTGGCACGGCGTTCGCGGCGTGGCCACTTTTTGCGTTTGGCCATCGTGAAGACCGCCGCCATCAGCATCAGACCCACTAACAAGCCAGGCACAATCCCCGCGAGAAATAGCTGACCCACGCTTTCACCCACCGTAATACCGTAGAGCACCATGGGAATTGAGGGTGGTATCAGTACGCCGATGGTGGATGAGCAAATGGTAATGGCACCCGCATCTTCTCGGGTGTAACCCTGCCGTTCCATTGGCGGTACCATGAGTGAGCCGAGCGCCGCGGTATCGGCCACCGCCGACCCGGAGATACCGCCAAAGAACATGGAGGCGGCAACATTCACTTGTCCCAAGCCACCACGAATATGCCCAACAACTGCATCGGCGAAACGCACTAGACGCTGCGCAATAGACGTTTCGCCAGCCAATGCTCCTGCAAGAATGAAGAGCGGCACCGCAACCAGCGAAAACGACGAAATGGCATTCACCATTTTGTGCCCGATGATCAGCAGCGGGTAGCTGCCATCCAGCCAAATAGCGATGGTAGCCGCAAGCCCCATACCGAAACCGATGGGCACGCCAATGAGCAGCAGCAAGACAAAGACGAGTGCGATTGTCAGCAGCATTTGTTAGTTTCCTATCGGATTAGTTTTATTATGCGTCGCGTCTGACCGCAGCCTTTAATGCCGGGCCCAACCGTTCTAGCACCATGAGCACGATCAGCGCCGAGGAAAAGGGTATAGCGCCATATACCCATGCTTTAGAGATGCGCAACGCTTCAGTGAACGAGGTCATACCCTGTTGTGTTAGCAGAACGCCCTGCCACAACATGATGCCGAAGAAGACTAGCGTCACCATCAGCACAATCACCGCGTTCCAGCGACCGAGCCAGCCTGGCAGCATTTCGCTCACCACGGTGAAAGCGATGTGCGAGTGCTGGTGATAAGCGGCAACGCTGCCGAGAAAGACCAGCCAGACCAGGATGATGTTCGGCACTTCAGTCCCCCAATAAAGAGAAGACTGAAGGAAGTAGCGATAGACAACGCCCAGCGTGACGACAGCCACTAGCGCAGCCAGCAGTAGGCCGATCAGGATCTTCAGGATCCGGCTAATCAGTTCCATGGTTTCAATCCTGGCCAGCGGTGCGGACGGCTTCAATTAGATCGGCGCCAATGCGATCCTCATAGGCTGCCCATGAAGCCTCGGCACCAACGCGAAAACTCTCACGATCCACATCTGAAACGATGGTCATACCACGGTCGGACAGTTCATTCACCAACGCTTCGTTAGCTTCACGTGTAGCTTGCACCTGAGCATCACGACTGATCGTCGCTGCTTCCATGACGGCTTCTTGCAAATCGGAGTCTAAGCCTTCCCAAAAGCGGGCAGACACAATGAACTCCGATGGGATCGAGGCATGCTCAGTCAGCGAAAGCGTGTCCTGAACCTCATCGAAACGTGAGTTAACGATAACCTCAGGTGGGTTTTCCTGCGCGTCCACTACGCCTTGCTGAAGTGCCGAGTAGAGTTCAGAAAAATCGAGCGGTGTAGGGTTTGCGCCCCATTCACGAAAGGCGATGAGCCATGGCTCGACATTCGGCACTCGGATATCGAGCCCCTCCAAGTCTTGGGCCTTGCGGATTGGTACTCCAGAAGTGGTAATGTCGCGGAAGCCCAGCTCCCCCCAACCTAGCACCTTGAAGCCATTTTCGTACATGATGTCATCTAACGTCTGCTGAACCTCACTACCACTGCGTAGGACCTCATCTAGATGGTTGGCATCTCTGTAGATCATCGGCAAATTTAGAACTTCGAGTCGCTGATCAATCTGGCCGTGGCGTCCGACTACGGCTCCTTCAATCACACCAAACTGCATACCTTCAAGGTATTCCGTCTCGGTTCCGAGTTGGGCATTCGGGAAAGCTTCGACCTCAATTTTACCTGGAGCCAAGCGTTCTAGCTCGACCGCGAAATCCTCAATCCAGGACTGGTAGCTATGAGATGTAGGCATAGAGTGTGCTACGCGAAGCGTGATCGTATCTTGTGCAGTGGCGTATTGGGTTCCCAGCGTTATTGCAACAGCAACCGCTAAGGTAAGGGGCTTCTTAAACATTTTGTTTTCCTTTGTTTTTAAGATTACTGGCGGCCTCACTGATAGAAATCTAATTCACTGACATACAGTATGTCAACAAGCAGATAAATGATCACTCAGGAGTATCTTTGCCTTATGGCAGGACGTAAGCACGGGCTCTCAATGAATGAAAAAAGCCTGCATTCAGTCTTTTCAACGGGTTAGCATTGCCTCTGCCTCTGCCTCTGCCTCTGCCTCTGCCTCTGCCTCTGCCTCTGCCTCTGCCTCTGTCTCAGACGCAACGTCATGCTCCCTGGTAAACCATGGCGTTTCGCTGAGTGACTCTGGAAGATATTGGATTGTGTAACAGGATGGCGGGTAAGTGAGGTGCTGTTAGCAGTTCCTTGGGGCTAAGCTAGTCTCTTTGCTATTGCTAGTATGAATCCGAGGTGGTTGAGCTTAGATAGAGAACGCCGCATTCAGCGAGCAAACAGGACCAATGACATGTCAGGCCTGAATTCTGCGAAACAAAGTTCAAGCCATCGTTATCGATTGGTTTGAATAGCTGAAGGGAGGGTTTAAAGACACGTACGCCGTATATAGGCAATATCACCCTTATGCGAAAAAGGGTGTCGAGCCTATGGCTGTCAATTCGGCAGGTATTAGAGCGAGGCAAGCGCCTTCACATAGTTTTCTGTCATTGCCGAGATATGCTGCTCCAAGACAATCAGAAGCTTTTCCTCGTCCCTTTCCTCGAAGGCGTTCCCGATGGCTAAATGCTCGTCATAAGCCTTCGTGCGGTAAATCTGCAGCGGCACGGAAAGGTGCGCACGAAGTGCACTAATACGCCCCGAGATCAGCTCGTAAGCTTGTCCATAATAAGGGTTACCGCAGAATTCGAAGAAAGTGGCATGAAAGGCGTCGTCAGCCTCGGTGTAGGCTAGTAACTCATCGTTGTTACGCGCGTGGCCCATGCTTTCAATTATACGGTTCAGTGCAGACGACGTTTCGGCGGGCGCACTGTTAATAGCCAGCTTCGCTGCACCCAGTTCCATTTGCCGGCGGAAGTCGACCAGCATCTCAATGTCGCTAGCATCTGGACGGAAGACAATGCTGCCTCGACGAGGTAGCACTGTAAGCAGCCCCTGGTGCTGAAGAATCGAGAAAGCCTCGCGGACAGGGGTTCTGCTAACACCCATTTCGGTCGCTACACGCTCTTCCGAAAGTATTTCTCCTAGACCAATCTTGGTGGAGATGATTGCCGCCTTCAGTTCATCCGCTACTTCCATCGCTAGAGTTCGCGGACGTTTAATGCGTCCTAAGTTCATGGTTTGCTTGCTGGGCATATTGGTCTAGTTACCCTCTTTCCGGCTTTTATAGCCCACTATAAATCGCCACTATAAAAAAAAATCTACCATTAGCATACAGTATTCAATTTCTTACGTGCCTATCTTTCCAAATACAACTCTGAAAATAAGTCGTATTGAAGTAGATCATGTCGATTTATATAGCACTCTCTGGTTGAAGCTATCATGTAACCTGAAAAGGGGAATTAGGTTGAGTTTCCTCATAGACCTGTCGTTCTGACAAGGGTTGACGTTGGTGCTTTAAGAACGAAAACGCAGCTCCCTTGCATCTGTTCGTGCTTCATGGCCCGAGCTTTATGTTACGAATTGAGCAGAAGAGGAGACCAACTGTTCAATATAATGCGTACGCAGCGGTATCACATGCGGATCGATCTGTTCGGAGGCGATGCAATCGGCGGTGAAAAAGCGAAACGCATCCACGCCCTGGAACACAAACAGGTCAACACCCGACAGTGTTTTGGCGTCCGCCTGGTGGGCGGCGTTTAACAGCTCGGTGTGGGCGGGGATGTAAACCGCATCAAAGACCCAGTGCTGGCTACTCAGCCCAGCGGTATCGATGGGGCAGCCGGGGTGATTGATGTGACCAATGGGGGAGCAGTTGACCACGCCCTGCCAATGAGGCAGTTCTCGCTGAGCCTGCTCTGGCGTGATGCACGTCGCCTTAATGCCCATCGCGTTAAGATCACGGCTGAGGCTCTCTGCCCGGGCAGTGTCATGTTCAAGAATATTGATGTGGCTAACGGCAAGTTCTCCCAGCGCGCACGCTACCGCACGCCCAACGCCACCGGCGCCAATCAGCAGTACCTCACCCGCGGGTTGGTCGCCGAAAGAGTGGCGGTAGGCGCTGATAAAACCGGTGTAATCGGTGTTTTCAGCGCGTAGACCGCGCTCATCGAACAGCAGCGTGTTGGCGGTGCCTACCCGGCGCACCCCTTCACCGCGGATATCGGCCAGCTGCGCGGCTCTCTCCTTAAAAGGGAAGGTGACATTGGTCCCCCGGTAGCCCTCACTGCGCAGTGCTTGGATAGCGCTGGGAAAGTCAAAACCCGTCACCCCCAGGCTGTCGACTAAATCGTAGCGCACCGGCACTCCCAATGATTCCCCCAAGCGCTCATGGAGATCGGGAGATTGTGATTTTGCTATACCCTCGCCTACTAGCCCCAGTTTGATCATGCTTGGCTCTCCCCCTTGTCTTGATGACGACTGCTAATAGCCGCTTCCAAACGCTGTTGCGCGGTGACGCGTACAAAGGCGTTCGGCGCCCCGAGCCCTTGGTAACCTTCCCGCTGCACCAGCTCGAAGAAGAACGCCTGGCGGCCGGGTTGGGTATATAGCTGATGGAAGTCACCGTCGCTGTCCTGATCAAAGAGGATGTGGTGTTCTTGCATCCATTGCAGGGTTTGCGCCGGTAGGTCGAAGCGCGCGGCCAGGTCGCGGTAGTAGTTACCGGGAATCGGCAGCACCGGCGTGCCCGCCTGCTGCAGTGCTGCGCTGGTGTCGCGCATGGCGTTGGTGCGCAGGGCGACATGATGAACCCCCGAGCCGCCGTATTGGCGCACGAAGCGGTTGCTGGCGGTATCCGGCGAGGCGCTGGCGTTAAGCGCCAAGCGAAAGCGGCCATTGTTGTTCTGCAGCACCTGGCTTTGGATCAGTCCGCGTGGGTCGGTGACATCGAAGGAGGGCGTTGGCGCCAGCTGGAAAATAGCGCGGTACTGCAGCATCAGCGAGAGGTAGTCGTGGTAGGAGAGTGCCACGCTGATATGGTCGATATCCACCAGCGAACCTTGGGGAACCGGCTGCACATCGACAGGAAACTCACGATCCCAGGTACGGCTTAGCTGCGAGTCATCGATAATATAGGAGAGGCTGCCATCCACATTGCGCAGTGCGCTCATGCGGTGGCTGGCACCGACTTCTTCAGGCTCGACGATAGCGTAACCCAGTTTGTCCGCCCGCTTGAACGCTTCATAAGCGTTGCCGACGCGCAGGCCGATGGCAGTAATGGCGGTCGCGTCACGCCCCGGCACACGGCCGGTGAAACTCGAATCGGTATTGAGCACCAGGTTGACGTCGCCCGCGGCCCAGCGCTCGGCGTTAAGCGTGTGGTGGCGCCCCACGCAGGCCATACCCAACGCACTGAGCAGCTCGCGCAGCGGTGCTAAATCCGCAGGCTCAACGGCGATTTCCAGAAAGGCGACCGACTCGATCGGCTGTGGTGCGGGAATGCCACTGTCGCCCTGCATGCTGCGCAGCAGGTTGTAGGAACGCAGCCCATCCCGGGCCGTCTGGTCGCTGTGGCCCATGCGGAAAACATCGTTAAAGATCTCGTGGGAGAGCGGGCCGTCGTAGCGGGTCTCATCCAACATGGCCATGAATTTATCCATCTGCAGCTCGCCCTGGCCAGGGAAACAGCGGTAGTGGCGGCTCCACGACAGGTGATCCATGGAGAGACGCGGTGCATCGGCGGTCTGCACCAGAAAGATGCGATCCCCCGGAATGCGGCCAATGGTGCCCAGCTCGGTCTGGCGGGAGAAGATATGGAAGGTGTCCAACACCAGGCCGACATTAGGGTGGGCTGCACGGCGAACCACCTCCCAGCTATCGCGGTAGTCGTGAATATGCCGACCCCAGGCCAGCGCCTCATAGGCCACGCGGAGATTACGCCGCGCGGCACGCTCGCCGAGCTCATAGTAGTCATCGGCGGCGCGGCTCAATCCCGGTAGCGAATCAGGGTGGACGGTACTGCACGCCATGAGCAGATCCGTGCCGAGCTCCTCCATCAGATCAAACTTGTGCTCGGCGCGGTCAAAGGCCCGCTCCCGTGCGCGGCCCTGGAGACCCTCAAAATCGCGGAACGGCTGAAGCGTCACCAGCTTAAGGCCGCGGGAGCGAATCAACTCACCCGCTTCCCGCGGCGTGCCGGTGAACGCCGTGAGGTCATTTTCAAACAGCTCAAGCCCCTCAAAGCCGGCTTGAGCAATGGCGTCTACCTTCTCTTCCAGTGATCCGCTTAGGCAAACCGTGGCAATGGATGAGTACATGGCATCACGCTCCTTACATTGAATAGCATCAGTAACCCGCCAGTCGCGGCAGGAAGGTGACCAGTGCGGGGACGAAAGTAATCAGCAGCAGAATCAAAAACTGCACGCCCAGCATCGGCAGAATGCGGCGGATAATCGGCCCCATTCCCACGCCGGAGACGGAGTCGGCAACAAACAGGCAGAGCCCCATGGGCGGTGTGATCAGCCCCATCATCAGGTTGAAGATCACCACGATGCCGAAGTGCAGCGGGTCGATACCCAGCGCCATGGCGATGGGGTGAAGGATGGGTACCAGTACCAAAATGGCCGCGATGCCCTCCAAAAACAGCCCCACCACCAGTAGCAGGAGAATGACGGCAATCAGGAAAGTCCACTGGGTGTCGATGCTCATCAGCGCCCACTCGGTGAGCATGTTGGGCACGCGCTCGAAGGTTAATACCCAGTTGGCTGCGGCAACGGCCCCCATGATGACCATGATCACGGCGCTGTCGCGCATGGCCCGGGCGAAGATGCCAGGCAGATTCACCAGTTTGATATTGCGGTAGAGCACCACGCCCAGAATCAGCGCGTAGACCACGGCAAAGGCTGCCGCCTCGGTGGGCGTGACGATACCGGAAAGAATGGCCCCGACCACAAACACTGGCATGAGCGCAGGCAGCAGGCCGTGGAGAAGGGCGTGGCGGCGCGACTGCTGTTTTGACTGGGTGGCGCCAAGGTCACCGGCAAAAAAGTAGACGTAGACGGAGAGCCCCAATGCCAGCAAAAAGCCCGGCACGATACCAGCCAAAAACAGTCCCGGTACCGACACACCCGACACCGTCAGTGCATAGATAATCACCGGAATACTGGGTGGAATAATCGGGCCAATGACCGAAGAGGCAGCTGTGAGCGCAGCGGCAAAATCCCGGGGGTAGCCCTCTTTTTCCATTGACGGTATAAACACCCGCCCTAACGCGGAGGTGTCGGCAATCGCCGAACCGGAAAGACCCGCAAAAATCACCGAGGCCCAGATATTGACGTGTGCCAGCCCCGCCTTTAGGCGGCCGACAATGGCGGTGGCCAGGTTAATAATTCGATGGGTGATACCCGCTTCGTTCATCAGCTCGCCGGCCAGAATAAACAGCGGTATGGCCAGCAGTGGGAAGGACTCCATACCGCCGAAAAACTGCTGCGAGACGATACGGATGTGGTAGGGCAAATCGCCGGTACTCATTAACACCGTCAATGAGCCGAGGATGGCAAAGGCAAACGGCACCCCGAGCAGTACGAGGGCTAAAAGTAGTATAAAAATCATGATGAAGCCTCCTCACCACGCTGATCACACAGACGCAGCGCGCCCATTACCAGTGCAGAGAGACAGAGCAGCGCGCCACCGATGAGCATGGAGGCTTGAAACAGCCACATTGGCATTCCTGTGCTCGACGAGGTGCGGCCTCCGCGGGAGGCGATAAACTCAACGGCTGACACCATCAAGCCAATGCCCACTACTAGCACTATTAGGTCGACAGCCACGGCTTGCCAGCGCACCCAGCGCGGCGGCAGCAAGCGACGAATAAGGTCAAACCCGATGTGCTTGTCCTGTAGGTACGCCCAGGACATGCCAAACATCAGCCCGTAAATCATCAGGTAGATGGCGGTATCTTCTCCCCAGGTAATGGAGCCGCCAAAGGTGTATCGCGCAAAGGCATTGCCTGCGACCAGCAGAAAAATCAGCACCATGGCAAGCCCTGCCAAGCTGCCATTGAACAGGATCAGACCGCGGTGTAACCGGGCGAGAAGAGGAGACATAAGAGCACCTTCGATCGATAGTCAGGCACGCAGGGTTGCGAGTGAACCTCCGAAGGCCCACTCGCAAGCGCTTTGGTTCGGCGGGGATTAGAAGCGCGCGGAAGCCTCTTCCACAGCGGAAGAAAGGCGCTCGATCCACTCTGCGTCATCGCCAAGTTCTTCTGTCAGGTACGCCTGAACCGGTGGCTGGGCGGCTTCGCGGAAGGCCTCCATCTGCTCAGCAGTGGGCTGGGTGATCTCCATACCCTCCGCTTCCAGTTTGGTGATCCCCTCTGCCGAATTGAACTGCTGAATGGCACGGCCGGTAGTGCCGGCGACCACAGCGGCGCGCTTCACCGCGGCTTGCTCCTCTTCGCTAAGCGACTGAAATATCTCATCGTTGATCAGCAGGTGATCCACGCCGTAAACGTGACGATCCAGGGTCAAATAATCCTGAAACTCATAGAAGTTATTGCCGTAGATCACTGAGATGGGGTTCTCCTGGCCATCGACTACGCCGGTGGCAAGGGCCGTTGGCACCTCTCCCCAGGCGATGCCCTGAGGCTCTCCACCTAAAGCACTGACCATTTCCAAGTAGAGCGGAATAGTCTGCACGCGGAACTTCAGGCCCTGCATATCCTCAGGCGAGTTGATCGGGCGCACGGAGTTGGTGAAGTGGCGGAAGCCCGTTTCGCCGTAAGCCAGTGTGCGTAGGCCAGTCTGTTGCAAGCAGTGTTCGGCTAGTGCTGTACCAAACTCGCCGTCCATTACTTGCCACGCCACTGGCGCTGACGGGAAGGTGTAAGGGATATCCGTTACGGCGACCGCCGGGCAGAAATTAGCGTAGGCGCCGGAGACCATCGCAATGCTGATGGTGCCATCCTGGGCGCCTTCAATCAGCTCGGTTTCACCGCCTAGTGAGCCAGCGGGGTAGAGCTCCACGGTGAGATCAGTTTCGGCTTCCACCAGGTTTTTAAACACCTGACCAGCTGCGCCTTTTTTCGAAGTAGTCCAGTCATCTGGGTCAACGTGGGCGAAGCGTAGCGTCTGGGCAGAGGCGTTTGCGGCAGTCACTAGCGTGGCAGCGGCGATGGTGGCTGCTAGCGTGCGCTTCATGGACGTTTGTTTTAGTGCAAACAGTGGGTGTAGAGACATTGTTGTTGTCCTCTTATTGGGCCGTTGTCATGGGGTCTGGAGAAGCCTTCGGTCTTGGCGTGCTTGGCTCTTCCATCCTTTCCTGAGTAACAATGTACGAAATGGTACGTTCAGTCAAGCTATGGCATACTAGACAAAAGACGACCACGACAATAAAAGGCACGCTCTATGACAGCCCCTTCGACCAAGGCCAACCCCCCTGCCGCGCGGCGACGGCGTAAAAATGATCCCGAATCCGTGCGCGCCGATATTCTTGCGGTGGCTACCCGCGAATTCTCAGAAAAAGGCCTCTCTGGGGCCCGGATCGATGAGATTGCCGAGAAAACACGCGCCTCTAAGCGCATGATTTACTACTACTTTAATGATAAAGAGACACTCTACCTACACACCTTGGAAGCCGCCTACCAGAAAGTGCGCCTGCAGGAGGCCGAGCTGGATCTTGACCACCTGGCCCCGCTCGAGGCGCTTAGCCGACTGGTGCGTTTTACCTTCTGCCACCACGCCAAAAACCCTGACTTTATTCGCCTGGTAATGATCGAAAATATTCATCATGGCCGCTTTTTAGCGCAGTCAGAGTTGATTCAATCACTCAATGCCGGGGTGATTGATGTACTCACCAACGTCTATATCCGCGGTGTAGAAGAGGGTTGTTTTCGTGAAGGCTTGGATCCTCGGGAACTGCACTGGCTGATTAGCGCGCTGTCGTTTTTCAATGTCTCAAACCAGCACACCTTTTCGCGGATTTTTGATTGGCACCAAGCCGCGCCTGAGAACCAGCAAAAATTAGAGGAGCATGTTACCGAGATGGTGCTGCGTTACGTGCGTCCTGAATAAGCAACGCCTCAATTGTAGTCAAGAGTCAGCACATGTTGATCCGCAAGCTTGCCTTCCGAAGCAGGGCGACGCTTGTGAGTTCACGCCTACCTAGTTAACGTACAGTTCGAATAGCGAACATATGTACAATTTTGTCTTGAGCCATGCTTTTTGAGCTATTTTTAGGCTCAGGACAGCGTTAATAGGAAGCCTACCGCCATGCCCTCTGCATTTTTAAAACACCCTTTCATGAGCCAGCGAGCCGTTGCTGAGTGTGACGATGACGCCATGGTGCGTGCCATGCTGGCCTTTGAGTTGGCTCTGGCCGAGGTTCAGGAAGCCAGCGGAGCCGTGCCTAGTGGCGTTAGCCAGCAAATGCGTGAGCAGCTTGAGTGCGCCAACGTTAATGTCGCTGAGATCGCCGAGGGCATCGCCAGCGGAGGCAATGTGGCGATTCCCTTCGTTAAACAGAGCCGTGGGCTGCTCGCCGATGAGATCAAGCGCTACTGGCACCAAGGCGCGACCAGCCAGGACGTGGTCGACTCTGCGCTGATGCTGCTACTTAAGCCACGCTTGGCGGCGCTGGATGAATTACTGCTGCGCTGCCGTTCGGCGGCGGTAGCACTTATGGAGACTCACATCGACACGCCCATGGTGGGGCGCACCTTAATGCAGCAGGCGCTGCCGATCACCTTTGGGGTGAAGGTGGCTCACTGGGCAATCGGCCTGGAGCAAGCGCGCCGCCGTTTAAGCGCTGTTGAGCTTCCCGTGCAGTTTGGTGGCGCGGTGGGGGTGCACTCGGGTTGGGATAATCTCGGGCTTGAGTGGATGGACGCGCTAGCCGAGCGTTTAGGCTTGGCGGTGCCGGTGCTGCCCTGGCATACCGACCGCTACCCCATTCATGCCCTCGGCACGGCGCTAGATGCTGTCGCCGGGGCCGCTGAAAAAATCGCCCTGGATGTGTCTTTGCTCACCCAAACCGAAGTCGGCGAAGTGGCGGAACCTTCCGCGCCAGGGATGGGGGAGTCGTCATCCATGCCTCATAAGCGTAACCCTGTACGCAGCGCGCTGATTCGCGGTGCAGCGCGACAAGTGCATGGCCACACAAGCGTGTTGATCAACGCCGCCGCCCAGTCGCTGGAGCGCGGGCTAGGCGAGTGGCATGCGGAGTGGGCGCCGCTGATGGAGAGCGCTCTGCTGGTAGAGGGCGCGCTAGAGCAGGTGGCCGTGCTGCTGGAGGGGCTTGAGGTGTACCCCGACAACATGTGGCGCAACCTGGCGGCCACCGGTGGCGGCATTATGGCCGAGCCCGTCGCACGCTTGCTGGCACCTACGCTAGGCGTGGAAAAAGCCAAAGCGGTTAGCGCGGAAGCGGCTGAAACCTCACGCCGGGAAGCACGCCCCTATTCAGAGGTGCTGGCCGAGCATCCTGAGGTGAAAGGGGCCGTAGACCCCGATGCGCTGAGTAACGCCTGCGACCCCGCTTTATACCTTGGTAGCAGCGCCGCCCAGGTCACTCGTGCCAAAAAATGGTTAGCAGCGCAATAAGCGTATTTAAAAACAAAGCGTTACGTTTAGGTTTGGCGTGGTGGGTGGATTCAGCAGGGTAATTAGGTAAGCACCAATGGGTTTGACCCTATTAGCGTTCAGCAGTAGATTGTTCGTATAGAGGATCTATGTTCGCTTAACGAACATTTCTGCTAATCGCTAAGAGGCACCCATCATGGCCGAGTTTCTCAGCTTGCATGACGCGGTAGCGCGCTACGTCGAAGACGGCGCCACCGTGGCCATGGAAGGTTTTACCCATCTAATTCCGTTTGCCGCCGGTCACGAAGTGATCCGCCAGAAGAAGCGTGACCTGACGCTGATCCGTATGACCCCCGATATTATTTACGATCAAATGATCGGTGCGGGTTGTGCCAAAAAAGTCATCTTCTCCTGGGGCGGTAACCCCGGTGTCGGCTCGCTGCACCGCCTGCGTGATGCGGTTGAGAAGGGCTGGCCGCGCAAGATCGAGATTCTGGAGCACAGCCACGCGGCCATGGCCTGCGCCTTTGAAGCGGGCGCCGCCGGACTGCCGCTGGCGGTTTTTCGCGGCTATATCGGCAGCGAGCTGCCCAGCGTCAACGATCAAATAAAATTCATCGAGTGCCCGTTTACCGGCGAACGCTTGTCCGCCGTGCCGTCGGTGCGCCCGGACGTCTCGATTATTCACGCCCAGCGGGCGGATCGTCAGGGCAACGTGCTGGTAGAAGGTATCGTTGGTGTGCAGAAAGAGGCGGTACTGGCGGCCAAACACAGTATCGTCACGGTGGAGGAGATCGTCGATGACCTCAACGCCCACCCCAACGCCTGTGTGATTCCCAGTTGGGCTATCAGCGCCATCGCGGTAGCCGAGAAAGGCGCATTGCCCTCCTATACCCACGGCTATTACGGCCGCAGCAACCGCTTCTATAAAGAGTGGGATGCCATCGCTCGGGATCGCGACACCTTCACCCAGTGGCTCAACGACAACGTCTTTAATGCCGCCGATAATGTGGGAGGCCAAGCCTAATGAGTCTGGAATACACCTCTTCTGAAATGATGTCGGTGACCGCCGCGCGGGCGCTGGAAAATGGCATGACCTGCTTTGTGGGTATCGGGCTGCCCTCGGAAGCCGCCAACCTGGCACGGCTGACCCACGCCCCCGATGTAGTACTGATTTACGAGTCCGGTACGCTGCAGACCAAGCCCGATATTCTGCCGTTATCTATTGGTGATGGCGAGCTGTGCGAATCAGCGCTGACCACCGTGGCGGTGCCGGAGATGTTCCGCTACTGGCTCCAGGGCGGCAAAGTCGACGTGGGCTTTTTAGGTACCGCGCAAATCGACCGCTTTGCTAACCTGAATACCACGCTGATCGGTGATTACAAAGCGCCCAAGGTTCGTCTGCCGGGCGGCGGCGGTGCGCCGGAAATTGCCACCAATGCTGGTGAAGTCTTTATCACCCTGAAGCACTCCAAGCGCGCCTTTGTAAAAGATGTCGACTTCGTCACCACGCTAGGCTTTGGCCGCGACGGCAAAGGCCGCGACAACGTACCCAATATCGGCAAGGGGCCCACCCGGGTAATCACCGACCTGTGCGTGATGAAGCCCGACCCTGAGACCAAAGAGCTGGTAGTCGTCTCTCTGCACCCTGGCGTTAGCCGTGAAGATGTCGTTGATGCCACTGGCTGGGAAGTCCGCTTTGCCGAGCAGCTTGAGAGCACCCCAGAGCCCAGCGAAAATGAGCTGACGATTTTGCGTGAGCTGAAAGCACGCACTGAGCGGGCCCACGCGGACGTATAAAGGAGCTATTTATGAGCGATGTTGTGATGCAAGACGTCTTTCTATGTCATCCCCGCCGCACCGCCGTGGGACGTTTTGGTGGCTCCCTGGCCAGCGTACGCCCAGATGATTTCGCCGCGACGATTTTTAAAGCCGTACTGGCAGAAGCGCCGGATCTCGACCCTGCCGCCATTGAAGAAGTCTTTATGGGCTGCGCCAACCAGGCCGGGGAAGATAACCGTAACGTGGCGCGGATGTCGTCGCTGCTGGCGGGCATTCCTACCTCAGTGCCCGGCACCACCATGAACCGCCTGTGCGGCTCGGGTATGGATGCGGTGGGTACCGCGTTTCGCGCCATTAAAGCGGGTGAGATGGAGCTGGCGCTGGCAGGCGGCGTGGAGTCCATGTCTCGCGCGCCCTACGTGATGGGCAAGGCCGATAGCGCTTTCGCCCGCAATCAAAAACTCGAAGACACCACCATTGGCTGGCGCTTGGTCAACCCGCTGATGAAGAAAGCCTACGGTATCGATTCCATGCCGGAGACCGCAGAGAACGTCGCCGAGCAGTTCAATATCTCGCGGGAAGACCAGGACGCCTTTGCCCTGCGCTCCCAGCAGAAAGCCGCGGCTGCCCAAAAAGCGAGGCGCTTTGCCCAAGAGATCACCGCCATCGAGATCCCGCGCCGCAAGCAGGAGCCGCTGATCTTTGACCAGGATGAGCATCTGCGGGAAACCACGTTGGAAAAACTGGCAGGTTTGCCCACGCCCTTCCGTGAAGGCGGCAGCGTTACCGCGGGCAACGCTTCTGGCGTCAACGACGGTGCGGCGGCGATGCTGGTGGCCAGCGAAGCGGCGGTTAAACAGCATGGTCTTAAGCCGATGGCGAAAATCATCGGCATGGCCACGGCAGGCGTTGAGCCGCGCATTATGGGCTATGGCCCGGTACCGGCAGTGCAGAAGCTACTCAAGCGCACCGGCATCTCGATGGATGAGATCGATGTGTTTGAGTTTAACGAAGCGTTCGCCGCCCAGGCGTTAGCCTGTATGCGCGACCTGGGTCTTAAAGACGACGACCCACGGGTTAACCCCAACGGTGGCGCGATTGCGCTGGGGCACCCGCTGGGCATGTCCGGTGCGCGCCTGTTAATGACCGCTGCCCATGAGCTGCAAAACAGCGGCAAGCGCTACGCGCTGTGCACCATGTGTGTAGGTGTTGGCCAAGGTATCGCAACGCTGATTGAGCGGGTTTAACGGAGGCTTTATGGCATTTCACACAATCAATGGCCGCAGCGTGGCCTACCGGCTGCTCGGCGCTGAAAGCAATCCTCTGGTGGTGCTGGCGCACCCCCTGGGCATGAGCCAAGCGGTGTGGGATGACGTGATTCCCGCGCTGCTGTCTCGTTACCGAGTATTGACCTGGGATCTGCCTGGCCACGGTGCCAGTCAAGCGGTGAGCGGCGAACAAATCACTCCCGCAGACCTAGCCGCCGAGGCCTTGGCATTGGTGGAACTTGCGGGCGCACAGCGCTTCCACTTTGCCGGGACGTCCATTGGCGGTGTCGTCGGCCAACAGTTGATTGCTGCGCATAGCGACCGCTTGCTCTCCGCTACGCTGACCAACACCGGCGCAGTGATTGGTAATCCGGATCTCTGGAACACCCGTGCAGGCCGCGTACGTCAGGAAGGTTTGGCGGCGATGTCCCAAGAGATTGTGCCGCGCTGGTTTGCCCCGGCAGCCTTTGAGGCAAGCCCGGCGCTGAAAGCGGGCTGGTGCATCCAAATGGGCCGTGGCGACGATGAGTCCTACGCTCAGCTGTGTGAGATGCTCGGCCGCGATACGTTCACCGGCAAATTAGCTGCTAAGAACGTTAAGGTGCAGTTATTTGGTGGCAGCGAAGATATGGCCACGCCGCCCGCGACGCTGGAAGCCCTGGCAGCGGAGTTCGATGACGCACCGCTAGAGATTTTTGACGGCGTGGGTCATGTGCCTGCGGTAGAAGCCCCGGCACTATTTGCTGAAAAACTACTAGCCGTATTGGCGACTGATTTAGGCGACGTGGCCAACCACGGCGTTGCTTACGCCACTGGCCTAGAGACCCGCAAGCAGGTGTTGGGCGAAGAGCACGTGGCGCGCTCCACCGCCAACGCCAACAGCTTGGACGCGCCCTTCCAACAGATGATTACTCGCCTGGCCTGGGGCGAGCTGTGGAGCAATGATGATCTCACGCGGCGCGAGCGCAGCATGATCACCACCGGGATTCTCGCCGCGCTTGGCCGTGAAGAGTTAATGCTGCACTTGAAAACCGCCAAGCGGATTGGCCTAACCCAGGCTGAGCTGCGCCAAGTGTTGATGCATGTGGCGATTTACGGCGGCGTCCCGGCAGCCAATCATGCTTTTGCCTTGGCTAAAGAGCTGGGTTGGGGTGAGTCGTTGAGTTAACGCTCGCCGGTGATGTTCTGACACGCTATCCTCATAACCTAAAGGTTATGAGGATGTTTTTTTATGCTGAACGCACGGATTAAGCTGCGTCATCTACAGGCGTTTCTTGAGGTGGCGCGCCAGCGCAGTTTTGCCCGCGCCGCTGAACGGCTCGCCATTAGCCAGCCGGGTATCTCTAAAACCATCCGTGAGCTGGAAGATACGCTTGCCGTTTCTCTGTTTGAGCGCACCCCGCTTGGCGTTTCACTCAGCCAAGCGGGGCTCACGCTACTTCGCCATGCGGGGCCGGCGGTACGTGCCTTGGAAGAGGGCGTGGATGCCCTCCAATCACAGCAAAAAGGTGCTGACTGGCTACGTATTGGGGCACTTTCTACCGTAGAAAGCCAATTAGTACCTGAGGCACTGCAGCGCTGGCAATCCAATACCACGACCGAGCGGGGGGCGCAGGTGCTAACGGGTACCAGCGCCTTTTTGCTTTCTCGTTTACGTCGTGGGGAGCTGGATGTTGTGGTCGGGCGAATGACCGAGGCTCGGGAAATCCATGACCTGAGTTTTGAACACCTCTACTACGAACGCCTCCAACTGGTCGTCCGCCATAATCATCCTCTCTTGGCACTGCCAACGCTCACCGCCGAAAGCATCAGCACCTACCCTTGGGTTGTCCCACCGCCGCAAACTACGCTGCGCCACCAAGTCGATAGCTTCTGTGTTCGGCATGCCATTGTACTGCCACCTCAGCGCATTGAGACGCTTTCGCTGGCACTTGGCCAGCGCTATGCGCTAACCGGCGATGCCATTTGGATAGCACCGGAAGAAGCAGTACGCACCGTAATTGGGAGCAGCGAGCTGTGCGAGCTGGCGCTGCCCCTGGAGCAGCATGGTGGCTCCGTTGGGATATGTAGTAATCGCTCACTGCGTCCCACGCTTGCCGCCGAGGCGTTTTGTGAAGCGCTGCGTGAAGTCGCTGCTGACGTGGTGGCAGGGCATCGTGATAAAAACCATAACCAATAGGTTATGAGGGTAAGATAAGTTATCAATAGTCAGCTCGAGCGTTAAAAAGGACACTCTCTAAGTAGGACATTACGTCCACCTGTTTAGCTTAGCGAGATATCCATATGCAAAATGACAATAAACGCTTTGTAGCCCGTGACCGCAACTGGCATCCACCTGCCTATGCGCCGGGCTATAAGACCTCGGTGGCGCGCTCGCCCCAGCAGGCGCTGGTAAGTATGCAGCAGCCCACGGCATCTGAGTTGACCGGCCCGGATTTCAGCCACCTACGCATGAGGCCCCACGATAACGACCTGCTGCTGAACTTTCGCCAGGACCCAAGCCAGGGCGGGCTACCCCAGGGCGAGCGGATTATCATGTTTGGTCGAGTGGTCGATCAATTTGGTAAGCCGATACCCCACACCCTGGTTGAGATGTGGCAGGCCAACGCGGGTGGCCGCTACCGGCATAAAAACGATAAGTATCTGGCGCCGTTAGATCCTAATTTCGGTGGAGTGGGGCGCTGTTTGACCGATGAGCAGGGAATGTACCGCTTCCGTACTATTAAGCCCGGCCCCTACCCTTGGCCTAACGATATGAACAGCTGGCGCCCCGCGCATATTCATGTATCAGTCACCGGGCCTTCAATCTCCACCCGGCTGATTACCCAGATGTACTTTGAAGGCGACCCACTGATTCCCCTCTGCCCCATCGTGCATACGCTGAAAGACCCGCTTGCGGTGGAAACCATGATTGGGCGACTGGATATGGCTCACAGCAAGCCGATGGACTGCTTAGCCTATCGCTTTGATGTGGTGGTGCGCGGCGAGCTGCAGACCTATTTTGAAAATCAATAAGGGCAGGGGACAACATCATGAATCAGCCTAACAGCCAGCCGACCAGCGAATTGATGCTGCGTGAAACCGCCTCACAAACTGCTGGCCCCTATGTGCATATCGGGCTTGCTCTCGCGGCAGCGGGCAATCCCGTGCGGAATGAAGAGATCTGGAACGAGATGGCCAAGCCCGACGCCGAAGGCGAGCATATCGAAGTGGTGGGTATCGTCATCGATGGCAACGGCGACCTGGTGCGCGATGCTTTTGTTGAAGCATGGCAGGCCGATGCTAATGGCGACTACCAAGCCGATTACGATCTAAAAAAGCCGTTTAATAGCTTTGGCCGCACCGCTACCACCTTCGATCACGGCAGCGAGTGGTCGCTAACCACCATCAAACCCGGCGCAGTGAAGCACCCCAGCGGCCAGCTAATGGCCCCGCACATTAACCTGACGCTGTTTGCCCGAGGGGTGAACATTCACCTGCAAACACGGCTCTATTTTGAAGATGAAGCTGAAGCCAACGCCCAATGCCCGGTGCTTTCGCGGATC
This sequence comes from Halomonas sp. ATBC28, assembly GCF_005937175.1. Classification (NCBI taxonomy): domain Bacteria; kingdom Pseudomonadati; phylum Pseudomonadota; class Gammaproteobacteria; order Oceanospirillales; family Halomonadaceae; genus Halomonas; species Halomonas sp. ATBC28. Next base: position 303,175 of record NZ_VCQL01000002.1, on the reverse strand, counting down.
GAGTCACCGGCGCGCCGCCAAACGCTGATCGCCAAGCGCGAAGAGGTCGATGGCAAAGTGTGTTACCGGCTGGATATTCGTTTGCAGGGCGAAGGTGAAACGGTATTTTTTGATTTTTAACCGTTCTAATCAGGTGAAGTCAGAACAAAAAGCGTTGCTCATTACTGAGTAGCGCTTTTTTATTGAGTTAAGACCATGGTCGGGGATAGATGTTGGAAAAGTCCAATTTAATGCTGCCAATGTGCCTTACTGAATGCGCTGATGAGTCGTAACACTGGGGGCATCGGCGTGGGTTTAGGGTAAGCGTGGTTTGACTGCGTTTCACCATAGACGAATGTCGATTAGCTCTAGGCGCTAGAGTGGACTAATCTGGCCTTTTAGAGCGAACTAGTATTCGTTATGCGAACTTATAATAATCTAACAAAAGTCCTGGAGTACCCCATGAAAATAACCCTATCCCGGTGCCTGTTGGCGACCGCTATTGCGGGTCTTGGCATCAGTTCGGTTCAAGCGGAAACCACCCTGCGTATGGCGCACTTTTGGCCTGGCCCCTCTGGCGTTAATGAAGATGTTCTGCAGGCCTGGGCTGATACCGTGGCCGAAGAGTCCGGCGGCGAGCTATCGATCCAAATGTTTCCCGCCGGTACCTTAGCCAAACCGGATTCCATTTATGAAGCCGCCGCCAACGGTATTGCCGATATTGGTGCCACGGCACAGGGCTACACCGCTGGCCGCTTCCCGCTGTCACAGATCGTTGAACTGCCTGGGGTAGCGAGTACGGCAACGCAAGGGGCGTGTGTACTGCAAACGCTTTACGACGACGGTCATTTGGATAGCGAATACGAAGATACCCGCCCGCTGTTTATGTTTACCACGGGGCCTGGCGGCATTCACACCATCGATACTGATGTGCAAACGCCTGCTGACCTGCAAGGGCTACGTATTCGCCGCCCCACTGCTGTCGCGGGTGAAATGCTCGAAAACATGGGTGCAAGCCCAGTGGGTATGCCAGCACCAGATATCTATACCTCCATGCAGCGCGGCGTTATTGATGGCCTAAGCTTCCCCTGGGAAGGCTTAAAAGGTTTTCGCGTTAATGAGTTAGTCAGTTATCACACCGAAGTACCGTTCTATACGCTGATCTTTGTCGCCACCATGAATCAACGCGCTTATGAAGGCTTATCTCCCGAGCAGCAGGCGGTCATCGACAATAATTCAGGCATGAAGTGGGCTGAAAAGGCCGGTGAAGTGTTTGACCGTCTAGATGTGGAAGGCAAGCAGGAAGCGGTTGATGCGGGCCACACCATCCGTGAAATCGAAAACCCGCTTGAGCACCCAGACTGGCAGGAGCCGCTGCAAACCGGTATTGAAAACTACTTAACGCAGTTAGAAGAGCGCGGTTTGAGCCAAGCCCGTGAGGTGTATGAAGCTGCACTAGCAGCGAGCGAGTCTTGTGGTACCCAACAGGGATAAGGTGTTATGCAGTCGACTCTCCACTTTCAGCATATTCTCAACAGGGCCAGCCATTGGCTGGCCCTTATTTGTCGTTTGATTGCCGGAATAGCGCTGATTGGCTTACTGGCAGTCACAATTGCCGATGTAAGTACTCGCTACCTTGCCCGCGTGACGGAAGGCGCTATTTCGTTACGCGTGTCAGGAAGCGTGGAGTTAGTTAGCTATTTAATGCTGTTTGCTTTACTAGCGGCAATGTCCGCGAACGTTGAGAAGAGCCAAGTGGTGGTAGAAGCCTTTTCACACCGCTTGCCCCAAACCATTAAAAACCGCTTACAAGGTCTCTATTTTCTTGGCTTTATGGCGCTGGGATTAATTTTATTTGTAGGTTTATGGGCCTCAGCAGCGGCGGCTGCCCGGCATGGCACTACCACCCAGGATCTGCGACTGCCCATGGGGCCCATTTATCAGCTGGCAGCCGTGCTCAGTTTACTACTGGGGTTACGCAGCTTTATCCATGCCTTGCTAGGCATTCTTTATGGCAAGGGCGAGGAGGCTGCTCATGGGGAGTGAAGCGATTGGCGCTATTGGTCTTGGGTGTTTGCTGGTACTGATGATCCTGCGTGTCCCAGTAGCGTTAACCATGCTCATTGTCGGCGTGGTGGGGTTTGCCCAAATCGTCAGTTGGGATGCGGCAATTGCACAGCTTAAAACGGTACCCGTAGAGGTGCTTTCCAACTACAGCTTCAGCGCCGTACCGATGTTTATTTTGATGGGCGTTTTGGCTGCCCATTCTGGCATGGCCGGAAAGCTGTTTGATTCAACACGTACCATTTGCGGCGGCTGGAAGGGGGGCTTGGCGATTGCGGCCATTGGCTCTTGTGGCATCTTCTCTGCTATTTCCGGTTCATCGCTGGCGACGGCGAGCACCATGACCCGGGTAGCGCTGCCGGAAATGGAGCGCTATGGCTATCACCGTGGGTTGGCCACCGGGGCGCTTGCTGCAGGCGGCACGCTGGGCATTATGATTCCACCCAGTATTGCGCTCTTGATCTATGCCATTCTCACCGAGCAGTCGGTGGGCGATATGTTTATGGCGGGGTTAATTCCTGGCCTGTTGGGCTTGGTGATGTACGCGCTGACGATCTCCGTTGTCATGCGGTTGCGTCCCTCTCTAGCGGTGGCAGGAGAGCCAACGCCCTGGAAAGAGAAGCTGGTGTCGCTCACTGGCTTAATACCGTTCTTTGGCGTTTTCCTGGTGATGATTTTAGGTATCTATTTTGGTGCCTTTACCCCCACCGAAGGGGCCAGCGTAGGGGCATTTGCCACACTGATTTACGCCCTCGTGAAAGGCATGCGCAGTGCCCAGCTGTGGCGCAGCGTACAGGAAACGCTGGCGCTCTCTGCGGTGGTGTTCTTTATGTTGGTAGGGGCTGAAACGCTGGGTTACTTCATCTCGGTATCGCGTATTTCGTTTTCGATTACTGACATGCTCTACGGCATGGATCTCACACCGCTCGTTGTGGTGCTGTGCATCCTGGCGCTCTACTTTGTGCTGGGCATGTTTATGGACTCCATCGCCATGCTAGTAATCACCGTGCCTGTGGTTTACCCGATCATTCAGGCGATGGGCATTGACCCTGTATGGTTCGGTATTCTGACTGTTTTGACGGTAGAGCTGGGGCTGATGACCCCTCCAGTGGGGATGAACGTGTTTGTGATTAAAGCGATGGCGCCGCATGTTGGGCTGGGGGAGATTTTTAAAGGCGTCGCGCCCTTTGTGGTGTCTGACTTAATACGCCTGGCACTGCTAATCGCTTTCCCGATTTTGAGCACGCTGTTTCTGCTCTAGGCTGGTTTTATTACAAGGAGTTAATGCCATGGTCACTATTCAGCTATTGTCCGCGGGTGAAGCAAAAGCCGCTGAGCAAGAGGCCACTTTTACCCGAGCGAATCCGTTGAGTGGCGAGGTTGTCACCACGGCGGCGGCAGCAAGCGTAGGTGATGCAAATGCGGCTGCCGACGCGGCTGGCCGGGCGTTTGATAAATGGTCGCAAACAGGCCCAGGCGAACGGCGCGCCAAATTGCTAAAAGCGGCTGAGCTGATGGAAGCGCGTCAGGGCGATTTTATTGATCGTATGATTGATGAGACTGGGGCCACGCCGGGTTGGGCTGGGTTTAACGTCAAGGTGGCCGCCGATGTATTGCGTGAAGCTGCAGCGTTAACCACGCAAATCCAGGGCGATATCATCCCCTCGAACGTACCTGACAGTATGGCGATGGGCGTGCGTGTTCCCTGTGGCGTTGTGGTCGGTATTGCGCCCTGGAATGCGCCGATTATTTTAGGTACTCGAGCCATCGCTACGCCCTTGGCCTGCGGCAACACCGTTATTTTGAAAGCTTCCGAGCAGTGCCCGGCGACGCATCACTTGATTGGTGAAGTGTTGCAGGAAGCGGGATTTGGCGACGGTATCGTCAATGTGATTACCAATGCACCGGATAACGCCGCTGATGTCGTAAGCGCGTTGATTGCCCACCCTGCGGTACGCCGGATTAACTTCACTGGCTCCACTGGTGTAGGCAAAATCATTGCCGAGCAAGCGGCCAAACAGTTGAAGCCCGTGTTGCTTGAGTTGGGTGGCAAGGCACCGTTTGTGGTATTGGATGATGCGGATATCGATGCCGCCGTGGACGCAGCGATTTTTGGCGCGTTCTTTAACCAAGGCCAGATCTGCATGTCCACCGAACGTGTCATTGTTGATAACCAGGTGGCAGATGCTTTCGTGGAGAAGTTTGCTGAGCGCGCTCGGGTGTTAAAAGCAGGCGACCCGCGTGATGAGAGCAACACCCTGGGCACGTTAATTAACGCGCAGTCAGGTGAGAAACTAAATAGCCTGATTGATGATGCCGTGACGCAAGGCGCGCACTTAGCCGCTGGCGGAAAAGCGCAAGGGGTGGTGATGCAGGCCACGGTCATCGATGGTGTCACCAGTGATATGCGGCTGTATAGCGAAGAGTCGTTTGGTCCTATCGTGGCGGTGATTCGCGTTAACGGCGAAGAAGAGGCAGTGCGCATCGCCAACGATAGCGAGTACGGCCTCTCATCAGCGGTGTTTAGCCGCGATAGCGCACGCGCCATGAAAGTGGCAGGGCGCTTACAAACGGGTATCTGCCATATCAATGCCCCCACGGTACATGATGAGCCGCAAATGCCTTTCGGCGGCGTCAAATCCAGCGGCTACGGGCGCTTTGGTGGTAAAGCAGGCATTGAAGAGTTCACCGAACTGCGCTGGATGACCATGCAGATCGGGCCGCGACACTATCCTATTTAGTGGATTCGTTAGCCGCCATTTGCCGTAGCCGAAAATCCCTTGGTGAAAGGGCGGTATTGCGCTTAAAAAAGCGCGTGAAGTAAGCCGGTTCTGAGAAGCCTAAGCTGTCGGAAACCTCACCAATGGTCATATTGGTGTAGGTAAGCTGGCGCTTGGCTTCCAGCAGTAGGCGTTCATGCAGTAATTGAAGGGCGCTACGCCCGGCAAGTTGGCGGCATAGCAGGTTCAAGTGTGCGCTGCTCACACCTATCTGCTCGGCTAACTGTTCAATGCTTGGCTGTTCACGGTAATGAGCTTCGATCAGCGCTTGGAAGTTCTCAAGAAGCATGCGCCCCTTATCGTACTGGCGGGGGCCATGGCGCTTTGCAGGCCTGTCAGGATAATCGGTAAGACGCGATAACTCTACAACTAACGCCTGTACCAGCGCTTCAAGCAACCGGTTTCGTCCAGGAGCGGGCTGGCGGTACTCCTGGTCAATTTGGTCGATTAACGTTGCAATGCGCTGGGTGTTAGCGGGCTGATTAAGGCGAAGAAAGTCGGCTTTGCGTAGCGCACTGCTTTCACCCATTAGCTCGTTAAGGTGATCGGCCAACGGCTTCGCCAGGGTAATAATGTGACCGCCGATATCGGGAGAAAAATGAAAACCATGGATGGCCATCGCGGGCACAATAATAGTTACCGCGCCTTCAAGGCGTTGTTTAGCTCCTTCAAGCTCTAGTTCAAGGCTGCCGTGGCTGATAAATAGAATATGCACTAAATCAACATGCCGGTGAGGGCGAATGCGCCAATCATGCAGACGGCTGCGCTCGGGAATTGACTCACAGTGTAATAAGTCCGGCGTCGGCCAGTGCTGGGTTTCACCGTATAGCTTGAACACGGGAACATGGGTTGTCGTTGCTGTTTTCACGCGCTGCTCCTCATGCGACTAATGTCGTGCCATAACGCTTGGAAAGTCCAATTAACTGTTCCATTCATGCCTTATTATGCGCATCGTTTCATTGAAAAATACAAGTAACAAGCATTTATATAATGACAACGATGAGGCCCCTATGAAAACCCAGGTCGCGATAATTGGCGCAGGCCCCTCTGGCCTATTGCTGGGCCAGCTACTACACCGCCAAGGCATTGATAACGTGATTGTTGAGCGGCGTAGCGGAGAGTATGTATTAAGCCGTATTCGCGCCGGTGTGCTTGAGCAGGGCATGGTGGACCTACTGCGCGAAGCGGGGGTTGACCAGCGGATGGATGAAGAGGGCTTACCCCATGATGGTTTTGAGCTTGCCTTCGACAACCGCCGCGTGCGTGTCGCTCTGGATGAGCTGACCGGTGGCAGTAAAGTCATGATTTACGGTCAAACCGAGGTAACGCGGGATTTAATGGAGGCTCGTGAAGCTAACGGTGCAACAACACTTTATGAAGCAGAAAACGTTCAGCCCCACGATCTGGAGAGTGACAGCCCCTATCTCACCTTTGAGCACAACGGCGAAACGGTCAGGCTCGATTGCGATTACATTGCCGGTTGTGATGGCTACCATGGTGTATCCCGCCAATCGATTCCTCAAGAGCGTATTAAAGAGTTTGAAAAGGTCTATCCGTTTGGCTGGTTGGGGGTTCTCTCGGACACGCCCCCGGTCTCTGATGAGCTGATCTACGCGCGCCATGAGCGCGGCTTTAGTCTGTGTAGCATGCGCTCCGCCACCCGCAGCCGTTACTACCTGCAAGTGCCGTTAGATGAAAAAGTTGAAAACTGGTCAGATGAGCGGTTTTGGCAAGAGCTGAAGCACCGCCTGCCTGACGACGTTGCCGCAAAGCTGGAGACTGGGCCTTCGATTGAGAAGAGCATCGCGCCGCTGCGAAGCTATGTGGTTGAACCCATGCAGTACGGGCGGCTGTTTCTGGTCGGCGATGCGGCGCATATCGTGCCGCCCACTGGTGCCAAAGGGCTGAACTTGGCTGCCAGCGATGTCAATACGCTTTACCGGTTAATGATGAAGGTCTACCAAGAAGGCCGTACAGATCTGATCGAGCGCTACTCGCAAACGTGTCTGAAACGCATCTGGAAAGCCGAGCGTTTCTCCTGGTGGATGACCTCCATGTTGCATAACTTCTCAGATGAAGAAGATTTTAACAGCCGCATGCAGCTGGCCGAGTTGGATTACGTGACTAGCTCTAAAGCGGGGCTAACCACCATTGCAGAAAACTATGTTGGCTTGCCCTATGAATCGCTTGAGTAGCGTTTAGCCCTTTCTCATTTTCCTCATTGCCCAAGCGTCTGCTTGGGCTTTTTTGTGCGCCCGGCACGGGCGCACTCCTGGAGGTGCAAGTCCTCCCGTAAGCTGGCCACAGCGAACGAAGCGAAGCGCAACTGCGGAAGGGTGACCAACCGTGGGAAGGAAGCGTGGAGCGTAAACCGCGAGCCGATGAACAAGAACCGGATAGGAGGCGCTGCCAAGCAGGGCGAGCGGGCAAGAAGCCGCGAAGCTCTTGTGGCCAAGGCGACGTAGCGTATATCCGGCGGTTGTGCGGTGAAGGAGTGTGTTCTTACCCGGGGAGATCTCGCCTTATGCCTGAAAGGGCAACGTGACCCCACGGAGCGAGAAGTCAGCAGAGGCCGTAGTAGCTCCTCGTTTTTTTTTTTGGAGCAAAGGGCCGAACGAGAAGGAGCGTCAAACGTCTTGTCGATGAGATCAGTAACGCATCAGATGCCCGCGACTGCGGGGCGGGAGAAGGCATGCCAAGGTGAAGCCTTGTCGTCCTGCTCCAGCGATGAAACTGGCCTCCCGCGACAAGTGCCGGAGGACGCAGGGCAAGGTCTGCTTGAGCGGGCCTTCGCAAGAGAGAACATGCTACGTGCATGGAAGCGCGTGCGTGCCAACAAGGGAGCAGCAGGCATCGATGGTCTGGATATTGCTCAGACCGCCGAGCACCTAAGGTGGGCCTGGCCCGATATTCGACAGCAGCTTCTTGCAAGTCGATATTATCCTCAGCCTGTCCGCCGAGTGGCTATTCCGAAGCCAGATGGAAGAGAACGAGAACTGGGGATACCCACCGTGACTGACCGTCTTATCCAACAGGCACTGCTGCAAGTTCTACAACCGCTGATCGATCCTACTTTTAGCGAGCACAGCTACGGCTTCCGTCCGGGCCGCCGTGCCCATGATGCCGTACTAGCTGCTCAGAGCTTCGCCCAACAGGGTTACCACACCGTTGTCGATGTTGACTTGTCTCGATTCTTTGACCGAGTCAATCATGACATCCTGATAGACCGCCTGAGGAAACGCATTCAGGATAATCGTGTTATCCATCTGGTTCGTGCGTATTTGAATGCGGGAATAATGGAGGGAGGGGTGGTCATTTATCGGCATGAGGGGACACCGCAGGGTGGCCCATTATCGCCGCTACTGGCCAATATCCTGCTGGATGAGGTGGATCGCACACTGGAACGTCGCGGACACCACTTTGCTCGCTATGCCGACGACTGCAACGTTTACGTGCGTAGTCAGAAAGCAGGGGAGCGAGTCATGGCTTTGCTACGTCGCTGTTACAGTAAGCTGCGCTTGACGATCAATGAGTCCAAAAGTGCGGTCACCAGCGTGTTTGGCCGCAAGTTCCTGGGCTACGCCCTATGGGAAGCTAAGGGTGGAGATGTCCGACGTGGTATATCAGCAAAAGCGTTGGGGGCATTTAAACAGCGGATTAGGCAACTGACACGCCGAAATGGCGGACGCAGTATCTCACAGGTCGTCGCCTATCTACGACGCTACCTTTTAGGCTGGCAAGGCTACTTTAAGCTGTCGCAAACACCTCGTATCTGGCGGTCGCTGGACGGGTGGATACGACGACGGTTAAGAGCTTTGCACCTTAAGCAATGGCGTCGGGGTAAGACGATTTATCGTGAGCTGATGCGTCTTGGCGCTACGCCGAGGGTAGCACAATCGGTGGCGGCGTTGAGTCGTCGCTGGTGGCACAACAGTCTGTCGGGAGTCCATCATGTATTAACGGTGGCCTACTTTGATCGGCTGGGCGTGCCCCGTCTCTCATAACCTTAACTTCTCGAACCGCCCGGTGCGGACCCGCATGCCGGGTGGTGTGGCAGGGGACCGGTCAGCCATGCTGACCGCCCCTATGCCGATGCTTAAATGTCATGAAAAGTTGTAAAGTTCTCCACGCTTTCATGTCCGGTAATAAAGACATTCTCGGGAGCTTCTTAATAACCAAAGTGGAAGTTATGGGAGGCGTAGGTTCCGCTACAGATAACAGTACTATCTTTCGTTTAAGCGCACTGGCACACGGCTTAAATGGTTATTACCGTTAGCGATCTTTTGCAGCAGAGAAAGCAATATCTGTTGCTCTTCGGCGTTAAGCGGCGCCAGGATATCACTTTGCACCTCTTCAACAGCAGGCTCTACGGCTTCTCGTAACGTCTCTCCTTCCTTGGTAAGCTTCACAACCATCGAACGACGATCTTCAGGGTTGCGGTGCCGGGTAATGAGCCCGCGCTCCTCTAATTTTCGTACTACGACAGCGATGGTATTGCGATCCAATGCCGTATAGCCACCTAAGGAGATTTGGTCACTTGCTCCCATCTCTTCAAGTGCAGAAAGGATTATATATTGCAGTTGGGTAAGGTTGAACGCTTCGCACTTACGCAGAAAAATAGCCACGCTAATTTGGTGGCAGCGTCTTAAAAGATTGCCAGGTAAGTCAAAAGCTTCAGATAGCGGTGATCGAGTCATGTGGAGTCTTATAAAAGGGGAAAATACGCTGTGACCATAGCAGAAGTTTCTGTAATAGGCACTGGATGGGAGCACTGGCCAGCATGATACTAGCCAGTGCCCCACATCGATAAAGAGTAAGCCGGAGGTAGCGGCTAGAGTTAACGGAAAACGTTAACGAGCCAGGGATTAAAGATGACCGCCAAAATGACGAGGCAAGCCGCTATTATGAAAGGCAAGATCCACTTCGTAATGCGGGGCAAGCTAACGTTGCTGATAGCGGAGGCAACATAGAGCCCTGCACCCACCGGGGGGGTTAACAGCCCCAAGCTCAGTGTCATACAGGTGACGATGCCAAAATGGATGGGATCAATACCATAACTTTGCTGCGCCACCGGGAGCAAAATAGGCACTAGGATGATCAGCGCAGCGATCCCATCAAGCACCATGCCTACTACCATCAGCATCACAAACACCAGAAGCATAAATACCAGCGGGCTTTCGGTGGTGCCTTGCATTAGCCCGGCTACTTGTTGAGGTATCTGGTTGTACACCAGTACCCAACCAAAGGCTTTCGCAGCGACAATCAGAAATAGCACAATGGCGGTGTTGCGTGCTGTTCGGCTTAAAACACCAGGTAATTGCCCCCACTTAAGCTCTTGAAAGAAGAGGGCGCCTATCACCACCGCCATTAGCGTCGCAGCCGCCGCGGATTCAGTCGGCGTCACTATGCCAAATGCGATACCGCCCACAATGACGATGGGAATGCTAAGTGTGAGCAGTGCGCCACGAGTCGCACGCCATAGCGGTGTGCGTTCCTGATCAACGCTTCCTTTCTTACGCGCACGGCGCGCCATGATTGTGATCAAGCCGCTGATCAGTATAAACAGCAGTAGCCCAGGAAGAATGCCCCCCATGAACATGGCACCAATCGACACTTGAGCAATGACGCCATAGATAATAAACACCATTGACGGCGGAATAATCGGCCCCAGCAGGCCAGCACCTGCCGTCAACGCCGCGGCGAACCCCTTGTCGTAACCATCACGCTCCAATTCGGGAGTCATTACTCGGCTCATAATAGCGATCTGTGCCGTCGCTGAACCCATAATAGAGGCAAGCATCAAGTTCGAGGTGAGGGATACATAGGCAATGCCGTGAGGAATCCACGCAAACCAGGCACGTGTGGCGGTGATAATGCGACGTGTAATACCACCCTCATTCATGATTTCGCCCAACAGGATAAATAAGGGAATCGCCAGCAGATCAAATACCTCTAGCGAGCCAAAAATAACCTGGGGTAGGTTTTCAAATAGACGGTAGTTACCGGAAGTGATCACGAAGGTAAGTGTTGAAGCCAAGAGGACAAAGGCAATTGGCATTCCAAGTAGCATTAACACAATAAAAGCCGCAAGCGTCATAGGGTTACTCCTCGTCGTTGGCTAGGACGAAACTCGCTCGCGAGCGATCAAAAAGCCTAGCGACGAGGTGAAAAATCGATGTGACGCAGAAAAGCGGCACGATGAGATAGAAGTGCCACTTGGGCCAATCGAGCGTAATAGCGATATCGTAGTGGATCGAAGGTGACCGCAGCCAAGCGATGGCGTACCACAGGACAGTAACCATTATCGCCAGGCAGATCAGCTCGGTAAGCCAATAGCAAACGCGCTGAGCCGCTTTAGGCAGTATCGCAATCAGCATGGTCAAACGTACGTGCTGGTCGTTATGTATGGCGATAGAGATGGCGAGAAACGCCATCCAAATCAGAATATAGACGGCTAGCTCATTGGCAAAAAAAAGTGGGCTGTTGAGTACGTATCGTGCGAAAACATTAGCAATAAGCAACGCGCTAAAAGCTATTATCAGTACGTTGCAGAGCAGCTGTTCAACCCTGGCTAGCTGTCGGCTCGCCTTGGTTAGCCAGGTGTCTTGGGGAAAATGCATCTTGGGTACGCCTCTTTGGTTCGGGGCGCAGAAGCGCCCCGACGCGTTTTATTCAGCGTTAAGGAGTTCGGTGGACTGTTGCTGGAATGCTTGGATAAGCGGATGGTCACCAAAGCGCTCAGCGAACGCTTGGTTCGCCGTGCTGAAAGCGTCTTCAGCGCTTTCTAGCGTATACACATTAATGCGGTCTTCGAGCAAGGTGCGGTTGCTCGCTTCTGCTGCAATTTCCGTCTCAGTACCCCAGGCAAGTGCCTCAGCCATGGCGGTATCAATTAGCTGGCGTTCTGCATCGCTAAGTGAAGCGCGGGATGCTTGGCCCATTATGGCTACCTCAGGAAACGCCATATGGCTAGTCAGTGTTAGATGCTCCGCTACTTCATAAAAGCCCGAACCTACTAAGGCATCGAGGTCAATATCCACACCATCCAGCATACCGTTTTGGAGGCCTTGGTAAACATCCGGCAAACTCGTCGGGGTGGGCCGAGCCTCAACGGCTCGCCACCAGGTATTCATCGCTGCGAACGGAATAATGCGGATGTTTTTGCCGCTAACATCCTCAGTGCTGTTAACAGCGCTTTCGCGCATAAGAATATGGCGCATGCCCGCAAAAGTATAGCCGAATGCGTGCAGACCTTTGCTCTCCAGGTTCTGCAGCATCTGCTGAGCAGCGTCTGTCTCGGTGGCCTTGGCCGCCTCTTCTACGCTGGAAAAGAGGAAGGGAGTGAACCAGCCGACGAAAGCTGGTTCACGCTGGCTGGTAGCTGCGGCGGTCATAAGCCCTATGTCTAGCAGTCCGGTCTCCATTTGGGTGAACATGGCCGATTCATCCCCTAGCTGGCCGGATGGGAAAATGGTAATGGTTAAATCACCATTACTTCGCTCTGCCACTGTGTCGGCTAGGCGTTGGGCGGTTTGATTCAAAATATGCTGAGGCGGAGTAATTAATCCCAGGCGTAACTCTTTGGCCTCGACTTGTGTGCTGGCAATTAACGCTAGGCCTAGCGGAATCGCGCAAAGATAGCGAGTGGCAGTATTTAGTATGTTTGTCATTGTATTTACCTTATTTTTAGAGGTTTTTTTTCTTTCTCACTGAAAATTAGTTGTGCTCTTATAAAATCATAAGTCAAAAACGGAATTCTAAAATTTTATGAGCATGGTAGTTTGCAAGAGTTGTAAACAGTTATTACTTTTTATTAGGAAATTATTATATTAAAAGCGCGTCAAATATCCTTATCATATAGCCAAGCCAGCCCTTCATAAGACTGCTCTGGCGTCCGAGAAGCGAGCATGGCATTGCGCAGTTCAGCCGTAACCCCTGTCGCGTGATAGAACTCACCGTGAACACGGGCCATAATCTGACAGCGTCCGGTGCGCAGGTAGCGCCGCTGCTGGTACGCCTGAAAGGCACTGGCGATATCGTCACTGCAGCGGGCAACCTCATCAGCTAGCACAACAGCATCCTCTATAGCCATGCAGGCACCTTGGGCAAGGTATTGCAACATCGGGTGAGCAGCGTCTCCGACCAGGGTGGCAAGGCCACGGCTCCACTCTTTCACAGGCTCTCTATCGCATAGCACCCACATACGCCAGCTATCAATTTTGGCTAACAGTTCTTGAACCGTATCGCAGGTTCCAGCGAAACGCTGCTTGAGCTCCTCAGGATCTCCTTCTGTATTCCAGCCTTCTACATAGCGATCGCTATGGAACACGGCAACCAGATTGAAGAGCTTTCCTCCACGTAACGGATACTGCACGAGGTGGTTTTTGGGGCCGCCCCACAGAATCATGGCATTCCGACGATAGGCTTCTGGCACTTCCTCGATAGGAATTACCGCACGATAGGCAATGTGACCGGAAACCCTCGGAGCTCCATCGCCGACAATGCTCTCTCGAACCTTAGACCATAGGCCATCGGCCCCTATCAAAGCACTTCCTGAGATTACTTCCCCCTGAGCTGTGGTGACATTCATCTTGCCATTGGCCTCTGAGAAGGAGGCGACCCTAGTAGAGGTTCGAAACTCTATCTGGCTCGATGCACGACACGCGTTGAGCAGTACGTTGTGTAAGTCGGCACGATGGATCAGTGCATAGGGGTACTGGAAGCGTTCGATGAATGAGTCACCCGCCGGGATCTCAACGACCGGCGTGGCATTGACGCTGTCCATCATGATCAGTTCATCTGGCAGCACCGCCAGTTCACGTGCCTGCGCCAATACCCCTAGGCGATCAAGGGCGCGGAAGCCATTCGGTCCTACTTGGATACCAGCACCCACTTCACGAAACTCATCGGCCTGCTCAATAACCAATGTTGGGATGCCGAGACGAGACAAGGCCAGTGCTGATGCAAGGCCACCAATCCCGCCGCCGATAATAAGAATAGGCTGCTGAGTACTCATGATGCCTCCACGTTCACACTGATCTTACCAATACGCTCAATCTCACAATTGATGGTGTCACCAGGCTGGATAGGCCCCACCCCCTCTGGTGTCCCGGTATACAGCAGATCGCCGGGCTCGAGGGTGTAGAATTTGGAGGCAAACTCTATAAGTTCGGCTACATCCATGATCAGATCTTTGGTATTGGCGCTTTGTCGCACTTTTCCATTCACATCTAGGGTCATCGCTAATGCATGAGGGTTTTCTATCTCATCGGCGGTAACCAGCCAGGGGCCCAGCACTGTGTAGGAATCTAGCGACTTACGCAGGCTGCGCTCCTCCGGCCCACGAATCGTGATATCCAGCCCGATGCTGTATCCCGCCACGTAGGACAGCGCATCCTTTGCTAAAACGTTTTTGGCACGTTTGCCAATGATGGCAACCAATTCGATTTCGTGGTCGGTTCGGCGGTCCGGAAGACCGACGTACACAGAATCATCAGGACCGACCAGTGAACTTGTAGCTTTGAGGAACAGCCCTGTCTCCTGTATCTTTCGCACATGTGCTCGGGAGAAAGTCGCGGTATCCTCAATGGCCTCATCCAAGTGGGCTTGGTAGTTGACTGGAGCCGCGACAACCTTGCCGGGGTTGGCAACCGGGGAGCGCAATGTCACCTTGCTGAGAGGATAACGCCGAGCGAATTGTATGGCATCCGCTATGACAGGCATTAATTCTGGTAAGCAAGCAATCAGTTGATCTCCACGGGGATAGGGATATTCCGAGGCACCGATACGAGTTAGGACGCTTGAGACGTCCAATACCTCGTTACCGTCTACGACACCCAGGCGATTGTTATTGAACAAGCAGATTTTCATGCAATGGTTATCCTTTGTATCAGGGAGTTGTCAGGCTTTTTTACTCTCGCCCTTCCAAAAGCCCAAATGTTCCTGAAGGGGGCGATCTGAAAAACTGAACAAAACACATTCATCGGAGGCTTTGAAGCGACGCCAGGCCCAGCCAGGAACCACAAACACATCGTGCTGATTTGCTGTCCACTCCTGATCTCCGACGTGAACGCGGACACTACCCTCCACTACGCAATAGACCGCACCATCTGTTTCCCTATGCTCCACGCCCTGAAACCCAGGTGGCAGAAGCTGTATGTAAGCGCCCATGGTAAGGATCGGTGATTCACCATTGGTGGGATTGGTAAAGGTCAGCTTGAGCCCAATGGCAGGATCACAATCACCACTCTCAGCGAGCTGAGTCAACGCCGCCCGAGTGCGCTTATAGGGGTAGTGGAACAAGGGGCTCGTCGTGCCACTGCCCTGATACCCAACTGGGGTTAACCCGGATGCATAACGCGCTTCAGAGTCGCCCGCCGGTCGACGAACTTCCTGGCGATTGTTCGGATCGTCAGCAGAGAAGCCCGCGTTAAGCATCTGTACGACAGGTACATCAAGGCCATCCAGCCACATCACCGGGTCGCTGCCCTCGGCGCCATGGTCGTGGAACACCCCGGATGGTGTGATCACGAAATCACCAGGGCGCATCATTACTTTTTCACCGTCCACATTAGTGAAGCCACCTTCGCCGCTGAGAATCAGGCGCAAGGCCGAAGCCGTATGCCGATGACTTGGCGCGACCTCGCCAGGCAGAATCATCTGAATGCCTGCGTATAGTGAGGTGGTTACCAAGGATTTACCGCGTAGCTTTGGGTTTTCCAGCACCAGGACGCGACGCTCGGCATCCTCAGCTGAAATGGCTTCACAAGCCATCTCCATGTTCTTGCGAATCGTTTTATCACGCCAGATAACGGGCTCCAGTACCTGTTTAGGCTCACGTGGTGTCAAACCTCGCAGCACCTCCCATAGTGGCGCCATGTTGTCTTTGGAGATTAATTCTTTAAATGCTGTATCGGTCATAGCTCCTCCTTAAGATTCAGCTGATGTGTTTGTAAGGATCAGCAATTATTGTCTCTGCCGTAAATAAAACAATTTTTTTCGTATTGTGATAATTTTGCTTTTTATGCGGTTGGGGTCAAGGCAAAAATATGTATTTGCGACAAAAGTATTATCTTCTGGAGGCTTTGATACAGGCTATGGTGCTGGGCGCTCAAAAATTTTTTTAAGCAATCACAGCGTATTGAGGCAACTGATGGTCATGTGTGACAGTCAGTTATTGCTGTAAGCCCCTAGTGAGCTTTGCAAAAGATGCGCGCAGTGGTTTAAGGGCGCTATTAACAGACTGGAAATGTTGAGGTGGCTTTGAAAGAGAATTCTCAGGAACGGCTGCTGCGATTACTTTCCCTGTTCGCTGATGAAGAAAAAGGGGAGTGGTCGGTCGATGAGGCGTCTATACACTTGGGGATTTCGGCCAGCCAGACCTACCGTTACTTTAGAACGCTTGCCTCGGCCGGTTATATTTCAGCCTATACGACAGGGAGGTATGTACTTGGCCCGGCGATAATTGAGCTGGACCGTAAACTAAGGATTGGCGATCCAATGATTCATGCGGCGAGAAGTATTATGCGAGAAATGCTCAGCACGGCACCTTCTGCCAGTATCGCCATTCTTTGCCGCTACTTCCGCGGCCAAGTAATGTGTGTGCATGAGGAATTCGAGACTTATCAGCACCATGAGATTAGCTATGAGCGTGGCCAGCCGCGACCTTTATATCAAGGCGCTGCATCAAAAGTGATTCTGGCCAACTTACCCTTACGCCAAGCTAGAGCCTACTTCAACCACGCTCCTGATAAATTCAACCAGTTTGGCCTTGGCGCCAATTGGACAGAGGTCAAGCGAAGCCTTCGAGAGCTTAGAAGCCAGCCTGCTATTATCACGGCAGGTGAGCTTGGAACAAGTGCCTCTGGGATTTCAGCCCCTATTTATGACGACAAGCGAGTTCTTGGAAGTGTTAGCCTCGTCTTACCGATAACCGTCGCAACAGAGGAAGTAACCTCTTTTTTGATGCCCGTTGTAGCAGCAGCAGGTCAAGAAATGACCCGTAAAATGCAGCACTTGGCTCAATTGCAGCAGTGATGAAGACGCCATCTATTTTGCCCCGTGCCTGCTTTCGCAGCACAGGGCTTTTTGTCAATCGCAAATGCTTAATTCATTGAGCGCTAGAAGGGATACTGGATACCTTGCTCCATCACACTGACCCATTGGGTGGTGGTGAACTCATCCAGGTTTGCGGGGCCACCGAAGCGACCGCTGGTACCTGAGCGGCCCATGCCACCGAAGGGTACCTGGAATTCGTTATTCACAGTCTGATCGTTGATATGCACCATCCCCACGCGGATGCGCTCGGCGAAGCGTTGGGCACGTTCCGTGGAGGCAGAATGAATGGCAGCGGCGAGTCCGTAGGGCGAGGCGTTGACCAGGGCGATGGCTTCTTCGTCACTATCGAAGAGTGTTATCGGCGCCACTGGACCGAAAATCTCCTCGCCAAAGGCAGGCATTTCTGGCGTCACGCCGCTAAGAACCGTGGCTTCAAAGAAGTTGCCATCGCGTTTACCGCCAGCGACAACGTTAGCACCCATGGCCACAGAGCGGTTCACAATCTCTTCAACGCGGCGCGCTTGGGTCTCGTTGATCAACGGGCCGAGGTGTACCTGCTGTTTCCAAGGATCACCCGTGACTAAGCGCGTGGCCCGCTCGGCGAGTTTGTTCATGTACTTGTCCGCCACTGAACGGTGCACTAAGTGCCGTCCTGCCTGCATGCAGATTTGACCCTGGTGGAGGAAAGCCCCCCAAGCCGCGGAAGAGGAGGCAGCCTCCAAGTCGGCATCTTCTAAAACCACCATTGCATTATTGCCACCAAGCTCAAGGGCACATTTCTTGAGCATACGCCCGCAGGTTTCGCCAATTTTCTCGCCAACGGCGGTAGAGCCCGTAAAGGAGATCATGCCGACATCCGAGTGTTGAACCAACGCCTCACCCACCTCGGGCCCACCTGGTAGTACGTGGAACACGCCCTCCGGCAAGCCAGCTGCTTCTAGAACCTCGGCCATCAAAGCACCTCCACAGATAGCGCTCATTGGGGCTGGCTTCAGGATCACACAGTTGCCCATGGCTAAGGCAGGAAAGACAGAGCGCATGGCTAAGAGGATGGGGAAGTTCCAAGGAGCTATAACCCCCACTGTGCCAATGGGTACCCGCTTCCAGTAATTGCGACGACCTGGCATGCTAGAAGGGAAGATCTGTCCGTTGGGTTGCATGGGGAGTGCTGCGGCCATCTGGGCCTGTTCATAGGTAACCTGCAGTTCCCATTCAGCCTTGGCTGCTGTAGAGCCGCACTCACGAATATTCCAGCGATTGATTTCTTCGGCCCGCTCTTTGAGCAGGGCGGCGGCCCGGCGTAGGATCTCTGCTTTTTGATCGAAAGGTAACGTGGCCCAATGTTGCTGAGCTGAGTTAGCGATAAGTGCAGCGCGACCTACGTCTACGGGAGTAGCCGTCTGAACTTTAGCGAGGACTTCGCCGGTGGCGGGTCCAATTACGGCAGCCTGAGGCCCTTCAGCAGTTTGCCACTGTCCCAGGTAAATTTTGTCTTTCCAGATGGGTGAAGTCTCATTCATGTAAATATTCCTTATTGTATTTGCGAGTGTAATGACTAACTGAGATGGCTTTAATTCGGAAACAACTGTTATGCTGATGTGGAAATATAACTGTTCTAGGAAGTAGGCCAATTGAGGAGAAAGGTAGACGAAATATTATTTGGTGTTTCTGTACTACGTGTTTGTGGCTGCCGCAAAAAATCATTGTTTTACTGGGATAAGGGGCAAGTCAGCAACAATATCTTATTCTAAGTTCTACTTATGCTTCATTGCCCCCGAAGTCTCCTAGTCTAAAGCCCCTGCCTTCTTCTCTAATTCGTCAACAAAATTATCTTCACTGTTACTTTTTTTACTAGAAGCTGCTGCCTCCAGGGCTGCATGGTATGGACAGCCAATAAATTTGGGGTCGTCCTTATATTGTTGAGCAAAGTGTTCAGGAAAGCGTCCATCCAGATCCTTTATCTCGCTCCGAATACTTTTTTTCTCTTCGCTTGACATCCGCAATCTTTCTTCGATATAGCTTTCGGTTGGGTCGTCAGCGTTTTCTTCCATCTGCCAGAAAATATAGCCCATAAGCTTCGGGAGAATCTCCGCAGCCATTGGGTCGGGTGGGTCGATACCGAGCGTTTTTAGCGTAGTGGGTAGCGACATGGCCCTAATTAGCTGATGGCCAAACCAGTGAAGCGGGGGTGGAAAAAACCTGAAAACAAACTGCTCATAGATAGCATTAGCTACCAAGTTGGCTCGCTCGGGTGTCGGCCTAGGAGTGTTTTCATACTGCTCACAGAACTCTACTAGCTCTTCAAAACTATTTGGATAGCCTGTGATGGGTTGACCGTTTTCTGCATAAAAAAGTTTAGACATGTCACGCCAAAAAAGGTGAGCCGCTATTTTCTCTTTTTCAGATATACCAGGGGCCCCCATCTTCAGTTTTAGGCGATGCATTGTGGTTGCAGAAAACGCCAACGTATAGATGTAATCTTCATTATAGGAGAATGCGCCAGGGTACTTTTTGGCCCAATAAACATGAAGCTTATTTATACTCTCAATAGATTTGAGAGTTCTCTCATCGTTAGGGCCATAGAACCACCAAAGAGCATTGGCACTGCCCGTCTGCTCAACCCGCGAGGTGGATTGGTGAAGTACTTTCCCTCCATCTTCACGCCAGACAGCTTTTGACCCCCAGTCCGTTACGATAAAGTTGGGGAAGGTCAATGCATAAATAAAATTTTGCATGAAGTCATTCAATCGATAACTGCTTGAAAGTCTCCATATTTCGATGTAATCTTTATAGGGATCGAGGCTCTCGATCTTATCTGCGATCCATTTTTTTGGCTTATTCATAGCTTTACACCTCGTGGTAGATTCATTTTAATTAAAGTGGATACGCTAAGCGCGCTTGGACTGAGAAGTCGTTTTTTGCGCGATTTTCGACTTCTGTCTCGTGATATACGTTGAACCAAAGCCATGGCCCTTTGGTGTTTTTCCACAATAGCCCTGGTCCAATGCCTAATACCTCCTCTCGCGAATCTTCAAGACGTTGTCCATTGACTTTGTCGTCCTCCAGTTGCTTAAAGTAGTATCCATTTAAGCCAACTGACACGTTCGGAATGACTTCATAAGAGGCGGCGAAGTTTGACCAGGCGGCTTGGCCTGCTTGGGTATCGCGAACTGGATCACCATTGAACAGCTGGTAGGTACTGCTGGCAGGATCGCTGTTTTTGAAGTTGTATAAATAATGCAGCCTCCAGCTCATTTCCCAACGCTCAGCAGGCATCCACGTTGCCGCCCAATAAGGGTTTATCGAGTAAAAATTTGAACCGGGATTAAAGTCTTTAGTCTCATCGTATTCACCTATAGGCAACGAAACATCAAGCGCCAAACGCTGAACGAACGTAGGCCGTCCCTGAGCGTCGACTATTGGATCAAACTGAACCATTGGGCCAAGAGATATATCTCCAAAACCTGTGCCGTTGTCTTTTAATTGAGGGCCTTTAGCCCCAAAATCAGCATCGAGTGAAACGATTGGTAGAATGATGCTCCAGCCTAAATGCCCTCCTCTCCCAATTGTTTTTGGTGAGTAGTAAGTAAATTGATTTACTAAAGTGGTGGCACTGAACTCTGGGTTATCAAAAACCTTATTATCATTGCCATCGTTATCGCGGAAAGACGTTGCTCTACTGTGCTGTAAGTAAATATTGTGATTAAGTCCAGGCGGCCCAGCGAAGCCGTCATAGAAACTGGTATTACCAAGGTTTATGCCACCTGGCTGACTAACGGCAGGTGGGGGTGGACCATTTGCCGCCAAGGCAGAAGAACATACCAGGGCAAATAGAGACGACGATATTATTGCACGTGCGTACATGGGAGCTTTATTCATACATCAAGGCCTGTTGTTATAGTGTTTTTGGGTGTTTAAGTTTTAATGCAGAGGCCTAATGCCTCTGTTGCACCTGACTTTAGGAGAGAAAAAAGATCGTGTCTTGTCTGAAAGCGACATATTTGAACAGCTGTGCCATTACGACATTTCATGAGTCGTAGCGTATGCGAGTTACTTAAAGTTCAAGCTCATGGCCCCCCCTTTGCAAGATACGGGGAGGCATTTTTGAAGGTGATTATTGAAAGCAAGAGGGGTGGGCCTGGAGCTCTGCCAACTGTCAAACAACATATTGTCCGAGAATACGATGGTTAGCCTGTGTTGAGCGAGGAGGGCTTCCAAAGTAGCTCGGCTCATAGCAATGGGTAGCCGATAGAGATGAGTGGGTTTGCTTAATAGCTTTTCGTTAATATTGTTAATTAAAATTAAGTTTTGAAATATCAGCCGGCCCTGGCTGAATCGCGAAAGACTCGCGGTGAAACGCCATAAGAAGCTTTAAATGATCTGCTAAAGTGTGCACTACAGGTAAAACCCCATTTATGTGCTACATCACTAATCGTGCGCCCTATGCTATTTGGGTCTCGAAGGTCTTCTGCACAGCGGGTTAAGCGGCGCTGCCAGATATACTCACTTAAACTACACTCACTTTCATCTTCAAATGCGCGATGAAGGGTTCGTGTAGAGCACTGCGCAATCTGGGCTATTCGCTCTACGGTTAATTCATGGCTAGAAAGGTTCCTATCAACGAAATCTTTTATCCAGTTTTTCTTAAATAAGCGCGGGTTATGCTCAAGCTCTTCTTCCTTGTTCTTGTTTTCAACCGTGTTCTGGAGCAAGGAAATAATACTTTTGCCTAGCGAACAGGATGTGGCATCGTTCAGGAGAGGGTACTGTGTATAGGCGTCGACAATAAAATTATGGAGCATTCGGCCTAGTCCATTCCGATTATTTATGCGTAAATCTTTTGGGATGGTGGCAGGCGTGCCAAGATCGCCACAAAGAAGAATTAAATACTCACAGTTTTTGGTACTTGTAACAGTGAAATGTCGGCCACAGTCTAGAAAGAGGAGGTCTCCGGGAGTGAAGGTAGAGCTTTTACCACTTTGTTCAACCTGGCTCACTCCGCCCATTTGTAAAACCAGCAACCCAGGGTGAGCATCCCGATATGCGGTTTTATTAATGCGTCGAGAAAATCGGTGAGGGCTGCAAACCATTCTGCAGAATTGCAACTCACCAAGCGCGCCGTATTCAAGTCGTCCCTTGAATGGTTCTTTGTATAGTGGTGAAACCGAAGTACTTTCCAATCGCCGGATGCGTTCCGGGGTTTTCCCCAGATGAATACTCATGACATCTTGCCATTCTTTAAGGCGTTTAGTATGGCTGAAATGCTCTGTGCTAACGCTGGAAAAATGTCTCATGGTGCGCACTCATTTTGTGTGAGGTGGCTATTAAAAAGTACATCCTTAGCTTTAGGCTGGCCCATTGCAGCAGTTGCTGGCGGCTATACGGTATTCAAGAATATTAAGCGCTCTAAGCGTTGATGCCCCCCCCCCCGGAGCGTCAGTGCAGGGGCAGCAGCAATAATAGTAATAGGGAGGACCTTGTTGAAACTGGTTTTTTGGCTTCTGCCTGCATCCCCTTTTTTTAATTCATGAACAGCAATATATTGTTTGCTTCAAAGTCTTTCTATGACTCCATCAGCCGATGCAATCTCAGCAACACAGAATGAAAGGCTTGTTAGTGTCGCCTTTTGGACATCTTCGGCACTCATAGCACCGGCACCCAGGTCAGGATGATCCATAGTGCCAGTAGCGTCCGAAACAAAAATGGTTTTGTAATCTCTAAACTGAGCATCTCGAGCAGTCGATTCACAGCACATATTAGTAACAGTGCCAGTAATAATAAGCGTATCAATTCCCCTATTTCTAAGCTGAGTCTCAAGGTCCGTGTTGTAAAAAGCACTGTAGCGGTGCTTTTTGATGACAAGCTCTCCTTCTTGGGGAGCGATGTCTGAATATATTTCTGTACCCGGTGTGTTATCAACAAGAGCTTCTTGGCTGTCGATAGGCGGCCAGAAACCTGACATCAGCCCCATGTCGCCACGATCTTTTCCGTGCACATGAGTTGTGTAAATTACCGTGGCGCCCTTTTTCCTGCAGACATCTATCAGTTTCTTGATATTCGGTACAGCTTTAGTAGCCATGGGTACACACATCGGTGCACCTGGCTTAACAAAATCATTTTCCATGTCAATGACAAGAAGAGCAGTTTTTGTGGGGTTGTTTAGTTCAAATTTCATTACTCATTCCTTCTTAAATGTCTATGGGCTAAATAGGAAATAGTGTCGAAGGAGTCATGGCAACAAACCAGGTAACCAGAGCGCTATTGCAGGGAAGAATATGCACAGAGCCAACCCAGTGATCTGAAGAAGGACGAACGGGATGATCGAACGATAAATAGTGCCGATTCCGATCTTACCTTCCGTAATTCCCTTAAGGTAGAACAGCGCATAGCCAAAGGGCGGTGTGAGAAAACTCGTTTGTAGGTTTATGGCGACCAAAATGGCAAACCAAATCAGAATGGCTTGACTGCTTAGTCCCAACCCGAAATCCAGTATTTCTACCACCGGAGCTACTAGGGGAAGAACCACGAAGCTGATCTCAATCCATTCCAGAAAGAAACCAAGCACAAAGATCAAGCCCATGATCAGCAGTAGCAAACCATAGGGCCCAAGCCCCGTACCAGTGATCAAGGCCTCGATCATGTAATCACCACCCAACCGCTTGAAGACGACAGAAAAACTGGTAGCACCGATCACGACGAACAGAATCATCGCCGATGTGCGGGCGGTCTCCTGTACGGTTTTACTAAGTGTGTTCCAACTAATACTGCGCATCAGCAGCGCAAGGATCACACTGCCCAGTGCACCGATTGCCGCCGCCTCCGTCGGTGTAGCTATCCCTGCCATGATTGAACCCAGTACGGCGAAGATCAACACGCATGGGCCAAACAGGTCCCGCGCCAAGGCTAACATGAGAGGAGATGTGTCGGTGTCAGTGGCGTCGAGGTCCGGCAGCGGCGCCCAATGGGGCTTGATACGAGCGATGATCAATAGGTAAGCAACATAGAGGGCGCCGAGCAACAGCCCGGGAATTAGTGCGGCTTTGAACAAGTCTCCTACCGATACTTGAAGTATCGAGCCCATGAGAACCAGCATGATGGAAGGTGGGATGAGAATCCCAAGCGTACCGGAAGCCGCTATCACCCCACAGGCCATCTCCGGGTGATAACCTTGCCGCATCATCACGGGTAACGCTAGAAGGCCAAGCATAACCACTGACGCACCAATAATGCCCGTACTGGCAGCCATCACTACGCCCAGAATAGCTACAGAAATGGCGAGTCCACCGGGCGTCCGCCCGAATACACGCTGCAAGGTTAGTAGCAATCGCCTCGCCACGCCGGAACTCTCAAGCATTAGGCCCATAAACACGAAGAGCGGGATGGCGATCATCAACCAATTCTCGACCACACCACCGTAGATACGTGATCCTACTGTGGCCAAGAAAGGAACGGGAATGCCGCCGATGAAGGCGAAAATAATGCCTAGCCCGCCTAACAGGAACGCTACAGGATAACCGGTAAAAATACCGGCCAGCAGCGATACCACCATCAACATCGCCAAATAATATTCACTGATGAATTCAGCCATTGTTGACCTCGTGATCTGTCTCCGCTTTTCGCGGGTCAAGGATGATGGTTAGCTTCTCGAATACTTGACCAAGGGCTCCCAAGGCTAAGAAAACCAGAGAGATGGGAAGTATGGCCTTGATCAGATAGCGATCCGTGAGTCCCCCGTAGTTCGATTTCTCCCCTGTCAAGAAGGACATCGTCACGAAGTGCTTAGAAAGCCAAGCGACCAGCAGACAAAAGGGAATCAGCAACACCAAGTGACCGATCACATCAACCATGGCGCGATGACTAGGCGATAAGCGGTGATAAATCAGATCGACACGCACATGGGTATCGTGATGTAGGGCGTAGGTGCCTCCGAACAGTGTCAAGACACCGAAAAGGTGCCACTGAAGCTCAGTGATGCTGTTGATGGTCAGGGCATTTCCGAAAAGGAGCACCTTATCGTTCCAGCGAGCAATCTCGTTGATGCCAGTAGCGTTGAGCAGTACGGTCAACAGGACAGCCGCCATCACCAGCAATACCAGCCAGCTGGTGACGCGACCTACCAACAGCCCCAGCCCGACCAAGGGTCGAGACAGGGCGGAAGAGACCGCAGCGCCACGCTCACGCCAAGGGGCGAGAGGGGCCGTAGTCATAGTCAGTCCCCTTGGACATCTGTTTTGCTAGGAAGGGTTTGGAGGTCATGCCACTGCTGCATCTTTTCGGCATGCTCCATTAGTGATGTGTACGCTTCGTCGAACTCGGGACTCTCAGCCATTAGTTCGCTGCGCACTTCATCCCAACTATCGTGTAGGGCATTGAGAACCTCATCAGGGAATCGGCGGATCTTGACGCCACTCTCTTCCAGTTCACGTAGCGTCTCTACCTGGGCCGGGATCACCTCATCAGCCTCTTTCTGGATATTGGCCTGACAAGCGGTACTGATCTGCCCACGCTGAGCATCGCTGTATCCGTCCCAGACGCTCTGGTTGATGAGCAGTGCAAGCCAGCCTGCCCCTTGCTGCCAGCCGGGGAAATAGTAATACTCGGCAATCTCGTCCAAGCCCATCGCACTATCAACTTGGGGAATCGAGAACTCGGCGGCATCAACCCGACCACGCTCAAGCGAGAGGTAGACTTCGTTCCCGGGAATCAATTGTGTTGAAGCGCCGAATTTGTTTAGAACCTGTGCGCCCAGCCCAGAGATTCGCATCGACAGGCCGTTCAAGTCATCGGTGCTGTTGATTTCCTTGTTGAACCAGCCGCCTGGCTCTTGGGGTAGGTAGGAGCAAGCCAGGAACTTGACGTTATAAGGGTCCAGCGCCTTCTGCAACAGCTCGCTTCCTTCGCCAGCAGACGTCCAGGAGAACACTGCCTCTGCGGGTGGGCTAAAGGGTAGAGCGCCATAGAGATTGGCAATGGGCAAGTTGCCGGAAAGATAGGCGATGCTGGTCCAGCCGGCGGGGATGGCACCAGACGAGACAGAGTTGAAGATCTCAAACGGAGGTACGAGTTCGCCCGGATCATGGACGGCGAACTCAAACTCACCTGACGACATCATTTTGATTCTTTCGGAGATGTTCTTGGCGCTCTGGCCAAACAGGTTCTGAGTAGAGTAGGCGCTCGCGACATCTAGCCTTTCGCTGGCGTGTGCAGTACCTACTGCTGCCGCCGCTATAGCGGCTGCTAGTGGGATGATGCGTGTGGTTGTTGATAAGTGTCCAAGGGTCTTTGTAGTCATCTCATAGCCTTTTTTATATCTGAGTATGTTTGTTAGGCCTTGAGAGGATCACAACCGCCGCAATCTAGAACAATTACTTAATAGGTTTGAAGACATACCTGAAAGGTTTGTCTTGTTAAATTTTTAGAATGCTTTTTATATGAAACACTCTCTTTTTTCCTTTTTAGACAGACCAACTCATTATCTCTGTGCTGCTAATGGAAAGTATCGTGGTTTAAATGCACTGCATTAAACTTTGGTCTTTTATGCTAAAGATGTATTTTTCTCACGGTAGTACGAAACCGAGGATTTTTCATGCCGATATCATACAAATAAGCCCATCAAATACAGCAACAGTGATCCGCTCTGGCTTTGCCGGACAGGGCTCTGCGCTCCCTGAAAATTAAGTGTGGCTGGCACTTCCAATGGTGGCCTACTTTAATCAAAGAGAGATTGTATACTTTAAAATTTAGGGGCGTAGTCTTGTCAGCGTAAAGGTGGATTCAGAGCGGTATCTAGAAAGTCGGAGCCTAGTAGTTGTGTGCAAGCGGACAGTGGGAACTGAAGGTATGCTGGGAAATAGCGACAGCGGTGCACCAGATCAGCATCAGCGAGGCAATTAATTTCAGCCATTTTCCATAGGTGATCTTGGCGATGGCCGGGATTTCTAAGGCGTACCCAGTATAGATGATATTGTTGAAGCTGTCACCAAAGAGTACGGCCAGTTCGTCGGTTTGGCGGTCACAGCAGATCGGGTGGGCCGCAAGATCAGCATGGTGTTCAACGCCTGGTCGTGCCAGGCCCGGAGCAGGAAGTTGAGCAGATCCTTTACTATGAACATACCAACGACGGTTAAGCGAATATCTTGGCCAAGCCAGCCTTCTAGACTGCGACTAAGCTCCGGTACTACTAAGTCCAACTCGACCTACTTCAGAATCACCATAATTGATTGTTCATAATGCGTGCATTACGCATGTGAGATGTCGATTCTTGCTGCGTTTACAATCCCATCATTTATCACTAAGATTATTTTCTGGGAGTTTACGGGTTGGGCCTAGCTTTCATTTAAGCGCACTGGAACACGACTCAGGTGGTTATTGTCACTCGCTAATTTCTGTAACAGCTTTAACAGTACTTCCTGTTCATCAGGAGCAAGCGGCGCCAATATTTCTTGTTGCACTTCTTCAACGGCAGGCTCAGCGGCTTCGCGTAGAGACTCTCCCTCTTGGGTCAGCTTGACGACCATTTAGCGGCGATCTTCAGGGTTTCGGTGACGCGAGACGAGTCCTCGTTCCTCAAGTTTACGCACCACGACCGCCACGGTATTACGATCTAGGGCGGTATACCCGCCCAACGTGATTTGGTCACTAGTGCCCATCTCTTCAAGCGCGGAAAGAATAATGTATTGCAGCTGAGTCGGCTTAAGGGCCTCGCACTTGCGCAAGAAGATCGCCACGCTAATTTGGTGGCATCGCCGTAGCAGGTTGCCGGGCAGGTCGTAAGCTTCAGAAAGCGGGAATCGCGTCATATCAGTTCTTATCGTGGGTGAGAACACGCCGTGACCATATCAGAAGTCGCAGCAGCTGGCACTGATGAAATAGTGTCTGCCCAGCCTTGAACCGCTGGGTAGAAAAAGGGGCCAAAAATCACTCAAGATGTTAGCTGAATAGGCTAACCATCCATGGGTTAAAGATCACCGCGAGAATGACGAGACAGGCTGCTACAATGAAAGGAAGTATCCATTTCGTGATACGGGGTAAACTGACGTTACTAATGGCCGAGGCCACATAGAGACCGGCGCCGACTGGGGGTGTTAAGAGCCCTAAGCTTAGCGTCATGCAGGTGACTATCCCAAAATGAACCGGATCGATGCCATAGTTCTGCTGTGCTACCGGCAGTAAAATAGGCACCAAAATGATCAGCGCGGCGATGCCGTCAAGCACCATCCCCACTAATATCAGCATCACGAATACCAGCAGCATAAATACCAGCGGGCTTTCGGTGGTGCCTTGCATTAGCCCGGCTACCTGCTGAGGTATCTGGTTATACACCAGTACCCAGCCAAAGGCTTTTGCAGCGACAATCAGAAATAGCACAATGGCGGTGTTGCGTGCTGTTCGGCTTAAAACACCAGGTAATTGCCCCCACTTAAGCTCTTGAAAGAAGAGGGCGCCTATCACCACCGCCATTAGCGTCGCAGCCGCCGCGGATTCAGTCGGCGTCACTATGCCAAATGCGATACCGCCCACAATGACGATGGGAATGCTAAGTGTGAGCAGTGCGCCACGAGTCGCACGCCATAGCGGTGTGCGTTCCTGATCAACGCTTCCTTTCTTACGCGCACGGCGCGCCATGATTGTGATCAAGCCGCTGATCAGTATAAACAGCAGTAGCCCAGGAAGAATGCCCCCCATGAACATGGCACCAATCGACACTTGAGCAATGACGCCATAGATAATAAACACCATTGACGGCGGAATAATCGGCCCCAGCAGGCCAGCACCTGCCGTCAACGCCGCGGCGAACCCCTTGTCGTAACCATCACGCTCCAATTCGGGAGTCATTACTCGGCTCATAATAGCGATCTGTGCCGTCGCTGAACCCATAATAGAGGCAAGCATCAAGTTCGAGGTGAGGGATACATAGGCAATGCTGTGAGGAATCCACGCAAACCAGGCACGTGTGGCGGTGATAATGCGACGTGTAATACCACCCTCATTCATGATTTCGCCCAACAGGATAAATAAGGGAATCGCCAGCAGATCAAATACCTCTAGCGAGCCAAAAATAACCTGGGGTAGGTTTTCAAATAGACGGTAGTTACCGGAAGTGATCACGAAGGTAAGTGTTGAAGCCAAGAGGACAAAGGCAATTGGCATTCCAAGTAGCATTAACACAATAAAAGCCGCAAGCGTCATAGGGTTACTCCTCGTCGTTGGCTAGGACGAAACTCGCTCGCGATCGATCAAAAAGCCTAGCGACGAGGTGAAAAATCGATGTGACGCAGAAAAGCGGCACGATGAGATAGAAGTGCCACTTGGGCCAATCGAGCGTAATAGCGATATCGTAGTGGATCGAAGGTGACCGCAGCCAAGCGATGGCGTACCACAGGACAGTAACCATTATCGCCAGGCAGATCAGCTCGGTAAGCCAATAGCAAACGCGCTGAGCCGCTTTAGGCAGTATCGCAATCAGCATGGTCAAACGTACGTGCTGGTCGTTATGTATGGCGATAGAGATGGCGAGAAACGCCATCCAAATCAGAATATAGACGGCTAGCTCATTGGCAAAAAAAAGTGGGCTGTTGAGTACGTATCGTGCGAAAACATTAGCAATAAGCAACGCGCTAAAAGCTATTATCAGTACATTGCAGAGCAGCTGTTCAACCCTGGCTAGCTGTCGGCTCGCCTTGGTTAGCCAGGTGTCTTGGGGAAAATGCATCTTGGGTACGCCTCTTTGGTTCGGGGCGCAGAAGCGCCCCGACGCGTTTTATTCAGCGTTAAGGAGTTCGGTGGACTGTTGCTGGAATGCTTGGATAAGCGGATGGTCACCAAAGCGCTCAGCGAACGCTTGGTTCGCCGTGCTGAAAGTGTCTTCAGCGTTTTCTAGCGTATACACATTAATGCGGTCTTCGAGCATGGTGAGATTACGCTCTTCCGCCTCTATTTGTGACTCGATCCCCCAAGCCAGCGCATCCTCCATGGCGGCGTCTATCAATTGGCGCTGTTCATCAGAGAGCGAGGCGCGCGTGGCCTGGCTCATTACCGACACGGCAGGGAAGGCCATGTGATTGGTCAGCGTGAGATGTTCGGCCACTTCATAAAAGCCTGACCCCACTAAAGCATCAAGATCGATATCCACGCCATCTAGCATACCGTTCTGTAGACCTTGATAAACATCCGGCAAACTGATCGGCATTGGTCGAGCGTCGACCGCTCGCCACCAAGCGTTCATCGCTGAAAAGGGGATAATGCGCATATTTTTGCCAGCAACGTCCGCTGCACTTTCTATCTGCTCGTCACGCATCAAAATGTGACGCATGCCCGCAAATGTGTAGCCAAAAGCGTGAAGTCCTTTGTCTTCTAAATTCCTAAGCATCTGCTGGGCTGCGTCGGTATCGGCCACTTCGGCCGCTTGGGCCACGCTATTAAATAGAAACGGCGTAAACCAACCGACTACCGATGGTTCGCGTTGGCTAGTTAACGCAGCTGTCATAATACCCATGTCGAGTAAGCCGGTTTCCATTTGCGAAAACATCGCCGACTCATCACCCATTTGGCCAGAAGGAAATAACGCTATGGCCATTTCACCGTCGCTGCGCTCGGCAACCTCATCGGCAAATCGTTCAGCGGTTTGTGTCCAGATGTGCTGTGGGGGTGTGATCAAGCCTAAGCGGAGTTCCTTGGCCAAGATTGGCGTGCTAACGGCGAGCAGAGAAACCGAGAGCAGCGTTATGCTCAGGGTAGGGCGGCGCGAAGCGTGTGAGGCGATTGTCATTGTTGACTCTCTTGTCAGTTGTCGCTGGGGGAGTGCACTGGCCTGACCATGTGTTGACCAAATCGAGAAGGTCGAGGCATGCGGATGATTGATTTTCAATATGCGTCATTATTGTGATGATCACAATAATGATCAATTACCCGAAAGTCGATACCGAGACAGAGCCACGGGGTCACCTGAGTCTGCGCCACAGGACGCATGGCCTTGGAGGAAAGTCTAATTGCCCCTTTTTTTATTAATCACAATACTGATTAATATTGGTGGTGATCAATTGTCATTTCAGATACGAACCAAATTCATGATGAAAATTAAACAACGAATGCCCGAAACAAACGGGATGGAGCGAGCAGATGCAGTACTTTCTCGACGGTTACCGCAGTGGCGACCCGCGAATTCACCCGCTGGCCGAAGGGCGCAGCGCCGAACAGGATCCGCTTCCAGAGGAGGTGGATGTCCTGATCGTAGGTACCGGCCCAGCCGGGCTGCTGCTGGCAGCCCAGTTATCGACAACTCCCGAGATTGTCACCCGCGTCGTGGAGAAGGCTGAGGGGCCGCTGGAGGTGGGGCGTGCCGATGGTATCGCTTGTCGTACGGTCGAGATGTTTGAGGCCTTCGGTCTGGCCGGAAGGTTGACCACAGAGGCCTACTGGATAAACGAGACTCACTTCTGGGGCCCTGATGCCGATGACAAGGCCCGGATCACCCGTCTTGGTCGTGTACAGGACGTTCGCGACGGACTGTCCGAGTTCCCGCACGTGATCGTTAACCAGGCCAGGCTGCTCGACTTCCTGCTGGAGTACATGGAGAACTCTCCCAGCCGCCTGCAGGTCGACTACAGCCACGAGACGGTCAAAGTGGAGGTGCCTGAGGCCGCCGACGAGCGAGTCACCGTGACCGTCAACACGCCAGACGGCGAGGTCACCGTCCGGGCGAAGCATGTGGTCGGCTGCGACGGCGCCCACAGCGTGGTGCGCGACTCGATCGGCCGAGTGCCCCAGGGCCACGGCGAGGACAAGGCGTGGGGGGTGATGGACGTGCTGGCGGTGACCGACTTCCCCGATATCCGCTTCAAGTGCACCATCCAGTCCGCCGACGCAGGCAACATCCTGCTGATCCCCCGCGAGGGCGGCTACATGGTCCGACTCTACGTCGACATGGGCAATATTGCCCCTGACGCTTGGCTGACCAAGGAAGATGTGCTGGCCAAGGCCCAGGCGGTCCTGGCGCCTTACACCTTCGAGGTGAAGGAGACCGCTTGGTTCTCCGTCTACCGCGTCGGGCACCGGGTCACCGACAAGTTCGACGATGTCGACGATGATCAGGTGGAGAGTCGAACGCCTCGGGTCTTCATCGCCGGTGATGCCTGTCACACCCATACCGCCAAGGCCGGTCAGGGCATGAACGTGTCGATGCAGGACACCTTCAACCTGGGCTGGAAGCTTATCTCGGTGCTGCAGGGGCGCAGCCCGGCCAGCCTACTACACACCTACAATGCCGAGCGTCACGTCATAGCCGAGAATCTAATCGAGATGGATACCCGCTGGTCAAAGGCGATCGGTGCTGCGCAAGACACCGATGACCCGCAGGCCGCCATGAAAGGCCTAGCCGAAGTGCAGCGCCAGTTTGTCACCAACAGTGAGTTCACCGCTGGGTTCGCCACCCAATACGCGCCGGACCTGCTCACCGGTGACGATACCCACCTGCACCTGGCCACCGGCTTCCCGCCCGGGCGGCGGTTCCATTCGGCCGAGGTGATCCGGCTCGGCGATGCTAGACAGACCCATCTCGGGCATGTCCATCGCGCCGATGGCCGCTGGCGGGTCTATGCCTTCGCCGACATGGTCGACCCGAGAAGCCCGGGATCGCGATTTAACGCGCTGATGGATTTCCTCGCCAGCGAGGCGTCGCCGATCCGTCGATTCACCCCACAAGGGGCCGATCCTGATGCGGTCTTCGATATTCACGGCATCATCCAGCAATCGCATCTTGAGGTGGACTGGGCCGATATGCACGATGTTCTTAAACCACATAAGGGCGCCCTCGGCCTTCAGGACTACCAGAAAGCCCATGCCCCGGTGCTGGGTACCGACCAGGATATCTTCGATCTGCGTGGTATTGATCGTGGCGCCGGTGCGTTGGTGGTGGTGCGCCCGGATCAATACGTTTCGCTTGTGCTCCCGCTCGATGGCTTTGATGAACTTACCGAGTTTTTCACGCGCTTCATGATAGAGGCCACTTGAGCGCTGTTTAATACTTAACCTATAAATGAGTGGGCCAATATACACAGGTTGGTCTGCTTTATTTAAAGTTATCTTTTGTTTTCCTGAGAGAAAATAAAGATTACTAATCAATTGTGTAGAGTTTTAAAACGCAGGTACTGCACTTATTATTTGAATTCTAGGGCTTAGTAGTGTCAGCGTAAAGGTGGATTATGAGCGGCATCTAGAAAAGTCGGAACTTCGGATTTGTGCCGAAACGGGGCAGGGGAACTGATCCCATCTTCGGGCAGATCTTAGTGTTCCACGCTTTTAATTGCGGTGGTGTCGACGTCGTAAATATCGAGCATCATGTCTTTTGGCAACAGCCGGAGATTCGAGATGTAGTTGCCCATTTCGAGCATGACGACCGCAGCTGACAGACCGAAATATAGTACAGGATGACCAGCTTTGTTCCAGCATCCGCTGTCTCGGTAGCTTCCACTCTGGCGGGAAAGGTTGATCAAATAGCTTTGTTTGGTGATTCGATATAACTTCACATGGCCCTAGTGTTGGTGAGTGCTATGGGTATTTATGCTTTTTTTGCGAGATGTTTCATTCCCCCGCCCCCGCACGCATCCAAAATATTATTAGCCGAAATCCCCGAGCTCAATCTTGCCCAGTACATCCCTCACCATTTCGCGGCCAGCGAAGGTATCGAAAAGATCGATGGGCCGAGCCCCATTCAGTGCTCGAACCTCACTGTGCAGCCACTCCTGGGCGCTATCGCGATTACCGAAGACCTTTCCGGCTTCGACATACAGCTTCAGTGTATCCAGCACTTCCTCGCTCTGAGTACGACCCAGGGCCTTACGCTTGTACAAGCGATGCAGGTTTCCTGAGTCAGTTTCTAGTAGCCGCACGAAGACATCTCGATCACCACGCAGGGCATTGACCGCTTTTTGGAGTATGCGGCCAGACAAGCCTTCTCGCACAGCCCTAATGAAAGCCACTTGGTCGGCATACACATCAAGGGGGAGGCCGATATCACCCAGCATGCGGGTACCACAATTGTCTTGTTCGATGAGGTCCATACCATCCTCCTTTATGTATCCGACACGCACAGGATGCTTCACTAGGATGCAGCATGCACATCAAGTTTCGATTCTATTTTTAGTGCTCTTACAGATACAAACTCTCCTCGCTTGGAAAGAGGTGGGCGCCCTCATGCACTGGGAGTGCGTTGGTTGCTGTGGCCGTGGGCAGAAGCCGAATGGGAGCTGGTGGCGATGTAGCTACTGCTGATCTTTATAACGGTGATCCCCTTTTTCCATCGGCGCACGATGAATGGATCAATTGACTACGTCATGATCTTACTGCTGCTATCGCAACCGACGATGCCGCTCTCCGACTTTTTTGCACACTCGCTAGCGTTGGCGGTAGTGGCTGGCCCGCTACTGGCGTTAATCGCGTTTTGGATGATTTTTCCCACCAACGCACGCCGTCGGCAGCAACAGCTTGCAACCATGACGTTGCAAGAGCTTGAAATGATGGCGGTGCGTGGAAAGGGCGGTCGTGATGACATTTGGCAGGCGCGGCTTTACCGCCGTGTGATGCGCCTAGTGCACTGGGCGCATGTGCAGGGCGAACCAACTCACTACGTGGTGGATGGCAGTCTCTCCGCGCTAGCGGTAGGTGAAACGCTGCTTGCCTTAAAATCGTATCGAGAGCAAGCAACGCCTCGTTTGGTACGTCGTTTGGATGCGAGCCTGCGCCACGTTGCCCACCTGCGCCAAGCCCCGCTTGAATCCGCTGCCGCCCTTGAGCGTTTAGCTTACACGCTCGCCCATGCACAGGAAGGGGAACTCGCCAGCCGCGCAAAACATTCAGCGTTAATGATACGCGATAATCGCCGTTTTTTTACGGCGTGATTCCTGGGAGAAATGGAGAATATTATTCGTGCGGGCACACAATAGTTAGAGTCGATGTTTTTTGAGACGGTAGGCATAGGCTGCACGTGTCATTCCTAGACGCTGCGCTGCTGCAGATATATTTCCGCCACTATCACTATTGGCAGCTTGAATTAGTGCTCTTTCTACCTCTTCTAATGTCATGCCAGCGTCTAGGAGTGGTTGAACACGCTGTCTAGGAGATACGTTGCTGGAGTTGTCTTCGAGTGTTGGCATGAGCATGCCCGAATCATCAAGGCCTTGAGCTTTCTCGCGCTCCAGTGTCGGGACGCGGTAATTACCAAACAATGCTTTTTCAGTAATGTGTTTATTGTCAGCAGTGAGAATCACACCTCGTTCGACGCAGTTCTTGAGTTCGCGAACGTTTCCTGGCCAGCGGTACTGGTGCATGGCTGAGCGAGCCTGGTCGGAAAAGCCAAGTGTTCGGCGTTGGTAGTGATGCTCGAAGTGGGTGAGAAAGTGCTCCGCCAATGGCACGATGTCGTCAAGGCGCTTGTACAACGGTGGTACGCTCAACGTAAAAGCGTTAAGGCGGTAAAACAGATCCTGGCGAAAATTGCCCTGTTCAACACGTGTTAGTAGGTCAGTATGGGTAGCGGCAACGATACGCACGTTGACCTCTGTAACACTCTCGCCGCCGACACGTTCGATCTGGCCTTCCTGAAGCGCGCGCAAAAGCGCTGCCTGTGCACGCGGTGAAAGTTCAGCAAGCTCATCCAGAAATAGGGTGCCTCCATCGGCGCGTTCAAAACGGCCCATACGTGACTGCACCGCACCCGTGTAGGCGCCCTTTTCGACGCCAAAGAGCTCTGACTCAATGAGCTCAGGCGGTATGGCAGCGCAGTTTACTGCAATAAACGGCCCGCTGGCGCGGAGGCTGTGATCATGCAGACGTCTCGCAAGAATCTCTTTTCCCGTACCGGTTTCGCCCAGTAGCAACACGGGAACCTCCGAGGGAGCAGCACTGTCGAGCATGGTGATCATCTCTCGAAAGGCTGGTGTTGAGCCAATTGGCCCCCAGGTCTCCTGGTTTCGTGTGCGAGCCAGATCGCTTTCCAGTGTGGCAATACGGGCCTGAAGTTCGTAAAGCTCGTCAATCAGAGGAGCTTCACGCAGTAATTCAGCAAAGGCGACATGATCGGGCCACTCTTCGGCCAGCTTGCCAATGATGCGGCAATTGTCGTCGCCACAGGCTCGGCAACTCACTTCTCTGTACTGTACTTCGCGGCCCAATAGTTGAGTGGCGTAGCCTGACGCGTAACCCAGCAATGTCCAACATGCAGGCTCACGCTGTCGTCCGCGTGCACGCCACACGTCCACTTCAAACGAACCTTTCCATATGAATTCGCTATAAAAAAGATCCTGCTCGAGATTCATCTCCAGGCTGATCGGCACAGCCTGCACATGCCCCTGCAACGCATGTAGCTGTGGCCCAGCGAGAAAGCTCTCTTCCAACCCTAAACGCTCTCCCCTCAACGACTCGCCAAGCTCGGCATCCATCAGTCCTGAGTAGTAGCCGAGGCGCATAAAGATCCCCCGGGCGCGCTCCATGCCCAACGTCGTAATTAACTCGTTGCGAAAGAATGTCGACGCGGCAAGTGGCATCAGCAGCATGCGCTGCTCGCCTAGCCAAATTTGGCCCTCTTCAGGCAGAAAGCGTAGCGCGTCCATTAAGTCGCGAGCATTCGGGTAGTCAGAAGATGAAATAAACATGCCGACTCACGTTGAGGTTGGTAGCGAAGGGGGAAGAAGCAAAAGAGTATCACTTGGTTTGCTGCCTTGGAAAAGCACAACAGCTACAAAGAAGTGAAAGCTGGTTGATGATTTGATGAAGGGTTAATCAAATGATTAAACGTTATTTGCGAACGGATGTTCGCCAAGCGGATTTAAAAGTCATGTAGATCAGTTAATTCCTTGATAGCTGTCCTATTTCTTAAATCGGCACGCTTTTTGAAAGGTAGTTGCTAAAGGACCAGCGATAAGTCATTGATTTATACTAAAGTATTAGATTTTCAATGGTCGTGCTGGGTACCTTGGTTATGACATGCCCCTGTCGAAATAACGGAAGATGCTGATATGTACAACATAACAACCGATAGGAACACCGTGGATAGCAACGGCCCAACCCGCCTGCCGTTTAGGCCCCTTTCATGTCCTGCTATTAAGCGCCTAGCACTTGTAAGTGGCCTGCTGTTGTCACTAACAACCGCTAGCTTGGCAACAGCTGCCGAGGAGCGAGAACCTGCCGAGGTGTATCAACAGGTTTGCTCTCATTGTCACAACTTAGATAAAGCAGTTGGGCCCATGATTACCATGCCTTTTCCTGAAGGGGCCTGGGAGGCGAGGGGTAATCATATTCGTAACACGGTTAGGCAAGGCCGTGCTGCGATGCCTTCATTCCGTGAAGCCAAAATCAGTGATGCCGAGCTTGAGGGACTGATTGACGCTTTATTACGCGGTGAACTGGCAAATGCCGCCACTGGTGAGGAGTAATGCCATGAAGCTAACACGCCGTGCGTTACTCAAAAATAGCTTATTACTGGGCGCCACCGCACCGTTATCGATAGGTAGTGCCTTCGCCGCGAACCAGGCAAATGTGTCGCAGCAAGGCCAGATCAATCTTTACGGTAGTAATAAGTCGACCACCGAGCTAGGGCTTGGGCTCCGTCAGCTAGGTTTGAAACCACGCTATGAAGGACGCCTTAACCCGCTAGCGCTGAGTGCCTTACCCAGCGGAACGCTGGCAGCCGGCTTTACCGATGAGTCGGGGATCGTACTACTTACGAGCCTGCTTGCCGGACGTGGTCGGATTCTTGCACTGGGGCGCCATGAGTCAAACCAGCATCATTTGTTAAGTCACCGCGGGCCTATTGTCGAGCCAACGACTATTGAAACGGGAAGTTGGCAAGCTTCTTTAGGACGTGAATATGCCCGCTTAGCGTTGGCCTCAGCTCGCGATCGTCATGCGCGACATTTTTTGGGCACGCCAACTACGAAGAATGTCAGCGAGCTGAGCTTCCTGGTCCAACTCTGAATCTTTATCACAATAATCGAGAGACACGTTTATGAGCACGACAAAGCGTATTCTGCCTAAAGGCATTGCAGAGGCCGATTTCGATGCCGCATTAAATCAATTTCGCGAAACGATTGGAAGCGAGAGCGTTCTGACCGAGAGCGAACAGTTAGCACCCTATACCAAAATAATGATGGCTGGAGATGCTTCCGACTATATTCCCTCAGCTGCGTTGCTGCCCAATGACGCTGAGCAGGTGCAGGAACTTGTACGTATTTGCAACGAGTATAAAGTACCGATCTGGACCATTTCTACGGGTAAAAACCTTGGATACGGGTCAGCTGCACCCGGCGAAACCGGCCAAGTCATTCTCGATCTTCATCGCATGAATCGTATTCTCAGTGTGGATCCTGAGGTCTGTACAGCGCTGATCGAACCCGGCGTCACGTACCAGCAGCTCTACGACTATATCCAAGAGAAAGGCTACAAGCTTTGGTTAGATCCGCCCGCACCGTCGGCGATTGCTGGGCCAGTTGGCAATACTCTTGATCGTGGTGTGGGCTACACCCCTTACGGCGAGCACTTCATGTTTCAGTGCGGCATGGAAGTGGTGCTGGCCAATGGTGAGATGATTCGCACCGGCATGGGCGGAATTGAGAATTCCAGTTCATGGCAGGTATTCAAGTGGGGCTATGGTCCCTATATCGATGGTCTCTTCACCCAATCCAACTATGGTGTCGTGACTAAGATGGGATTGTGGCTGATGCCCGAACCACCGGCGTATCGTCCTTTCTTGATCCAGTATCAGGATCCGGAAGATATCGCCGAGATCGTTGATGTGCTGCGACCACTGCGTATCTCTCAAATCATTCCTAACGCAGTAGTGATTGTGCATACCCTGTGGGACGCAGGTACCCATGTGGTACGCAAGCACTATTACGATGGTAAAGAATCCATACCAAGAGAAGCCATAGAGCGGATCAAGCAAGATGAAGGCATTGGCGAGTGGAACGTCTACGCGGCGCTCTACGGCACACCCGAGCAGATCGAGGTCAACTGGAATATCGTCGAGCAGGCATTTGGGGCCAGCGGCAAAGCTAAAATCATGTACGGCGATGAAGCCGAACAGCGTGGCGGTGGTTTCGAGTATCGCTCGGCGTTGATGAAGGGCGACATGAATCTGCAGGAGTTTGGGCTGTACAACTGGCGCGGTGGCGGCGGTTCTATGTGGTTTGCCCCGGTGTCACAGCCCAAGGGTAGTGAGACTAAGGATCAGACCGAGTTAGCTCAACAAATTCTCGGCAAGTATGGCTTTGACTACGTAGCCGAATACGTTGTCGGCTGGCGCGATATGCACCACATCATCGATTTGCTCTACAACCGTGAAGATCCAGAAGAGACTCAACGCGCTCATGACTGTTTTGCAGAGTTGATTGATGAGTTCGCCAAGCGGGGCTATGGCCTCTACCGCACTAACACTGAGTTCATGGAGCAAGTAGCCGGAACGTTCGGCGAGCCGCTGCGCAATGTTCATACCGCTCTGAAGAATGCACTGGATCCCAATGGCATCTTATCGCCAGGTAAATCGGGTATCCGTCAGTAGACTTGAGTTCGCGGAAGCCAGTTATGTTCCAAGTTCCATCAACTTCCGCCGCTTGAATTGAGTCTTTCTCAATTTTAGGTACGGGCCATAGAAAATAACGATACAAGAAGGTGGGAACAGATGAAGCCCAATTTCAAGTTTAAGCCAATGATGACCATAACCTTGACAGGCTTACTGGTTATCCAAGCACTGAGTGGCGCGCTAGCCAATAATGGGGATGAAAGTCACCTAAACGCAAATGCCCCTGGTGATAAAAGCAATACGACAGTGGTGATGCTCGGTACAGGAACGCCGGTTTTAAAACATGAGCGGGCAGGCCAATCGATACTCATTGTGGTGGATAAGGAGATGTATCTGTTTGATGCCGGTCCAGGCTTCGTGAGGAACTTCGATGCCCTTTCCGGTGAGGACTTCATGCCTGAGGATATCTACTTCGACAACAATTCGGTTTACGGAGCGATGAACAAGGTGTTTCTCACCCACCTCGACTCTGACCATGTGATGGGTATGCCCGAGCTGATGCTTCGTCCATGGATTATGGGCCGTAGCGAACCGCTGAAGGTAGTTGGTCCCCAGGGTACGAAGGCGATGACCACAAATATTCTTGAAGCGTATGTGGACGAT
The DNA here is from genome assembly GCF_005937175.1 of Halomonas sp. ATBC28. Classification (NCBI taxonomy): domain Bacteria; kingdom Pseudomonadati; phylum Pseudomonadota; class Gammaproteobacteria; order Oceanospirillales; family Halomonadaceae; genus Halomonas; species Halomonas sp. ATBC28. The sequence continues at coordinate 263,122 of NZ_VCQL01000002.1, read as the reverse complement.
ATCGATCATCGGCTGCACGGTACCCAACCTGCTAGCGAAGATGGTTTCACAGTTGAAGTGAGTGAGATCAGCGACACTCAGGTCGTGCACCAAGATGACAAGGTGACCATTACCGCCTTTAACGTTCATCACGGAAGTTGGGCAGATGGCATGGCCTTTGGCTATCGCGTGGAAACACCCGAAAAAACGGTGGTGATCAGTGGAGATACTCGGCATGAAGAGGAGCTTTACCAGTACTTCGATGGTGCCGATATTTTGATTCATGAAGTGATGAGTGAGCAAGGTGTAAGTCAGCTCCCGCAAGATTGGCAAAACTATCTGTACCACGCTCATACCAGTACGCAACAGCTAGCCGAGATAGGTCGTCATATAGCCCCCGAGTTACTAGTAATGAATCACCCATTATTTTTTGGCCAGAGCGACGAACAGCTGACCAATGAAATGGCCAATTATTACGATGGGGAGTTCGTGCTTTCCGAAGATCTCGATATCTATAAATGAGGTTGGTTGCGACCAGTAGTAACGACTCTGAGCATTCAAAGGAGCAACAAAATGAGCGGCACTTATAGCGATTTTTATCTTCAGCCAATCGGTGGTAAATGGCGCGAGGGCAGTAGCGAGCGTACCACCGAAGTTCTCAACCCTTACGACAACCGCGTACTGCTGACGACGCGCTTAGCCAATCGCGATGATTTGGATGCCGCTTTCACGACGGCAGAACAAGCCCAAACCGAGTGGGCGGCGACGCCACCTGCTGAGCGAGCTGAGTTATTGCAGCGTGTGGTCGCGATCTTCGATGCGCGTAAAGAAGAAATTATTGACTGGTTGATTCGTGAATCAGGCAGCACACGTCTAAAAGCAAACATTGAGTGGGGGGCGGCTCGCGGTATCTCCCGAGAAGCTGCCAGTATGCCGGGGCGTGTCCACGGTATGACGATGTCCTCCAACGTGCCAGGTAAGGAAAACCGTATCTACCGCAAACCTCTTGGCGTGGTGGGGGTTATCAGTCCATGGAATTTTCCGTTACATCTTTCTCAGCGTTCCATCGCCCCCGCGCTGGCGCTGGGCAACGCGGTAGTGGTTAAGCCAGCTAGCGATACGCCGGTTACTGGCGGACTACTACTAGCGAAGATCTTCGAGGAGGCAGGTCTGCCCGCCGGCCTACTCAGTGTGGTGGTCGGTGCTGGCAGCGAAATCGGAGATGCTTTCGTCGAACATCGCGTACCCCGGATGATCTCTTTCACGGGCTCGACCCAGGTAGGCCGTGGTATCGGGCGCATCGCCAGCGGCGGTGAACATATTAAGAAGGTGGCGCTGGAGCTTGGTGGCAATAGCCCCTTCGTAGTGTTGGATGACGCAGACCTTGATCAGGCAGTTAACGCCGCGGCGATGGGTAAATTTCTCCACCAAGGACAAATCTGCATGGCGGTCAACCGCATCATCGTTGATGAAAGCGTCTATAACGACTTTGTCGAGCGCTTTGTCACCAAGGTGAAAGGACTGCAAGTGGGTGATCCCAACGATATGGCTACTGTCGTTGGGCCTGTTATCAACGCCAAGCAGCGTGAAGGGCTGGAAGAGAAGATTGCTACTGCCAAGCGTGAAGGCGCTACCGTTTTGGTAGAGGGCGAGATTAATGGCCAGTTGATCCCACCGCATGTATTCAGTGATGTCACCTCGGATATGGAAATCAGCCGTGAGGAGATCTTTGGTCCGTTGGTCGGTATTCAGAAAGCCCGCAACGAGGCTCACGCACTAGAACTGGCTAATGGCACTGAGTACGGCCTCTCTAGCAGCGTTTTCAGTGGCGATATCGAGCGCGGAATGCGCTTTGCCCAGGGCATCAAGGCAGGCATGACTCATATCAACGATATGCCAGTTAACGATGAGGCTCATGTGCCCTTCGGTGGTGAGAAGAACTCGGGCCTTGGTCGTTTCAATGGTGATTGGGCAATCGAGGAGTTTACTACCGACCACTGGATCAGCGTGCAGCAAACGCCGCGTCGTTATCCTTTTTAACTCCCCAGAAGATCCCCCTTTTACCCGTATAACAACGCTTGTCACCCGACTCGGGAGGGTGACTCGTTGGCTGATAAAAGAGACAACAAGCCATGAAAAAAACGTCCTCCATCTTCCTGGCGGCACTCAGTGCTAGTGCCGCAGCGCCTTCGGCACTAGCCGTTAACGGCCACTACTCACTCGGCATCGAGGGCTTGGGCGCAGCGGCGGCACCGCCCCAAGGACTCTATTATCGAGGCTACCTGGTTCATTATGAGGTCGACAGCTTCAATGACGGTTCCGGCTCATCCGTGCCGGGGAACAATAGCGGCACGGTCAGTGCACTAGCCCACCGGTTTATATGGATGACAGATAAGACGGTTCTAGGTGCCGATTACGGCATGGAGACGATTATTCCCATGCTGGATATCGAGTTTGATCTGGATGTTGCCGGGGGGAGCCGCTTCGACGATGACGGCATCGGTGATCTATTTGTTGGCCCAATAATTCTCGGTTGGCACGGTTCCCAATGGGATATTACCTTCGCTGGCGGCCACTGGTTCGACACTGCTGACTTTGATGTCGATAACCCAGCTTCGGTGGGCAAAGGATACGGCACTACCATGCTTACCTTGGGCGGCATGTGGCACTTTGACGAGGAGAAGCGTTGGAACATCTCGGCCCTGTCGCGATATGAGATCAAGACCAAACAAGACGATACCGGCGTCACTCCCGGAGACAGTTGGCTGGTGGAGTGGGGGCTCGGCCATCGCTTGAACAACGGTCTTGAGCTGGGGTTGGTCGGCTATAACGCTTGGCAACTAGAAGCCGATGAGGGGGCGCCAACCACAGACAAGGCGGAGCGCCATGCAATTGGGGCTGAAGCAGGCTACCTGTGGGCCACCACCGGTGTGATGCTCAAAGGGGCCTATTATCATGAGTACGACACTCAGGCCGGAGGTCTAAAAGGTTTGGAGAGCGATGGGAATACTCTCCGCCTACAGTTGACTAAGTTTTTTTGATTTGAGCTGCTCCCGTTCGTTTCGGGCGGGAGTACGAAGGGAGAAAGGGAGAAGAGTCATGCAAATTAAAGCAGCGGTTACAGTAAAGCAGGGTGACGATTTTAAGTGGCAAAACGTGGACTTGACTGATCCGGCTAGCGGCGAGATACGCGTACGTATCGTTGCGACTGGCGTGTGTCACACTGATGCGGTGGCCCGTGACTTGGGGATTGCGCCGTTTCCTATTGTGTTGGGGCACGAAGGAGCTGGTGTCGTCGAGGCGCTCGGTGCAGGTGTGACGGGTCTGGAAATTGGCGACCATGTGGTGCTGTCGTTTGCACACTGTGGAGAGTGTGATCACTGTTTGACCGGGCATCCAACCGTCTGCGGTACATTCAACGAACTCAATTTCGGGGGTGCCATGGAGGATGGCAGCCATCGGCTGCAGCGGGATAACGAGGCACTGGCCACTTTCTTCGGCCAATCTTCATTCGCTACCCACGCCGTGGTAAGCGCGCGTAACGCAGTGAAGGTCGATCGCGAGGTCGAACTAGCGATGCTCGGCCCATTGGGTTGCGGTATTCAGACGGGGGCGGGGACGGTGCTCAACCGTCTTAAACCTGAATTTGGTAGCTCGATTGTGGTGTACGGCTGTGGCGCGGTGGGCCTTTCCGCGGTCATGGCAGCTAAGATCATTGGCTGTCAGCGCATCATTGCGGTGGACGTAAACGAAAGTCGCTTGGCGCTCGCTCGCGAACTGGGCGCAACTCACACCGTTAATGGCAAGCAGGAACAAACTATTGAGCGCGTGCGAGAGATTACCGGTAATGGCAGTGAGTACGCTGTGGAAACAACCGGTGTGCCACTCGTGGTACGTCAGTCACTACAGGCGCTGCGTCCTTTAGGTGTCTCGGCAATTGTCGGTGTCACCCCAGAGGTTACGTTGGATGTTCACCACGACTTGATGGCGGAAGGAAAGTCCCTGATTGGTGTGATTGAGGGCGATTCGGTACCACGGGTGTTCATCCCTCAGTTGGTTGCCTACTACAAAGAAGGTCGCTTTCCTTTCGATAAGCTGGTCACGCTCTACCCAGCGGATCAGATTAACCAAGCCTTCGAAGACTCCAAAAATGGCACTACCGTCAAGCCGGTACTAAAGATCGGCTAAATATGTAGAGACTAATGGGTGAGTTCGACACCGATAATTTTACAAATCTAGGCCGCAGAAATTTAACATTACTAAAATTCTCAGGGCTGTGGTCACTAGCTGCGGCCAAAGCGTTAAACAAAAGCTAGTCTACACACTAATCGTTTGATGAATAAACTGAGCTTTTTCTAACAATAGGGGGTGGTACGTTTTTAGTAGTGTTTGCATATCCACACGAGCGGCGTTGGTGCTGATATTGATAGCACCCAGCAATTTATTATTAGCGTCAAAAACAGGCATGGCAATGGAGCGCAATCCAGAATCAAGCTCTTGATCGGCAATGGCGTAGCCTTGCTTGCGCGCCTTGTGAATACACTTTTTAAGCTCACTTTTGGTTGTAAATGTTTTTTCTGTATAGCGCTGCAACGTTAACCGCTCTAAGTAAGCATCCAATTCAGCTTCTGGCAATTGTGCGAGAAGAACGCGCCCCATGGAGGTATACGCTGCTGGTAAGCGGGTACCTACGGACAGTGTAATGGCCATTAGCCGATGACGTGCCGCTGAGCGCGCGACATAAATGACGTCATCGCCATCAAGCACGCCTAAAGAGGAAGACTCGCCGCATTCATTGGTGATTTCCTCCAAATACTGCTGAATAGCGCTGCGGTAGTTATTGGCGGATAAAAATGAATATCCCAATTGAAGCACGCGTGGCGCTAACTCAAAGTAGCGTTGCTGTTTGCGAACATAGCCAAGTGCGTGCAGCGTGAGCAAAAAGCGCCGTGCCTTGGCTCGGTTCATGCCTGTACGCGTGGCTACTTCGCTGAGTGTCATACGTGGGTGGTGCTCATCAAACGCTAAAATAACTTCTAGGCCGCTCGCTAAAGCAGTAACGAAGTCGCGATCATCTGGGGTTAGCATGTCGTCCTGTAGTTGTTCTTCCATCGGTGTCCACTCATCGAAATATGCATAAAATTAGAGAGCCAATATAGCATGTTGTTCGAATAGCGAACATATATGCGCTCCTGCGCGAACCAGTAAATGATCCTCGTCGAGCCATGAAAAAGTTCATGGCAGGTTAAGTACTTGAGCCAATTCGCTTAGATATTAAAGGTTACGACATTGTCGGGGAAAAGGTGATTGAGGAGCTTTACAGTAACATCTATGAAATGTGTTCCGTTGTAGTGAGCGGTGCGATAATTGTTATAGGAATCGCTAATCATGACGGTGTTCTTGGGGGCGTGTTAATGCCGAGTCGGTAAATTGCGTAACCCAGTGGCCTTATCTGGTGGGCGCCTATCCTGCGTTAACATAGGGCGTCAGCTGCCAATTGAGCCACAGTGCCCATTATCTGTTACCGTTGTGGATAAACCTGCTGAGCCTTAGCCCAACACTACTAAATACACGTTGATAGACCGATGTAACATTATCTTCTCCTGGCGGAACTGGAAAAACAGACGGGCTCCAAAATTTAGAACTTGGTTCCATGTAATGTAGAGGAGAGCGCGTTTTTGCATACTCACTAATGTTCATTTTAGAAAGTTAGGAACCCGGCAATCGTCATTAGCCAAATAGTCAGGCTAAGCGTGAAGAAAGAAGCAACGGTTGCTACCAGCATCGCCGCAGCACTAATGCCCCCTAATCCATACCGTTGGCCGAACAGTGGGTAAATACTGATCATGGGTGACGCAGCGAATAGCACTGCGCCCACCATGTAGAGCGGATCAATGCCTGGCATAAGATAAAAGGTGATAAAAACAATCAAAGGATGAATAAGGAGTTTGCCGACAACAATCTGGCCAACATCCCTCGCCATGCCTTTCACCTGTAAACCAAATAGTGCGCCGCCAATCACAAATAGCGCCGCTGGGCCAGCTGCTTCGGCTAGCATATCGATAGCTTTAAATAGCGGCGTGGGAATCTGAATTCCGGTAACGGCCAAGCAAATGCCGACTAATAAGCCGACTAGCACCGGATTTTTGATCAGGCTAAGGGCTGTCTGCTTAACTGTTTTCCATACGCTGGAACCTTGATGGCTGCCCATTTCAGCTAGAATCAGCGCCATAGGAATTATAATCAGCGTCTCAATGATCATATTGAGCGCCAACAGCACTGCCGCAGGCGAGCCGATCACCATAACGGCAACAGGATAGCCAACAAAGCCACTGTTAGCCGCCGCCATGCCTAATGCTTGCATGGCGCTGGTATGAAGCGGTTGGTGCTGGCGCTTTAAGCAAAGCAGTAGCCCGGCACTGAAAATAAAGATAGAACCCAGGCCGTAAGCGATTAAATAGTTGAGCTTAAAAATCTCTTCCAGGGGCTGCTGGGTTAATGCTCGAATCACCAGGGCAGGTAGCGCGCAATACATCACAAAAACGCCCACACCCTGCATCTGTTCGCGTTGGATAATGCCGCTCCACCTCACTGCGTACCCTAAACCGATCAGCACGAAGATAGGGGTGGTGATACTAAGAATAGCGAGCATCGCAGCCTCATTAGCGCATGGCGACAAAGGGTTTGTTCGTTGAGCGAATAAGTGTACGCTATTTTTAAGGCATCAGGACATGTTATGAGTCGAGAGCGAAACAAGCTGCTGGATAAAGTGTGTGCGCAGCGGTATCACGTGGGCGTCTATTTGCTCGGTGCCAATATGGTCGGCGGTAAAGAAACGAAACGTACCCACTCCCTGAAATACAAATAGGTCTACTCTTGACAGCGTTTTAGCGCCCGCCTGGTGGGCGGCGTTTAACAGCTCGGTATAAGCAGGAATATATACAGCATCAAACACCCAGTGTTGGGCTCCCAGCCCGGCGGTCGAGATGAGGCACCCAGGTTGGTTGCTGTGGCCAATCGGCGACACACCCTGCCAATGAGTCCGTTCTCGCTGTGTCCCTGCTCCGGAGTGATGCACGCCGCGCTACATGCTCTTGCATCCACTGTTGGGTTTGTGTCGGTAGGTCAAAGCGCGCGACAAGGTCGCGGTAGTAATTGCCGAGAATCGGCAGTACCGGAGTACAAGTTTGCTGCAGCGCTGTGCTTGTCGCGCGCATGGAGTTTGTATGACAGGGCGACATGGTGTCCCCGAACCGCCGTGTTGGGGCAGTCAGAGTGGATTCAATCACTCAATACCGGGGTAGTTGATGTGCTCACCAATGACTATATCCGTAGTGTAGAGGATGGTTGTTTTCGTGAAGGCGGAACCTCGGGAGCTGCACTGGCTGATTAGGGCGTTGTCTTTTTCAATGTCTCAAACCAGCACACCTTTTCGCGGATTTCTGATGGGCATCAAACCGCGCCTGAGAATCAGCGCAAATTAGAGTCTCACGTTGACGAGATGTTCATGCGTTCCGTGGATACCGACGCAACGCGGTCGAAATCGTGAATATAGTGACTGCACATAGGCGTTAACTAGCTAGTTTTCGTTGGCAAGCAGGAGGGCGTTTGTAAATTAGCGCTCCATCTATTTAGTGTATAGTTCGAATAGCGAACATATGTACAATTTTGTCCTGAGCCATACATCTGAGCTATTTTTGGTCGCCGGACAGCGTTAATGGGAAGCATATCGCCATGCCCTCTGCATTTTTAAAGCACCCCTTTATGAGCCAGCGCGCCGTCGCTGAGTGTGACGATGACGCCATGGTGGGTGCCATGCTGGCCTTTGAGTTGGCCTTGGCCGAGGTTCAGGAAGCCAGCGGCGCCGTCCCTGGTGGCGTTAGCCAGCAAATGCGTGAACAGTTAGAAAACGCCCCTTTTAATGCTGCTGAGATTGCTGAGGGCATCGCCAGCGGAGGCAATGTGGCGATTCCCTTCGTAAAACAGAGTCGTGCGCTGCTTGCCGAAGAGATCAAACGCTATTGGCACCAGGGCGCGACCAGCCAGGACGTGGTCGACTCCGCGCTGATGCTGCTGCTTAAACCTCGTTTAGCGGCGCTGGATGAGTTACTGCTGCGTTGCCGATCGGCTTCGATAGCGCTGATGGATGCTCATAGCGCTACGCCCATGGTGGGGCGCACCCTGATGCAACAGGCGCTGCCGATCACCTTGGGGGTGAAGGTGGCTCACTGGGCAATTGGCCTGGAGCAGGCGCGCCGCCGTTTAAGTGCTGTTGAGCTACCCGTGCAGTTTGGTGGTGCGGTGGGCGTGCACTCGGGTTGGGATAAACTCGGGCTTGAGTGGATGGACGCTTTGGCCGAGCGGTTAGGCCTGGCAGGGCCGGTGCTGCCCTGGCATACCGACCGCTACCCCATTCATGCCCTCGGCACGGCGTTTGATGCTGTCGCCGGGGCTGCTGAAAAAATCGCCTTGGATGTGTCGCTGCTCACCCAAACCGAAGTCGGCGAAGTCGCTGAGCCCTCCGCGCCGGGGATGGGGGAGTCGTCATCCATGCCCCATAAGCGTAATCCGGTACGCAGCGCACTGATTCGTGGTGCAGCGCGGCAAGTGCATGGCCATACCAATGTTTTGATCAATGCTGCCGCCCAGCCGCTAGAGCGTGGCTTGGGCGAGTGGCATGCGGAGTGGTCGCCACTTATAGAGAGTGCTCTGTTGGTGGAGGGCGCTTTAGAACAATTGGCGGTGCTGCTTGAAGGGCTAGAAGTGAACCCAGTCAACATGCAGCGCAACCTGGCGGCCACGGGCGGCGGCATTATGGCTGAGCCGGTGGCGCGTTTGCTCACCCCAATTTTGGGTGCTGATAAAGCTAAAGCCGTCAGTGCCGCTGCTGCGGAAACCTCACGCCTCGAGTCCCGGCCCTATTCTGATGTGCTTGCTGATCATCCTGACGTAAAAGGGGTTGTGGGCGCCGAAGACCTACGCAATGCTTGCAATCCGGCTTTATACCTTGGTAGTAGTGCGGCCCAAGTATTACGCGCCAAAGAATGGCTGAAAAGTTCATAACTAACTGAAAAATTTTGTCTTTAATCCTTTGGGTGAAAGTGGGTTAAGTCAATCTTGGTAGTTAGTCAGCAACGCAGAATTTGACCCTAATAGCGTTCGGCAGTAACTTGTTCGTATAGAGAATCTATGTTCGTTTTGCGAACAAGTTACCCATAAGTAGTCAACGACACGCTAAGAGGCACCCATCATGGCCGAGTTTCTCAGCTTGCATGACGCGGTAGCGCGCTACGTCCAAGACGGCGCTACCGTGGCCATGGAAGGTTTTACCCACCTGATTCCGTTTGCCGCCGGTCACGAAGTGATCCGCCAGAAGAAGCGTGACCTGACGCTGATCCGCATGACCCCGGATATCATCTACGATCAGATGATTGGCGCGGGCTGCGCTAAAAAGGTGATCTTCTCCTGGGGCGGTAATCCCGGCGTGGGCTCGCTGCACCGCCTGCGCGATGCGGTTGAGAAAGGCTGGCCGAATAAGATCGAGATTCTTGAGCATAGCCACGCCGCCATGGCCTGCGCCTTTGAGGCGGGTGCCGCCGGTCTACCGCTGGCGGTTTTTCGCGGCTACATCGGCAGCGAGCTGCCCAGCGTCAACGATCAAATCAAATTCATCGAGTGCCCGTTCACCGGTGAGCGCCTGGCCGCCGTGCCGTCGGTGCGCCCGGACGTCTCGATCATCCACGCCCAGCGGGCGGATCGTCAGGGTAATGTGCTGGTAGAAGGTATCGTGGGCGTACAGAAAGAGGCGGTACTAGCGGCCAAGCACAGTATCGTCACGGTGGAGGAGATCGTCGATGACCTCAACGCCCATCCTAACGCCTGCGTGATTCCCAGCTGGGCCATCAGCGCCATTGCGGTGGCCGAGAAAGGCGCACTGCCCTCCTACACCCACGGTTATTACGGCCGCAGCAACCGCTTCTATAAAGAGTGGGATGCCATCGCTCGCGATCGCGACACCTTTACCCAGTGGCTTGACGACAACGTCTTTAACGCTGTTAAAAATCATGCAGAGGAGAACAGCTAATGAGTCTCGAATATACCTCTTCTGAAATGATGTCGGTGACCGCCGCGCGGGCGCTGGAGAATGGCATGACCTGCTTTGTGGGTATCGGGCTGCCCTCGGAAGCCGCCAACCTGGCACGGCTGACCCACGCCCCTGATGTGGTGCTGATTTACGAGTCCGGCACGCTGCAGACCAAGCCCGATATTCTGCCGTTATCCATTGGCGATGGTGAGCTGTGCGAATCGGCGCTGACCACCGTGGCGGTGCCGGAGATGTTCCGCTACTGGCTGCAGGGCGGCAAAGTCGACGTGGGCTTTTTAGGCACCGCGCAAATCGACCGCTTTGCTAACCTTAACACCACGCTGATCGGCGATTACAAAGCGCCCAAGGTTCGCCTGCCAGGCGGCGGCGGTGCGCCGGAAATTGCCACCAACGCCGGTGAAGTGTTTATCACCCTGAAACACTCCAAGCGTGCCTTTGTGAAAGATGTCGACTTTGTCACCACGCTAGGCTTTGGCCGCGACGGCAAAGGGCGCGATAACGTACCTAATATCGGCAAAGGCCCCACCCGGGTAATCACCGACCTGTGCGTGATGAAGCCCGACCCGGAAAGCAAAGAGCTGGTAGTGGTGTCACTGCATCCAGGTGTCAGCCGCGAAGACGTGATTGAGGCGACCGGCTGGGAGATTCGCTTTGCCGAACAGCTTGAGAGCACGCCAGAGCCCAGCGAAAACGAGCTGACGATTTTACGTGAGCTCAAAGCGCGCACTGAGCGGGCCCACGCGGACGCATAAAGGAGCTATTTATGAGCGATGTTGTTATGCAAGACGTCTTTCTATGTCATCCCCGCCGCACCGCCGTGGGACGCTTTGGTGGCACCCTGGCCAGTGTGCGCCCGGATGATTTTGCTGCAACGATTTTTAAAGCCGTACTGGCAGAAGCGCCGGATCTCGACCCTGCTGCCATTGAAGAAGTCTTTATGGGCTGCGCCAACCAGGCCGGCGAAGATAACCGCAACGTAGCGCGGATGTCGTCGCTCCTGGCGGGTATTCCTACCTCAGTGCCCGGCACGACCATGAATCGCCTCTGCGGCTCGGGTATGGACGCGGTGGGCACCGCGTTTCGCGCCATTAAAGCGGGTGAGATGGAGCTGGCGCTGGCCGGCGGCGTGGAGTCCATGTCTCGCGCGCCCTACGTGATGGGCAAGGCCGATAGCGCTTTCGCCCGCAGTCAAAAACTCGAAGACACCACCATTGGCTGGCGCCTGATCAACCCGCTGATGAAGAAAACCTACGGCATTGATTCCATGCCGGAGACCGCAGAGAACGTCGCCGAGCAGTTCAATATCTCTCGCGAAGACCAGGATGCCTTTGCCCTGCGCTCCCAGCAGAAGGCCGCTGCCGCTCAAAAAGCCGGGCGCTTTGCACAGGAGATCACCGCCATCGAGATCCCGCGCCGCAAGCAGGAGCCGCTGATCTTTGACCAGGATGAGCATCTGCGGGAAACCACGTTGGAAAAACTGGCAGGTTTGCCCACGCCCTTCCGTGAAGGCGGCAGCGTTACCGCGGGCAACGCTTCTGGCGTCAACGACGGTGCGGCGGCGATGCTGGTGGCCAGCGAAGCGGCGGTTAAACAGCATGGTCTTAAGCCGATGGCGAAAATCATCGGCATGGCCACGGCAGGCGTTGAGCCGCGCATTATGGGCTATGGCCCGGTACCGGCAGTGCAGAAGCTACTCAAGCGCACGGGTATCTCGATGGATGAGATCGATGTGTTTGAGTTTAACGAAGCGTTCGCCGCCCAGGCCTTGGCGTGTATGCGCGACCTCGGCCTTAAAGATGACGACCCACGTGTTAATCCCAACGGTGGCGCGATTGCGCTGGGGCACCCGCTGGGTATGTCCGGAGCCCGCCTGTTGTTGACTGCCGCCCATGAGTTGCAAAACAGTGGCAAGCGCTATGCGCTGTGCACCATGTGCGTAGGCGTGGGTCAGGGTATCGCTACGTTGATTGAACGCGTTTAACGGAGATCGTCATGGCATTTCATAGCATCAACGGCCGTAGCGTGGCCTATCGGCTGCTCGGCGCAGAAGTGAACCCGCTGGTCGTGCTGGCGCACCCTTTGGGAATGAGCCAGGCAGTATGGGATGACGTGATTCCCGCACTGCTGCCCCGCTATCGGGTGCTGACCTGGGATCTCCCCGGCCACGGTGCCAGCCAGGCGGTCAGCGGTACGCAAATTACGCCCGCTGATCTAGCCGCCGAGGCCTTGGCATTGGCAGAACTGGCGGGCGCGCAGCGCTTTCACTTTGCCGGTACCTCCATTGGTGGTGTGGTGGGCCAGCAACTGATCGCCGAGCATAGTGATCGCCTGTTCTCCGCTACGCTGACCAACACCGGTGCGGTGATCGGCAACCCGGATCTCTGGAACACCCGCGCTGGCCGCGTGCGGCAGGAAGGCCTAGCAGCGATGTCTGAAGAGATCGTGCCTCGCTGGTTTGCCCCGGCGGCGTTTGAGGAAAGCCCGGCGCTGAAAGCGGGATGGTGCGTACAAATGGGCCGTGGCGACGATGAGTCCTACGCCCTGCTGTGCGAAATGCTGGGCCGCGACACCTTTACCGGCAAGCTTTCCGGTAAGCGCACTAAAGTGCAGCTATTTGGCGGCAGCGAAGATATGGCCACGCCGGCCGCGACTCTGGAAGCCTTGGCGACAGAGCTTGATGGCGCACCGCTGGAGGTTTTTGACGGCGTGGGTCACGTGCCTGCGGTAGAAGCCCCGGTGCTGTTTGCACAAAAGCTCCTCGCGGTGCTGGCAACTGATCTGGGCGACGTGGCGAACTACGGTGTGGCGTACGCTACCGGCCTGGAGACCCGCAAGCAGGTATTGGGTGGCGAGCACGTTGAGCGCTCCACCGCCAATGCCAACAGTCTTGATGCTTCCTTCCAGCAGATGATTACCCGCCTGGCCTGGGGCGAACTGTGGAGTAATGACGACTTAACTCGCCGCGAACGCAGCATGATCACCACCGGGATTCTTGCTGCGCTCGGCCGTGAAGAGCTAACGCTGCACCTAAAAACCGCCAAGCGTATTGGGCTAACGGAAGCCGAGCTGCGCCAGGTGCTGATGCACGTGGCCATTTACGGCGGTGTTCCAGCGGCAAATCACGCTTTTTCGCTTGCCAAAGAGCTGGGGTGGGGCGAGTAAAGCGCCACTCGCTGTACACGTGCTGACAGAGTATCCTCATAACCAAAGGGTTATTGTGAGGGTGTTATGCTCAACGCGCGGATAAAACTACGGCACTTGCAGGCGTTTCTCGAAGTGGCGCGGCAGCGAAGTTTTGCCCGCGCCGCTGAAAGCCTCGCCATTACTCAGCCGGGTATCTCCAAAACCATTCGTGAGCTAGAGGATACCCTCGCTGTCCAGCTATTCGAGCGCACTCCCCGTGGTGTTTCCCTTACCCAGGCTGGACTGACACTGCTTCGACATGCAGGCCCGGCAGTGCGCGCGCTGGAGGAGGGCGTGGATGCTATTCAGGCCGTTCAAACCGGCTCTCACTGGTTGCGCGTTGGCACGCTATCTACGGTTGAAAGTTGGCTCCTACCTGAAGCTCTGCGCCGTTGGCAGATGAGTACCACCACCGAACGAGGCGCACAGGTGGTTACCGGCACCAGCGCCTTCCTGCTTTCGCGTTTGCGCCGCGGTGAGCTGGATGTGGTGGTAGGCCGCATGACAGAAGCGCGCGAAATTCATGATCTGAGCTTTGAACACCTCTATTACGAACGTCTTCAGCTAGTGGTTCGCGCAGGCCACCCGTTACTGCTCGAACAGGCGCCAGGTGCCGATAAACTCTGCGCCTACCCCTGGATTGTGCCGCCGCCGCAGACCACGCTCCGCCAACAAGTCGATAGCTTCTTTGTACGTCATGGGCTCACGCTGCCAGCCCAGCGCATTGAGACACTGTCGTTAGCGTTGGGACAGCGTTATACGCTTACCGGTGATGCTATTTGGGTGGCGCCAGAAGAAGCGGTGCGTTCAGCCCTTGAGCGCAGAGAGCTCTGCGAACTCGCCCTGCCCTTAGAGCCCCATGGCGGTTCCGTCGGGGCATGTATCAACCGTTCACTGCGCCCTACTCTGGCGACTGAAACGTTCTGCGAAGTGTTGCGGGAAGTGGCTGCCGACGTTGTCAAAGGGCATAACCTATAGGTTATGAGGGTTGGATAAGTTATTAATTGGCAGGTGGTGGATTAACCATGACACTAATACCGTCCGTTTCAATCCTTGAGATACCTGTATGCCAAATGACAATAACCGCTTTGTGACCCGTGACCGCAACTGGCATCCCCCAGCCTATACGCCGGGTTATAAAACCTCGGTACCGCGCTCGCCACAGCAGGCGCTGGTGAGTATGCAGCAACCCACCGCCTCCGAACTGACCGGCCCCGACTTCAGCCACCTGCGCATGGGGCCCCACGATAACGATCTACTGCTGAACTTCCGCCAGGATCCAGACCGGGGCGGACTCCCCCAGGGCGAGCGGATTATGATGTTTGGCCGAGTGGTGGATCAGTTTGGTAAGCCGGTACCGCATACCCTGGTGGAAATGTGGCAGGCCAATGCCGGCGGTCGCTATCGCCACAAAAACGATAGGTATCTGGCGCCGCTAGACCCTAACTTCGGCGGAGTAGGTCGCTGTTTGACCGATGAGCAGGGTATGTACCGTTTTCGCACCATCAAGCCTGGCCCCTACCCGTGGCCCAACGATGTGAACAGCTGGCGCCCAGCGCATATTCACGTATCGGTAACCGGCCCCTCGATCTCAACCCGGCTGATTACTCAGATGTATTTTGAAGGTGATCCGCTGATTCCCCTGTGCCCCATTGTGCATACGCTCAGAGATCCTGACGCAGTGGAAACCATGATCGGCCGACTCGATATGGCGCACAGTAAACCGATGGACTGCCTGGCTTATCGCTTTGACATCGTGGTGCGCGGTGAACTGCAAACCTACTTCGAAAACCAGTAAGGCCAGGGGAAACCTCATGAAACAACCCGCTATTCAGCCCAACACGCAGCCAACTAGCGAGCTTATGCTGCGCGAAACGGCGTCGCAAACTGCTGGCCCCTACGTGCATATTGGTCTGGCGCTCGCCGCAGCCGGCAACCCCGTACGGGATGAAGAGATCTGGAACGAGATGGCCAAGCCCGACGCCGAGGGCGAGCATATCGAAGTCGTCGGCACCGTTATCGACGGCAATGGTGACCTGGTGCGCGATGCGTTTTTAGAAGCGTGGCAAGCCGATGCCGCCGGCAACTACCAATCCGATTACGACCTCAGCAAGCCGTTCAATAGCTTCGGCCGTACCGCGACGACGTTTGACCACGGCAGCGAGTGGTCGCTAACCACCATTAAGCCCGGCGCGGTGAAGCACCCCAGCGGCCAGCCAATGGCGCCGCATATTAACCTGGCGGTCTTTGCCCGGGGGGTCAATGTTCACCTGCAAACACGGCTCTACTTCGATGATGAAGCTGAGGCGAACGCCCAGTGCCCGGTGCTCACGCGTATTGAGTCACCGACGCGACGCCAAACGCTAATCGCCAAGCGAGAAGAGGCAAATGGAAAGGTACGTTATCGCTTTGATATCCGCCTGCAGGGCGAAGGCGAGACGGTGTTTTTTGATTTTTGATCCTGAGCATACAGGGTTTTTAATATAGCTATAAAGGCAGCCAATTGGCTGCCTTTATAGTATGTCGATAGCGATGGTTACTTCTATTTCTTAAACTAAGCCGAGCAGCTTTGCTGTAAATCCATCGCGGCTTTGTAGATATCGTTGGCAGAGTCGCCAACCTCTTCCAAGTAATCATCAATGGTCTGCTGCAGCACGGGGCCCCATTCAGGATCTTCCAGTGCGTCTTCGATGACGACGAACTCATGTCCGGCTTCGACGGCTTCTTCACGCCCTTGGCGTATCATCTCGTCGTAAACCTCCGCCGCGCGAAGCGACCACTCTAAGCCGCTGTGGTCATCAATCACCTGCTGTAAATCGGCTGGCAGGCTGTCGTAGCTGCGCTGGCTCATGGTGGCGAACAGCGAAAGGTCATAGAGGGGGACTTCAGTATGGTACTGCGCCAGTTCATTTAGCCGGAAGGTCTTCATGCCTTCCCAGTTGAAACTGAGGCCGTCGACGACACCACGCTGCATGGAGGTAAACACATCCGGTGCTGGCATACCCACCGCTTGGGCGCCAAGGCGCTCGAACATATCACCCACCACGGGCGTGGGGCGGCGTAGGCGAAGCCCCTCGAGGTCAGCCGGTATTTCAATCAGCTGATCCTTGGTATGCAGATAACCTGGGCCGGTAGTGAACAAGAACAGAGGGCGCGTGTCGGCGTACTCCTGTTCAAAGTATCCCTGATCGTAAAGCGACTGGAGTATGCAGGCTCCTTGGCGGGCGCTTGATGAGACCCCCGGTAGCTCGACGACTTGCGTGAGGGGAAAGCGGCCCGCCGTATAACCTTGGGCAGAGGCACCAATATCGGCGATACCGCTGACAGCACTTTCGTAGGTTTGAGCCGATTTCGCTAGTGTCTGGCTGGGGAAAACTTCTACTGTCAGCTGCCCATCTGACGCCTCCTCGACGCTTTCAGCCCAGGCTTGAAACAGCTCACGGTCTATCATTGAGCCACCCGGCCAAACGTGCGCCACTCGAAGTGTGGTACTGGCTTCCACGGCGGGGGCCGCGAATGAGACGGCGAACACGCCAAACAGCGTCGCCTTGGCTAGATGTGAGGGTATTTTATTCATTGTCGTTATCCTGATGGCTAGTCAACGGGGTACGTTTTTGTAACTGTTTTTATGACTGCTTTTATGCTGGCTTAAAGATCCAACACAAGGGTTTTGCTCTTGGCTCTGGAGCAGCAGGGCGTGAACTGGTCGTTGGCCGCGTGCTCATCGTCATCCAGGTATAAATCCCGGTGGTCGGGTTCGCCTTCAAGTACACGGGTTAGGCAGGTGCCGCAGACGCCTTGCTCACAGGACACCATGATGTCGATGCCATTTTCGGCCAGCACTTGGTAGACCGTTTTGTCGGCGGGCACGGTAAAGGCGGCGCCGCTGCTGGCGATACGCACCTCGAAACTGCCGTCGTCTTCGCTGGTTGTTTCCGCGCCTGCAAAGTACTCGGTATGCAGTTGGTCGGCTGGCCAGCCACACTGTTTACCTGTGGATATGACGGCGTTAATAAATCCGCTAGGGCCGCAGACGTAGACCTGGGCATCAGCCTCTGGCTCATTAAGCAGTTTTTCCAGGTCGAGGGCTGGGGCCGCGGTGTCGTCGTCCAGATAGAAGTGCGCTCTCTTGGCAAAACTTGATGTCTTGATACGATCGCGAAAGGCCATTCGCTCGGCAGAGCGCGCGCAGTAGTGCAGCTCGAAGTCTGCCTCGGTGCGCGCTAAACGCTCTGCCATGCAAAGCAATGGCGTAATGCCAATTCCGCCCGCCAGCAGATAAGTTCGTTTAGCTGGCTTGAGCGGGAAGTGATTTTTAGGGGCGCTAATGAGTAAGAGGTCACCCTCTTGAACTTCATCATGCATGGCGACGGAGCCTCCTCTGGAGGCCTCATCACGCAATACGCCGATCAAGTAGCGATCCCGCTCTTCAGAGTGGTTGCACAGCGAGTATTGCCGGATTACCCCCTCTTTCACCTGCACGTCAATGTGGGCGCCAGCGCTAAAGGGGGGCAGCGGTCGACCATGCGGGTCGGCAAGCTCAAAGGTAGCAATGCCAAGCGCCTCCTCATGGCGAGCTTTTACCTCGACAATAAGCGATAGAGAGGGGTGGCTCATGCCGTTGCCTCCTGGGGTTGCTCGGCCTGCTCCTCTTTTAAGATGCGATCAATAATGCGGCGCGCTTGTACGCCCCCGCCGTCAATATTGAGTTTCAGCAGTTGGCGGTCGGCATAGCGAAGTAGGTTACGCTGCTGTGCCTCGAGCATCTCAAGATCCTCTTCGAAGATCTTGCCCTGGCCCTCGCGGATCTTGTCGGTGAGCGCCTGATCTTCCGGCTTGAAGTTGCGGGCCATTCCCCAGAAGTACCAGATAGAGGTGTCTGATTCTGGGGTGATAAAGTCGACTACGATACTTGAGGCTTTTACATTGGCCGGTGCGTTGGCCCCGCCATTGCCCGCGTGGGCCACGCCGACTTCAATTAACACATGGCTGGGCGGGGTAAAGCGGCAAATCTGCCAGCGATCAACGAGTACGTCGTCGGCAAGCCCGTTACCCCTAAGGGCGGCCTGCCAGAAAGGCGGCGCGGGGATATTCTCCATCTCGCGGCTAGTGACCACCTCATCGCCGTTAACCGTTGTTTCCGGTGCGGCTTCCTCTATCTCTGGCTGGCCAATGCTGGAGGCGTGCACATAGGTCTCATGGGTAAGGTCCATGAGGTTGTCGATCATCAGGCGATATTCACACTGAATATGGTAGAGGCCGCCGCCATAAGCCCAGTCGGGGTTGTTGGCCCAGTGCAGCTCGGGGATCAGATCGGCGTCAGCTTTATCGGGGTCGCCGGGCCAGATCCAGATAAAGCCGTGGCGTTCTTCAACAGGATAGGCACGATTGCTTGGGAAGCCGCGAACCCGCTGGCCGGGCATGCTGTCGCATTTGCCGCTGCAGTTCATTTCAAGGCCGTGGTAGCCGCAAACCAGCTTGCCATCACGGACAAAGCCCAGGGAGAGTGGCGCGCCACGGTGGGGGCAGAAATCCTCCACGGCGGCTACGCGACCTTCATCGCCGCGGAAGAAAACTAGTTGCTTATTGCAAATAGTTCGCCCGAGTGGCTTTTCGGTAAGCTCATCAGGGGTGCAGGCGACGTACCAAGTGTTCATTGGAAAGGGGGTTTGTTGAGTCACGGTTAACTCCTTATGGTTTAGTGTTGTAATTATGCTTATTGGATCCAAAGTAAAGGCTAGGAAGGTTTTTGCAGTCAACCTATACTTTCGTAGAGTTCGCCAATAAATAGCTAAACAGTGTTGATATGAGAGAAAAATTAAATGAGTAACAACGATAAAAGTGTCGTCAGCCGGCTGCGTAAATTGATCAGCGAGGGGAAGTACTCTCCTGGCGAGCGCCTTGGGGAGGTTGCGGTTGCGGAGCAGCTGGGTGTTTCGAGAACGCCGGTAAGGCTTGCATTTCGAACTTTAGAGCAGGAGGGGCTGCTGCAGCAGGCAGGCAAGCGTGGGTTTATGGTGCGTGAGTTTACCCAGGTGGATGTGCACTGCGCGGTTGAGGTTCGCGGGGTATTGGAGGGGCTGGCTGCTCGACGGCTTGCTGAGCAGGGCCTGCCGCCGAGTGTTGATAAGGAATTGAAATTTTGGATCCAAAAAGGAAAGGCGCTAATCGACAAAGGCTACCTTTTGGAATCAGATATTAATCAATGGAGTGAGCTTAATGCACATTTTCACGGCATTATTATTGACTCTATTGGCAGCGGTGTCGTGGCGGATGCCATTGCCAGGAATAATCACCTGCCTTTTGCTGCCGCCGACTCAATCATTATTGATGGTGATGACTTAGAGCGTGAATTTAAAAAATTGCAGTTAGCTCAGTTCCATCATGAGCTTATATTTCAGTCACTTAAGAGGGGGGAGGGAGCCAGAGCCGAAATGCTGATGCGCGAACATGCGCTGATCGGGCTACGGTACCCTGAGCTGCTGGCAGATTCTGAATAAAAATACCGATAATTTAGTTATAGAGTGTAATTAAACCAAAGTATTAACTTAATAAAATCTTTTATATTCAGTAGTTTGTGTTATCAGAAGGATGTATATCCTCCATTGTAATTGACAGATGTAGGTTTTTTTGCAGCTTTGGTACGTAGTGCGGATCAGAGTTCGCATTGAGAACAATTACAACTAGCCACTACGACCAAAAGCAGAGACAAACAATGAAAATTAACCACTTTGTCGCGTGTGTTCTTCTCGCTCCCTGTGCGCTTGCTTCTCAGGCCCATGCATTTGATGTTGTAGAAGCCGGGCAGCCTATCGTTACCGGAGAGCCCAGCCGTGTAGGCCCACCCTGGAATCATCGATCAACGATTAATATTCCAGGCACCAAAACAGATATTGCCTTTGGGGGGTACGTTAAACTCGATGCGTTTTACGACTTCGACTACGACCTGGGGACATCAACTAATCCTTACGCCGTTATGAACCCCGGTAATAGAACCGATGGTCGAACCAGCTTTACGGCCTATGAGTCCCGCCTGAATTTCCGCACCCACACCGCCACTGACTATGGGCGTTTATCGACTTACTTCGAAGGGCATTTTGTTCCCGATGGTAAGTTCGGGCTACGCCATGCGTATGGCGAACTGAATGGTTTTCTCGCCGGGCAAACGTGGTCAAATTTTATGAGCTTCGTGGGCGGAACACGCACCCTGGCACTAGGGGATCCTAAGGGCTACGCCTTCGAGCGGCAGGCTCAGTTGCGCTATACGCAGCCTATTGGGGAAGGGAGTTTCTCGGTTGCATTGGAAAACCCCACTACGGTTATAGCCCGCAATGATGCTTCAGTAGCCGATGGGGAGAGTCAGCTGCCAGATTTGACGCTGCGCTACGAATATAAGCGTTTATTTGCGCTATCGGGGATAGCACGCCAGCTTTCGACCAATAACATCACCAATACCATTGATGACGAAGTCACTGGCTATGGGGTGCAGGCACAGTTTAATTTGCCCTTTAATGCGTCAACCAGCTTGCGAGGCAGTGCCACCTACGGTGAAGGTATCGGTAACTATATGGGTAACCCTGGCAATGTAGGTCACCGTAACGCACCTGACGTCTATGTGAAGGGTAACAATCTTGAAACGATTGAAACCCAGGCATTTGGTCTCTCACTGAATCACTACTGGACGGATAGCTGGTTCAGTTCAGTGGGCGTTTCGCGTCTTGAGCAAGACCTACCCGCAGGCTATGGCGATCATTTCGAAACGCTCAACTATGGGTTTGCCAATGTGATTTGGGATGTTACCGAGCGCATGACGGTAGGTCTTGAGTACCAGCATGCGGATATCGAGCAGGTGAATGGGGTCTCCAATGATGCTAGTCGCCTTCAGGCGAGTGCCACCTTCCAATTCTAGCGCTCTACGCGTTCTCGTTAGGTGGCTGTGTAAGTGATTTACCGCTGTTTCGATGACGTTTTAGGCTGGCGATTTGCCAGCCTTTTTTGGTCACGTATGGAAAAAAGGGGGGGGCTCAAGCGTACATAGAAGGGCGTAGATTAAAGAGGTGAACGAGCGGTTTATTCGGCTGAGTGCTCAAGCAGAATGGCCATGCCTTGACCGCCGCCAATGCAAGCGGCCGCTATGCCATAGCGCAAGCCATCACGCTTGATTTGTCGGGCCAAGGACATTGTTAGCCGCAAGCCCGTTGCAGCCAGTGGGTGCCCAATGGCGATAGCTCCGCCATGAACGTTGAGCTTGGTTGGGTCGAGATCCAGCTCACGTGCAACTGCGAGCACCTGCGCGCCCTGAGCCTCGTTGATTTCGAAGCGGTCGATATCATTGAGAGTGAGGCCGCTACGTTCCAGCAGTAGCCGAATGGCGGGTGCCGGTCCAATACCCATGATCTCGGGGGCTACGCCAACCACGGCCGTGGCGCATAGGCGTGCGAGAGATGACCTGGCCGCGTGAGTCCCTGCCATCACCAGCGCCGCTGCTGCGCCGTCGACCACGGCGGCGCTGTTACCAGCCGTTTGTACGCCGCCGTCGTATACCGGCGGCAATTGGTTCAATACCTTCCGAGGCGAAGGCCGAATATGTGTGTCTTGGTCTACCCGGGTAATTTTACGAGGTAGGCGAATGCGCCTATCACTATAACCGGGGAGGGAGAAGGTTTCGTTTTCAACAGCAATGATATCCGCGGAGAGAATCCCTTGCGCTTGGGCTTCGACCCCCCGGGAGAAGCTGCGCTCGGCATAGGCGTCTACCTGCTCACGAGTGATGGCATAGCGCTGCGCCAGTGTGTCGGCGGTCTGAATCATCGATACATTGGGTGCCGGATCCATTAGCGCTTCCCACAGGAAGTCTTTGAAGGCCACCTGTGGACCCAGTTTGAAGCCACCTCTGTGCGTGTAGGCTGCAATTGGGTTGCGGGTCATGGATTCCGTGCCGACGCACAGCACGCACTTGGCCTGCCCGAGTGCAATCTGTTCCGCAGCTTGTTTCAACAGCTCAAAACCGGTGCCGCAAACACGCTGTGTGTGTAGCGCAGGCACCTCCTGAGGGACGCCTGCATACAATCCAATATGGCGGGGGAGTAAATAGGCGTCGAAACTTGCCTGTGCCACCGACCCAGCGATCACCGAATCAACGCTTGCCGGTGGTGTACCGCTCATGTCTAGTACTGCCTTGGCGACCCTGATGCCCAGATCCGTGGGGGAGATCGCCCCCAGTACACCGTTCAGGTCGGTGAACGGTGTGCGTACAGCGGCAACTAAATGGGTATCCTCAAATGCCGTGTAGTGCCCGCGTGTCATAGTTATTCTCCCAAAATAGCGTAGCGGGCGGCGTATAGCTGCCCGTGCGCTCTGGTGGCGGCTGACGCCCTGATGTTAAAAGTGCCGGTAGTTAAGACGCTGGGCTGTTGGGCAGGATAATGCGTGGATCGTGGGGGGGCTCAGCGTAGAGACAGGCCACGAGATCCGAGTAGCGCTCGCGAACTAGGCGCTGATTCACCGAGCCCTTGTCGGTCAGTTCACCGCGGTCAACGGAAAGCGGTTGATTGAGCAGTAATAGGCGCTCTAAACGCATGGAGCTTGACTGGCCGCGGCAGTGGGTTGCCAGGCGCTGTGCGAACCACTGGTGCAGGCTGGCGTCGGTGGCCAGAGCCTCAAGGGAGCTATCCGCTGAGCCAAGCTTCTGCTCACAGGCGGGAAGGTTCAGCACGACGATGCCCGTCAGGTAGTCACGCCCTTCGCCGACCACCACGATGTCTTGTACCAGCGGGGCAAAGTGCTCGACAAGGTTTAGGCGCAGGGTGCCCACATTGACCCAGGTGCCGGTCACCAGTTTGAAATTCTCGCTTAGCCGGCCGTCAAAGATTAGCCCCCGTTCGGGGTGGTCTGGGTCAAGAAGGCGCATGGCATCTCCGGTACAGTAGTAGCCTTCGTAGTCAAACGCTTCGCTGGTTCGCTGGGTGTCGCGCCAGTAGCCTGGCGTGATGTTGAGGCCCTTGAGGCGCGCCTCCCACTTATCATCCGTCGCTACCAGTTTCAGCGCCATGCCAGGTACGGGCTGCCCGATCAACCCCGGTGTCTCGCTGGGCTCTTCGGTGCAAAATGCCAGGCATGCTTCGGTAGAGCCCAGCCCCGTCAACATGGGAACGGGAGCCCCGCGCGTCTGTTTGCCTAGGCTCTCTAAGGCGGTGCGCACATGGGCGGGCAGTACGGCCCCCCCGAAGTGCAGCATTTCCAGGTCACGGAAAAAGGCTTCACGCAGGGTGTCATCGTTACGCAAGTGCTCGACTAGTGCTTCAAACCCTTTGGGAACATTGCAGTAAAACGTCGGCGATACTTCGCGCAGATTCTCGACGGTTCGCTGAACCCCCTGGGCGGTGGGGTTACCGTCATCAATGTATAACGAGCCTCCGTTATGCATTGCCATCCCCAAAATCGTATTGCCGCCGAAAGTGTGGTGCCAGGGGAGCCAGTCGACTAACACCGGGGTGCGCCGTTCTAGAAAGCTCAGCCGTTTCGCCAGCATGGCTTGGTTGCTGCATAGCATGCGATGGGTGTTAATCACCGCTTTCGGCATGCCCGTTGACCCTGAGGTAAACAGTAGTTTAGCGATACTGTCAGGCGTTACACGGGCGTGGGCATCGTCAACCTCGGCGCTTGCCGGCGTCGCTGCCAGTGAGTCAAATGCCAGGGCCCGCTGAGCTGGTACCTTGGCCACACAGGTGACGTTATTATCGCAAACGGCTGCCAGTGCCTTGCCAAAGCGCGTCTCTTCATCGACAAATAGCATTCCTGGGGTTACCAGCTCCACCACATGCCTAAGCTTAACGAAATCCTCAGACAGCAGCGCGTAAGAGGGCGACACCGGCACGTAGGGAATGCCCACATGCATGGCGGCACAGGCAAGCAGAGCATGTTCGATGCTGTTTCCCGACAGCACCATCAGCGGCCGCTCCGTCGACAGGCCATGATCAATCAGTGCTTGTGCCAGACGAATCACTTGTGGCATTGCTTCACCGAAGGTTAGCGTTCGCCACCTGTGTCGACCCTCTTCTCGCTCAGCCAAAAAGGGGCTCAGTGGTGTTTCACTTGCCCAATGGGTTAGGCGCTGGGTCATGCTGCTGGGATAGCTGGGAACATCGCCCCCGTGTAGTCGGTACTCGTGGAGGGGTGGCTTGGTAAGCGGAGGGGGGAGTGACATGAATAGCTCCATAGCGAAAAATATTGGATTTGTTGTGTGCTGTCATCTTGGCGAATATAGTTATAGTTGTTAACTAGATGATTGGCTAGGATGCTGATTTAAGACCTTGGTTGTAATTATTTAAATAAGATGGGAATTGACGCATGACCACATCTAAAAAAAGCAAGTCTGTTCAGCAAGTTGAGCCCGAAGAAAAAGAGCCGACTTCTGTCGCCGGCCTGGTGCTTGAAAATCGCCTTGGGTACGCCTTGAGAAGGGCTCAACTCTCCGTTTTTAAACATTTTAATGAGGCCATGCAGGAGTATGAAATACGCCCTGCCCAGTTCTCTTCGCTCGTGGTGATTGAAGGCTATCCCGGTATCACCCAAACCAATTTAGCCAAAATACTGGACATTGATCCGCCCAGAATCGTTAGCCTAATTAATAATCTTGAGGAAAGAGGGCTTGCTCTGCGGGTGCGATGTAAGCGAGATCGGCGCTCCCACGGGATTTTTCTTAGCAAAAAAGGGGAAGCCTTAACCGAACAGCTAAAAGAACTGGCTGAACAGAGTGATATCAATGCAACTCAAGCACTTAGTGAAATTGAGCGGCGCCAATTGCTGTCTCTTTTAGTGAAAATATACGCAGCGGATACCATCGAGGAATAAAACTTTAGGCGTATTTTTGTCGGCAACGCTTGCATGCTCTCTCAAAGACAATTACTTATATTAAGTAACTAGTTTGGTTGTGACGGTCTCGCGGTGTATAGCGCAAGGTGTGTTTCAGCCATACAGCGAACTCCAAAAACAAGAGACGAAGCGATGAGCAGCTTAGCGACGGTACCGACAATCGGCACTGCATTGATGCGCCGTAGCCTTGAGACACCCTGTAGGGTTGCCGCGATAAGCGGCGGCTTGCTGGTCGCAGCACTCGCGATCATCACCGTCGTTAGTATTCTTGGCCGGTGGCTAGCCAGTGCGCCAATCTTAAGTGAACTGCCTATATTGGAATGGGTGGGCCCCATCACTGGCGATTACGAGCTGGTGGAAATGGGTACTGCCATTGCCGTTTTTCTGTTTTTACCTTACTGCCATCTTCGCGGTGGGCATGTCACGGTGGATCTACTGGTCATGCATGCGCCGCCCATGATTCAACGCCTGCTCGCTGTTGTCGCAGAAACGCTTTTTTTGGTGGTGGCAGGGTTAATGACCTGGCGCCTCTATCATGGCTTGCTCGATAAACGACGCTATATGGAAACCAGCATGCTGCTGGATATACCGCTCTGGTGGGGGTATGTCGGCGGCCTTGTGGGGTTCGCGCTGTTGACGCTGGTGTGTCTCTATCGCACCTGCGATGCGTTTACTTACGACCCGCCACAGCCCGGTTCTAATCAAAATAGCGCGACTCATAGCAGTTCGGCTCAAGACGGTTCGGATCAAGAAAGCTCCGCCCAGGGAGACCTGTGATGACACCACTCACTTTGGGCGCTAGCGGCTTTGTGGTACTGCTATTCATGATGGCTACGCGTATTCCTATTGGCCTGGCCATGCTAGTTGTCGGTGCCGTAGGTATGATGCTGATCACTGGCCCGATGGGCATTTTAAATGGCTTAAAGACGCTCCCTTACGAACACTTTTCCAGCCATACGCTATCCATCATTCCGCTTTTCCTGCTTATGGGACAGTTTGCGGCGAGAGCCGGTCTCTCCCGAGCCATGTTTCAGGCAGCCAACGACTGGCTGGGTCACCGCCGCGGTGGGCTGGCGATGTCTACCATAGGCGCTTGCGGCGCTTTTGGGGCCATCTGTGGCTCTTCGCTGGCTACCGCCGCCACCATGACCAAAGTGGCGCTGCCCGAAATGGAGCGTCAAGGGTATCGCGGCAGCCTGGCGACCGGCGCACTGGCCGCTGGCGGCACCCTGGGCATTTTGATTCCCCCTTCTGTGGTGTTGGTTATCTACGCAATTCTGGCCGAGCAAAACATTAATGAAATGTTTGCCGCCGCCCTGGTGCCGGGTTTGTTAGCGGTGTTCAGCTATATGCTGGCCATCTCGCTTTACGTGCGCTTTTTCCCTGACAGTGCGCCGAGTAAAGCGAAAGCATCCCGGAGCGAGCGTTGGCGCTCACTGCTGGAGGTTTGGCCAGGAGCAGCGATCTTTATCGTGGTGATTGGAGGCATCTATACCGGTATCTTTACGCCGACCGAAGCCGCAGCCGTCGGTGCGGTCTCCACCGGTGCCCTGGCAATAACAAGAGGCGGACTGCGTTGGAACGGCCTGCGCGACTGTGTACTTGAGACCGCGGTGACCTCGGCAATGATTTTCTTCATTGTCCTTGGCGCCAGTGTCTTCAATAGCTTCCTTGCCCTGACCCAGCTTCCGCAAATGACCGCCGGTTGGATAGTGGGGCTCGAGATCAGCCCCTGGGTGGTTCTGGCCGGCATTCTGTTCTGTTATTTGGTGCTTGGCTGCTTTATGGACAGCCTCTCGATGATCCTGCTCACCGTGCCTATCTTTCTGCCCATCGTCACCGGGATGGACTTCGGCATGCCCGCAACGGATGTGGCGATATGGTTCGGTATTTTAGCGCTGGTGGTCGTCGAGGTTGGCATGATCACGCCGCCGGTGGGGCTGAACATTTTCATTATCCACTCCATGGCGCCACGCATTCCTTTAACGGAAACCTTTAAAGGCATCCTGCCTTTTTTAGCGGCCGATCTTATTCGCATTATTTTGCTGGTGCTCTTCCCCGCCATCTCGCTTGGCTTCGTCTACTTAATCAATTGATCAAGGTGGTCACATGTCCCATGACGCGAGCCAGCGAAGGTTAACGCCCATCGTGATGGCGAGGAGATAGCTAAGCGAAAAGTTCAGCGCTGAACAGATTGTTAAACAGTCGTTTTTGATAAGTAACGTTGTAAGTCGTTTGATAAAACCTGAGGAGTAAGAGATGAGTAACTACCAAGATCGCTGGCAAACCGTGAAAGTAAACGTCGAAGAGGGCATTGCCTGGGTGACGTTGAATCGCCCTGAAAAGCGCAACGCCATGAGTCCGACGCTCAACCGTGAAATGATCGATGTGCTGGAGACCATCGAGCTGGATCAAGAGGCCCAAGTACTGGTGTTGACCGGCGAGGGTGAATCCTTTTCAGCCGGTATGGATCTTAAAGAGTACTTCCGCGAGATCGACGCCAGCCCCGAGATCGTTCAGGTCAAGGTGCGCCGCGACGCCTCTACCTGGCAGTGGAAGTTACTGCGCCACTACGCCAAGCCCACCATTGCCATGGTTAATGGCTGGTGCTTTGGCGGCGCCTTCTCGCCGCTGGTTGCCTGCGATTTGGCGATTGCCGCCGACGAGTCGGTATTCGGCCTTTCCGAAATCAACTGGGGTATTCCTCCAGGCAATCTGGTTAGCAAAGCCATGGCCGACACCGTGGGTCACCGTGAAGCGCTCTACTACATCATGACCGGGGAAACATTTACCGGCCCCCAGGCGGCCAAAATGGGTCTGGTTAACAGAAGCGTGCCATTGACTGAATTACGCGAAGCCACCCGCGAGCTGGCCGCTACGTTGCGTGATAAGAACCCCGTTGTGATGCGTGCTGCCAAGACGGGCTTCAAAATGTGCCGCGAACTGACCTGGGAGCAGAACGAGGAGTATCTCTACGCCAAGCTCGACCAGGCGCAGCAGCTTGATCCTGAACAGGGGCGTGAGCAAGGGCTGAAGCAGTTCCTTGATGACAAGAGCATCAAACCGGGTCTAGAGAGCTACCATCGATAAGTACGGGATCTGAACAACAACAATCGATAATCCTTTAAACGAGAGGTCGTCATGGATCTGAAACTGTTAATTGGTGGAGAGCAGTGTGCTGCTGAACAAAGCGCGAACTTTACTCGGGCCAATCCGCTGACTGGTAGCGTCGTCACCCAGGCTGCGGCGGCCTCTGCCGCCGATGCTGCTCGGGCAGCAGAAGCAGCCGCGAAAGCATTTCCTGCCTGGTCAGGAACGGGGCCCGGCGAGAAGCGCGCCAAGCTGCTTAAGGCCGCAGAGGCCATGGAGGCGCGCCAAGCCGATTTTATCGAACGCATGGTGGATGAAACTGGCGCTACGCCAGGCTGGGCAGGTTTTAACGTGATGGTCGCCGCCAGCATTCTACGCGAGGCCGCGTCGCTGACCACGCAAGTGGGTGGTGAGGTCATCCCTTCTAACGTACCCGATAACTTAGCGATGGGCGTGCGCGTGCCCTGCGGTGTGGTGGTGGGCATTGCGCCCTGGAACGCACCGATTATTCTTGGCACCCGTGCCATCGCCACACCGCTGGCGTGCGGCAATACGGTGGTACTCAAGGCTTCTGAACAGTGCCCCGGAACCCACCACCTGATTGGGGAGGTGCTGATCGAGGCGGGCCTGGGCGATGGCATCGTTAACGTGGTGACCAATGCGCCCCCGCAGGCCGCCGAGGTCGTCGATGCGCTGATCGAGCATCAAGCCGTGCGGCGTATCAATTTCACCGGCTCGACCGAGGTGGGGCGGATCATTGCCGAAAAGGCGGCGCGCCATCTCAAGCCGGTCCTGCTGGAACTGGGTGGCAAGGCGCCGTTCGTGGTACTGGAAGATGCCGACCTGGATGCCGCCGTGGAGGCCGCTGCCTTTGGCGCCTTCTTCAATCAGGGGCAGATCTGTATGTCCACTGAGCGGCTGATTGTGGTGGATGCGGTCGCTGATGCCTTCGTCGAAAAACTGGCTCGCAAAGCACAAACGCTGCGCGCGGGCGATCCTCGGGGGGAAGGTAACGCGCTGGGTACGCTGATCAACCGCGAATCGGGTGAGAAGCTCAATACCCTGCTTGACGACGCCCAACGGCATGGCGCTCGTTTAGCCTGTGGCGGTAAGGCCGAAGGCGTCATTATGCAGCCTACCGTGGTCGATGGGGTTACCAAGGCGATGCGCCTCTATGGCGAAGAGTCGTTTGGCCCGGTGGTGGCGCTGATGCGTGTCAAGGATGAGGAGGAAGCCCTGCGCGTGGCGAACGATAGTGAATATGGCCTTTCTGCCGCCGTTTTCAGCCGCGACACCGCCCGGGCGATGCAGTTTGCCCAACGCATTGAGTCGGGTATTTGCCATATCAATGCGCCTACCGTCCACGATGAGCCGCAGATGCCCTTTGGCGGCGTTAAATCGAGCGGCTATGGACGCTTTGGCGGTAAGGCCGGGATTGAGGAGTTCACCGACCTGCGCTGGATGACTCTGCAGCTTGGCCCGCGCCATTACCCTATTTAGATAAGCCAGGAACTTATGTCTTACAAGAAAGCGAAGTAAATAAGGAGTACATTACAATGACAATAAAACCCACACTCGCCAGCCTCGCGTTGTTAAGCGGCATACTCTTCAGCGGTAGTGGCTACGCCCAAGACACGGTGACCCTGCGCCTGCACCACTTTGCTGCCCCTGCCACGCCAGTGCAGACCGAGTATCTGGAGCCTTGGGCTAAGCGTATCGAAGAGCAGTCCGAGGGGGCTATCAAGGTAGAAATATTCCCTGCCATGCAGTTGGGTGGGTCGGCGCCCTCCCTCTATGATCAAGCCAAGGATGGGGTAGTGGATATTGCCTGGACATTGCTCAGCTATACGCCTAATCGATTCCCGGAGTCCGAGGCCTTCGACCAACCCTTCCTGCCCACAACGGGGGAAGCCACCAGCATGGCAGCCCATGAGTTTGCGACAACGCATATGCAGGCTGCCTTTGAGGGCGTCTACCCTATCGCCGTATTTGCCCATACACCGGGCAAGCTCCATACCAGAGGCGTATCTATTGAAAGTGTTGATGATCTCGATGGCCTGGCCCTTCGTGCGCCTTCGAAGACCATGAACCGCTATCTGGGGCTGCTTGGCGCGCAAGCGGTGGGCATGCCAATGCCGCAAATTCCGGAAGCCATCTCGCGGGGGGTGATCGATGGCCTGACACTGCCCTTTGAGAGCGCTGCGGCATTGGGCGTGCTGGATATCGCCCAGAACCACACCTTTTTCGAGGGTGAACAAGGTTTGTATACGGCGATGATGGTTCTGGGCTTAAACCAAGCTAGCTATGATGCACTCTCGCCGGAACTGAAACAGGTGATTGACGATAATGCCGGGCTTGAAGAGGCGCAGCGTATCGGTCAGGTCATGGATCAAGCGGAAGAGAAGGCGATTGAAGCCATTGAAGCGAGTGGTGAAGGTGAAATGTTCTACATCGCTCAAGACTCACTGGCACCCTGGCAGGCAGCAGCTGAGACGGCCACGGCTCAATGGATTGACGACATGGGTAAGCGAGGCTTTGATGGTCAACTGCTCTATGATGAGGCGACTCGATTGGTAGAGAAATATACCGAGCAGACAATGTAGTCAGTCTTTGCTCTTGTCAGTAAGCCGTCTTCGTACTAACGAAGGCGGCTTTTTATTGATGCATCGGTGGATGACTAATCTCGTGGTAATTCGACTATGGTCGTGAAGTGATATTGGAAAAGTCCAATTTTTCGATGCTATTTTGCTTTTTGGGACAGGTAAGCAGGCTGGAACACTGATTGCCTTTGATCGTGCGGGTATAAAGGCTCGCTGCGGTGCTTAAACATAGACGAATGTCGATTAGCCCTACGCCTCATAGTGGACTAATGTGGTTGCTTAAAGCGAACTAGTATTCGCTATGCGAACTTACAATAATCCAAGAAAGTCCTGGAGGCTCCTATGAAAATGTCCCTATCCCGATGCATTTTGGCAGCGGCAATTACTGGCCTGGCCGTTAGCTCTGCCCAGGCAGAGACCACCCTGCGGATGGCCCACTTTTGGCCTGGCCCTTCAGGCGTTAATGAAGATGTTTTGCAGGCATGGGCCGATACCATTGCGGAAGAATCCAATGGCGATCTAACCATTCAAATGTTTCCCGCCGGTACCCTAGCCAAACCGGACTCCATTTATGAAGCTGCTGCCAACGGTATAGCCGATATTGGTGCCACCGCCCAGGGCTATACTGCCGGTCGCTTCCCCCTCTCACAGATCGTTGAACTACCTGGGGTAGCGAGCACGGCAACGCAAGGTGCTTGCGTACTGCAAACGCTCTATGACGACGGCCATTTGGATAGCGAATACGAAGACACCCGCCCGCTGTTTATGTTTACCACGGGCCCCGGTGGCATCCACACCATCGACACCGATGTGCAAACCCCTGCCGACCTGGAAGGGCTGCGCATTCGCCGTCCCACCGCTGTAGCGGGCGAGATGCTGGAAAATATGGGCGCGATTCCCGTGGGCATGCCAGCTCCCGATATCTACACCTCCATGCAGCGTGGTGTTATTGAAGGTTTGAGCTTTCCCTGGGAAGGCCTCAAAGGCTTCCGCATCAACGAGCTAGTGAGTTATCACACCGAAGTGCCCTTTTATACGCTGATCTTCGTCGCCACCATGAACCAGCGCGCCTATGACAGCCTGACGCCAGAGCAACAAGCGGTAATCGATAATAACTCAGGCATGAAGTGGGCTGAAAACGCCGGTGCGGTGTTTGATCGGCTTGATGTAGAAGGCAAACAAGAAGCTGCTGATGCAGGCCATACCATTCGCGAAATCGAAAATCCGTTAGCGCATCCTGATTGGCAAGAACCGCTCGAAACCGGTATTGAAAACTACCTAACGCAGCTGGAAGAGCGCGGTCTGGACCAGGCCCGAGATGTATATCAAGCAGCCCTGGCAGCCAGTGAGTCGTGTGGTACCCAATAGGGGTAAGGTTATATGAAGTCTACTCTCTATAGGGCCAGCCACTGGCTGGCCCTCATTTGTCGCTTGGTGGCTGGCATCGCACTGATTGGGTTGCTGGCAGTTACCATCGCTGATGTAAGTACGCGTTATCTATCGCGTATAACGGAAGGTGCGATTGCACTGCGCGTTTCTGGCAGTGTAGAGCTGGTTAGCTATTTGATGCTGTTTGCGCTACTAGCGGCCATGGCGGCTAATGTGGAGAAAAGCCAAGTGGTGGTAGAGGCGTTCTCCCACGGCTTGCCGCAAGCGATAAAAAATCGCCTGCAGGGGCTCTTTTTCCTCGGCTTTATGGCGCTGGGGCTGATTCTGTTTGTGGGTTTGCTGGATTCGGCCGCAGCGGCCAGTCGGCACGGCGAAATAACCCAAGACCTGCGGCTACCCTTGGGGCCGATTTACCAGTTGGCAGCAGTGCTCAGCTTGCTACTGGGGATACGTAGCTTTATTCACGCCTTGCTCGGCGTTATTTATGCAGTGGGTGAGGAGGCAACTCATGGGGAGTGAAGCGATTGGTGCCATTGGGCTAGGGCTTTTATTGGTATTGATGATTCTGCGCGTACCGGTCGCCTTAACCATGCTAATTGTGGGGGTATTGGGGTTTGCGCAAATCATTAGTTGGGATGCGGCTGTAGCGCAGTTAAAAACCGTACCGGTGGAAGTACTCTCTAACTACAGTTTCAGCGCCGTGCCTATGTTTATCTTGATGGGCGTGCTGGCTGCTCATTCGGGGATGGCCGGTAAGCTGTTTGATTCAACACGTATTATTTGCGGTGGCTGGAAGGGCGGCCTGGCGATTGCAGCCGTGGGCTCTTGCGGCATCTTCTCCGCTATCTCCGGCTCTTCGTTAGCCACGGCGAGCACCATGACCCGGGTAGCGTTGCCGGAGATGGAGCGCTATGGCTATAACCGTGGTTTAGCAACTGGCGCGCTGGCTGCAGGCGGCACGCTGGGCATTATGATTCCGCCCAGTATCGCGCTGCTTATTTACGCCATTCTTACCGAACAGTCCGTTGGCGATATGTTCATGGCGGGGCTGATTCCCGGTCTGCTGGGGCTGGTGATGTATTCACTGACCATTACGGTAGTCATGTATCTGCGCCCCTCCCTGGCGGTAGCGGGTGAACCCACTGCTTGGAAAGAGAAGCTGCTATCGCTGACCGGCTTAGTGCCCTTCTTTGGCGTTTTCCTGGTGATGATTTTAGGTATCTATTTTGGTGCCTTTACACCGACGGAGGGCGCTAGCGTCGGGGCGTTCGCCACGCTGCTTTATGCCCTTGCGAAAGGCATGCGCGGTGCGCAGCTATGGCATAGCGTACAAGAGACGTTGGCGCTGTCCGCGGTGGTTTTCTTTATGCTGGTGGGGGCTGAAACGCTGGGTTACTTCATCTCGGTGTCGCGCATTTCGTTCTCTATCACTGACCTGCTCTACGGCATGGATCTAACCCCTATCGTCGTGGTGCTGTGCATTCTGGCGCTCTACTTTGTGCTGGGAATGTTTATGGACTCCATCGCCATGCTGGTAATCACCGTACCGGTGGTTTATCCGATTATTCAGGCAATGGGTATCGACCCGGTATGGTTCGGTATTTTGACCGTACTGACCGTTGAGCTGGGACTGATGACCCCGCCGGTGGGGATGAACGTGTTTGTGATTAAAGCGATGGCGCCGCACGTGGGGCTGGGGGAGATATTTAAAGGGGTTACACCCTTTGTAGTGTCTGACTTGCTGCGCCTGACGCTTTTGATTCTTTTCCCGGTGCTCTCGACCTTCTTTTTACTTTAAGTAAATTGAAATAAGCGACGTACAATATCGTCATTACCGCTGTTGAGAGAGGAAGCCGCCCGGCGCAAGGCCGGGCTGAGCAGGTTTTGAGGAGAAAATAGTCGACGACAGGCGAGGGAATAAAATAACCAACGATGCGCGTTTTAGTGGATAGGATGACGCACGATGGGTTTTATTGCCCGGCCATGCTCGGCATCGTCGATCGCCTGGTTGATCTGATCAAAATCGTAGAAGGTCACCAGCCGATCAAAGGGAAAGCGGCCCTGCTCATACAGCCGAATCAGCGCCGGTATAAAGATATCGGGCAGCGAGTCGCCTTCCACAATGCCCCGCAGGCTACGCCCCGCTGACATCATATGGGTCAGATTCAGTTCCACCGTGGTCGTGGGGTCGGAGGCGCCAACAATCCCGCATGTGCCACGCGGCGCCAGTGCATCCACTGCTGTTTGAATGACGGTGGGCAGGCCCGTGGTATCGAGCGCATGATCAACGCCGATGCCGCCCGTAGCGTCGAAGATCTGAGTCATCAGGTCGTCTGCGTTGGCGGGAATGGCATGACTAGCGCCAAGCTCTTTTGCCAGTGCCAGCCGCTGTTCATGGAGGTCGACCGCAATGATGGTGGTCGCACCGGCGACCCCCCCCGCCATGATCGCGGAAAGCCCCACGGAGCCGGTGCCAAACACCAGCAGTGAATCGCCCGGTGCCACAGCAAGCGAGTTCAGCACTGCACCAGCACCGGTTTGCACACCGCAGGCCAGGGGGCCGAGCAGTTCCAGTGGCGCTGAAGTGGGCACCTGGACGATATTGCGTTCATGGCAGAGGGCGTGGCTGGCGAAGGAGGACTGGCCGAAGATATTGGCGTGAACCGGCTCGGCGTCTTTCGATAGGCCGCTGGAGCCATCGGCACGGGTGCCAAAGAAATTCCGTGGGAAAAAATCATGACAGTAGCTGGCCTGGCCACCCGAGCAACTGGGGCAGTGCCCGCAGGAGTTGAAGGTCATGACCACAGGGTCACCGACTCCCACTTTGGTCACTCCGGCCCCAACCGATTCAACAATACCGGCGCCTTCATGGCCGAGTACCACGGGTTGAGGTGTAGGTAGCTGCTGGTCGCGCATGGCGATATCAGTGTGACAAATGCCGGTGGCGACCACACGCACCAGGATTTCGCCCGCACGGGGCGCTTCAAGCTGTAGCGTTTCGATAGAAAATGGTGCCCGAGGCGAGCGGGCAACGGCGGCAATGATATTCATGGCATGCTCCCGGTTAGGTTCAAGTGAGTTACTTAGCGATCACCACCGACTGAATCGCGGTGTATTCGTGAAGTCCTGCCTCGGCGAACTCCACCCCGATGCCGGACTGCTTATGGCCGCCGAAAGGAATGTGCGGCGCCATGGCGAAGTGCTGGTTGACCCAGGCGCTGCCTGATTCCAACCGACAGGCGATCTGTTTGCCCAGCGTGAGGTCTTGCGTCCATACCGAACCGCCCAGGCCATAAGGTGAGTTATTGGCTCGCGCTATGGCCTCATCGATATCATCAAAACGCAGCAGTGAGCGTACCGGGCCAAAAATCTCTTCATCCACCAGCGGGTTACCTTCCTCGATATCGCGAATCAAGGTGGGTTCGACGAAGTAGCCTGGGCCGTAGGTATTGCCTCCAGCAATAACGCGGCCGTGCTGGGGGGCCTGCTCCAGTAGCTTTTGCACGGCCTCGAACTGTTTACGGTTCTGCACGGGGCCATACTGAGTCTCTGGGTCTAATCCTTCGCCTAGCTTGGCGTCGCGGGCCAGCTCGGCGAGGGCGTCGCACATGCGGTCGTAGATGCCAGACTGAATATAGAGGCGCTTAATCGACATGCACACCTGGCCGGAGTTGACGAAGGCCAGCGCGAACAGCTGTGGTGCCACGGCGTCGACGTCCACATCGTCCAGCACGATGGCGGCGTCGTTGCCACCCAGCTCCAGGGTGAGGCGCTGCAAGCTATCGGCTGCAGAACGCATGACTGCCCGGCCGGTGGCCGTGGAACCCGTGAAGGACACCTTATTGATGCCGGTATGGCCGGTGAGCAAGGGGCCAACATCACCACCGTCCGGGAGTATGTTGACCACGCCTGGCGGTACCAGGTCGGCAATCAGTTCACCCAGGCGCAGGGTCGCCAGCGGTGTGGTGGGGCTTGGCTTGATA
Source organism: Halomonas sp. ATBC28 (assembly GCF_005937175.1). Classification (NCBI taxonomy): domain Bacteria; kingdom Pseudomonadati; phylum Pseudomonadota; class Gammaproteobacteria; order Oceanospirillales; family Halomonadaceae; genus Halomonas; species Halomonas sp. ATBC28. The sequence goes on along the minus strand of NZ_VCQL01000002.1, from coordinate 226,919 downwards.
AGGCAGGTGTTGCCCGCAATCAGCGCTGGCCCCAGTTTGTAGCAGGCCATCACGAGCGGAAAATTCCAGGGCACGATAGCGGCCACAACGCCTAGGGGGCGTCGGTGGAGTTCAGCGCGCTGGCGCTCGTCGTCTTGCAGCGTGCGGGGTGAAAGATCCATTTCAGCGAAATAGCGCAAGATGGCCGGAGCCTGACTGGTTTCGACCGCGGCGCCTGCCAGAGGCTTACCCTGTTCCAGGGTTATCCACCGCTGCAGCTCCTCGGCATTTTCCTCAATGCAGTCGGCGATGGCGTGTAACGTCTGGCGGCGTTGTTCCATGGGCGCGTCCCGCCAGGCTGGCCACGCCTTTCTTGCCGCGCCAATGGCACGCTCGACGTCTTCAGGCGTGGCCTGGGGGCAGTAGGTCAGGGTCTCTTCATTACTGGGATTGATGACGGGCATCTGCTGAGTGCCAGAGACCAGCTCACCATTAATGAGGGCGTGAAATTTATGATTATTTTGCATGATGCTTCTCCTGTTGCGGCTACCCCATTCAATGCCGCATCGCGTGCTTGGTCTTGTGCATCCCTGCAGATTACTTGACGATTTCTGCAACGGTGGGTTGCCAAGCATAAGCACCTGGATCAAGCTAAATAATCGTGAAGTCCTATCAATAATAGAAACAACAAAATCGGAGTCACCCTGACATGAATGCCCTTACCTCAAGAGGGGCAGCATTCCCCGATAGAGCGCCGCCATTCTCGTTAAGCACCACCAGTCTGGAGTCTTTCGTGCAAGCAAACGAAAGGCAGTTGCTGCCCCTTGAGGTCGCACCATTAACGTCCACGTTTTTCGCCAGGCTGCGAGGGCAGGACTTGCTGCAAAGTCGACTGGTATACATCGCCAGCTCGCCGGTGCGCGTTGCTCGCACACCACGGCTAGCGGCGCAGACCGATGGCGATCATATCTTTAAGCTGGTTTGGCAATTACGCGGTGGAGCGCTGATGACACAGGGCGGCCAAACCATCCGGTTAGCCCCTGGCAAGATGACTATTTATCGGCTATCGAGCCCCTATCAGCTGCATACCCACGGGGATTATCGAGCCCTGATGCTGAAAGTCGATCTTGCCGATATGCCTGAATGGCGACGGTTGGCCGAACGTTGTGAAGGGCTTGCCATCCCTGTAGATGCCGCTGCTCATGCTGCGCTAGCCGCACTGCGCGTTCAGCTGAGGTGGGGCAGTGACCCATCGATGGGCCACGTGGAAGACGCCGCCTTGGAGCTGGTGTTCGGGTCTTTCTGGCGCTACCAAAGGGAGCAGCTTTATAACGCACCCATGCCCAGTGAACGGCTTACCAAAGCACGACGTGTGGTGCTTGAGCGCCTTGCCGATACGCTGCTGGCTCCTGAAGATCTGGCCTATGCCCTGAATATGTCGGTGCGAGGGCTTTACGATGAGTTCCGGCGTTAGTTACCGTATGACACCACCCGCAGCATTCATCCGTGAATTACGCTTGGAGCAGTGCTACTTGGCACTGTTAGACGCCACTCCTCAAAGGCGCAGCATCACTCATATCGCTCTGGAGCACGGTTTTTCTGATGGTGCGCATTTTGCTAGGGTGTTCCGCAAGCGCTATGGGGTATCACCTGGCGATCTTCGGGCACGCGGAAAACAGTTGGGTTAGCGGCGGAGCAGTCAAGGAGCCTGGCGTTTATCGTGGGGCCTGCTGCCGCAAGCGAAAATCCCGTGGTGAAAGCGTGGTATTGCGCTTAAAAAAACGCGTGAAGTAAGCCGGTTCAGAGAAGCCTAAGTTGTCAGAGACTTGGCCAATGGTCATATTGGTATAGGTGAGCTGGCGCTTGGCCTCCAGCAGCAAACGTTCATGCAGCAACTGCAGGGCGCTATGTCCGGCGAGTTGGCGGCAGAGCATATTCAAGTGCGCACTACTCACCCCAATCTGCTCGGCTAACTGTTCAATACTCGGCTGCTCGCGATAGTGCGCTTCGATCAGCGCTTGATAGCGCTCTAAATGCTGCCGTCCTTTGTCACTCTGGCGGGGGCCGTAGCGCTTTGCCGTGCTGCCGGTATACGCCACTAGGCGCGATAGCTCGACCACCAAGGCTTGAATAAGTGCTTCGAGCAGGCTGTTCCGGCCGGGGGCCGGTTGGCGGTACTCCTGGTCGATCTGAGCGACCAGGGTGGCAATTCGCTCAGCCCGGTTGGCCTGTAGCAGCGGGTAGAAGTCGGCTTTTTTTAGCGTACTGTTCTCACCCATTAGTGTATGTAAGTGGTCGGCCAGCGGTTTGGCCAGGGTAATAATGTGACCTTCCACATCCGGTGAAAAGATAAAGCCGTGAATAGTCATCGCGGGCACCACGATCGCGCTGGCGCTCTGCAGCTGATGGCTCGTTCCCTCCAGCTCTAACTCAACGCTACCTTGCGCAATAAACAGAATATGCACCAGGTCGGCATGGCGATGCGGGCGTATACGCCAGTCATGTAGCTGGCTGCGCTCAGGGATGGATTCGCAGTGAAGCAAGTCTGGCGTGGGCCAATGCTGCGTCTCGCCATAGAGCTTAAATACCGGAACGGACGTTGCCGACGAGGCTGGCATCACCTACATCTCCTATACGACTAAGGTTGAGTAATAACACGTTAAATGTCCAATAATTGATCTAGATCATGCCTTATTATGCGGCGTGTTTCATTGAAAAATACAAGTCATAAGTTTTTGATAATGACAACGATGAGGCATCCCCTATGAAGACACAGGTCGCGATTATTGGTGCTGGCCCTTCTGGCCTACTGCTGGGGCAGCTACTCCATCGCCAAGGCATTGATAATGTGATTGTTGAGCGGCGCAGCGGTGAGTATGTATTGAGCCGTATCCGCGCCGGTGTGCTTGAGCAGGGCATGGTGGATTTGCTGCGCGAAGCGGGTGTTGACCAGCGTATGGATGAAGAGGGCTTACCCCATGACGGTTTTGAGCTTGTTTTCGACAACCGCCGCGTGCGAGTAGCACTGGATGAACTTACCGGCGGCAGTAAAGTCATGGTTTACGGCCAAACGGAGGTAACGCGGGATTTAATGGAGGCTCGCGAAGCCGCTGGCGCAACCACGCTTTATGAAGCAGACAACGTCCAGCCTCACGACCTGGAGAGTGACAGCCCCTATCTCACCTTTGAACATAACGGTGAAACGGTCAGGCTTGAGTGCGACTACATCGCCGGGTGCGATGGTTACCATGGAGTCTCTCGTCAGGCGATCCCTCAAGAGCGCATAAAAGAGTTCGAAAAGGTTTACCCGTTTGGCTGGTTGGGTATGCTTTCGGATACGCCGCCGGTCTCCGATGAGCTGATTTACGCAAGCCATGAGCGCGGCTTCAGCCTCTGCAGCATGCGCTCCGCTACCCGCAGCCGCTACTACCTCCAAGTGCCGTTAGATGAAAAGGTAGAAAATTGGTCTGACGAGCGTTTTTGGGAAGAGCTCAAGCGCCGCCTGCCTGACGAGGTGGCCGCCAAGCTTGTCACCGGGCCTTCCATCGAGAAGAGCATCGCACCGCTGCGCAGCTACGTGGTCGAACCCATGCAGTACGGGCGGCTGTTCCTGGTCGGTGATGCAGCGCATATTGTACCGCCCACCGGTGCCAAAGGGCTTAATCTGGCCGCCAGCGATGTGAATACGCTCTATCGGCTAATGATGAAGGTCTACCAGGAAGGCCGCACGGATTTGATCGAGCGCTATTCGCAAACCTGCCTGAAGCGCATCTGGAAGGCGGAGCGCTTCTCCTGGTGGATGACCTCCATGCTGCACAACTTCTCTGACCAAGAGGATTTTAACAGCCGCATGCAGTTAGCCGAATTGGACTACGTGACCAGCTCTAAAGCGGGGCTGACCACCATCGCGGAAAACTATGTGGGGCTGCCCTACGAACCGTTGGAATAGCGTCTACCCTTTGTCCATTTATCCTCTTTGCCCAAGCTAACGCTTGGGCTTTTTTTATACCTAAACACCATGAAGCGTAGTGACGTTATTGGCGTTTTCTTGCTTGGTCATCAACGCGTTCTCAGATATAACAGAATCCTCGTACCCAAACGCTATACTGCAGAGCATTAGCGAGTTTTCGTCCAGCTTTAGCTCGTTGCGAATAAGCGTGTGATACCAAGCAAAAGCAGCGTGCAGGGGAGTAGTGATATTCGGGTGGATTGCTTTGGCTGTAATCAACGGTAGCTAACAGCCGCTGGAACGGCTGGCAATCTGCAAAAAATGCGTAACCATTGAGTGGTCGAGCGCAGTGTCAAGAAAGCTGCGCAATCATTTACTGCTCGTGATGGCGCTAACTACATCTATTCAGGTACTCCTCATATGTAGCTGATGACGGCGCCAGTATTAGAGCATCCATTAGTCGTAAACTATACGTGTAATTAAGCAAGATATTCCTATCCCTTGTGGTAGTTACGAATAAGTTAGACACGAAAATGGCAGCTATTTTATAGTTAAATATATGATTTAATTGCCTATTTTTATTTTTATGTAGTCATATCAATTTGCTCAGTTAGGTATACAAATCAACCTGAGAGGTATTGGTAGCACAACATTTCATACGTAACACTCACCTGCACCGTTATTGCTATGCAGGTAAAACGAACATGTCGCATACCACAGGGGCCGTTGAACAAGCGCCCTACGCTGAAGCCTCTGCTTTCAAGCCAATCTCACTTGTAATGGGTATCGTCATTGGCTTGGGTGTTTTCTTCCTTTTGCCTGAAACGCTGGCCTTCAATGCTCGTCTAGTGGCGGGCATTGCTATGCTGATGGCCACCTGGTGGATGACAGAGGCAATCCCCATTCCGGCTACATCGCTGCTGCCGCTTGTTCTGTTCCCTTTTTTCGATATTGCCTCAGTTGGTGAGACTGCCTCACCCTATGCCCACAGCATTGTCTTTCTAGTGTTGGGGGGCGTCCTGCTGGGCTTGGCAACGCAACGCTGGAATTTACACCGCCGCTTCGCGCTACTGACGGTGCTCACCGTGGGTACTAAGCCTGCTCAAATCGTCTTCGGTTTGATGTTCGCTAGCTGGTTTATCACCATGTGGGTGAGCAATACCGCCACCGCAGTGATTATGGTGCCAATTGGAGGCTCGATCATCGCGCTAGTGAAGTCACTGGGTAACGGTGATGACACGCCCAAGTTTTCGGCCTCTGTGCTACTGGGCATTGCCTATGCCATCACCATCGGCTCCATGGCCACATTGATCGGCCAGCCACCTATGGCGCTGATGCGTGCCTATATGGAAGACACCCATGGGCTTAGCATCGGGTTTGGCCACTGGATGCTGGTGGGTGTGCCGTTCTCATTCACCATGCTGATGCTGGCTTGGTTTGTGCTTAACAAACTGGTGTTCCGCTCGGAAGTTGAGAACATCCAGGGTGGCCGGGCGATGATTGAGACAGAGCTCAAGGGGATGGGCCGACTGTCGCCTGAAGAGTCACGTGTATTGATGGTCTTTGCCGGAGCAGTGTTCTGTTGGGTATTCCTGCCGTTAATCGCGAGAATTCCTGTCGTGCAGAGTGCGCTGCCGTGGTTGGGTAACATCAACGATACTAGTGTGGCGATTCTCTCGGCGATTCTGATGTTTGTGATTCCTGCCTCTAAAGGAAAAGGGGCGTTGCTGGAGTGGTCGGCTACCCGTGACGTGCCCTGGGGGGTACTGATTTTGTTTGGCGGTGGCCTAACACTCTCAGCCCAGTTCACCGCCACTGGCTTGAGTGCGTGGGTTGGCGAGAGCGTCTCGGGACTGTCAGGACTGCCGCCAATTGTGATTTTAGCTATCACTGCTCTCGTGATCATCCTATTGACCGAGCTCACCAGCAACACGGCGACGGCGGCTGCCTTCTTCCCGATTATGGGATCTATTGCCGTGGGACTGGGTATCGAACCTTTTCTGATGACCATCGTGGTTACCTTTGCCGTGAGCTGCGCCTTTATGTTGCCGGTGGCGACCCCTTCCAATGCCGTGGCTTTTGCAACGGGTGATCTTCCGATTAAGAGCATGATCCGTGCAGGTATCTGGCTCAACGTTATCGGCTTACTGGTGATCATGGTCGCGCTCTACACCATTGTCCCTCTGGTATTCGATGTCTCTTTCTAAATCGGGCCTGCAAACGTCACTGGCAGCGATTTCGATTTGACGTTGATAAATATCCATTCTATTTTGTTCGCAATAAAAATTAGTGTTCGTAATAAGAACAAAGAGGTTTCCATGTCTCAACCCTGCATAATTTGCGTCGCCATTACCGGCAGCCTGCCACGCAAAGAGAACAATCCTGCCGTGCCCATCACGGTTGAAGAGCAGATTGAAAGTACTCAGGCGGCTTTCGAGGCGGGGGCTACTATCGCTCACTGCCACGTGCGTAACGATGACCAAACGCCTTCCTCTGACCCGGAGAAGTTTGGCCGGCTGATGGAAGGGCTCAAGAAGCACTGCCCCGGCATGATTATTCAGCTCTCTACCGGCGGGCGATCTGGCGCTGGCGAGGCACGCGGCGGGATGCTGCCGCTGAAGCCCGATATGGCAAGCCTCTCGGTGGGCTCCAATAACTTTCCCAATCGTGTTTACGAGAATCCGCCGCAGTTGGTGGAGTGGCTTGCCGATGAGATGCTCAAGTACGACGTGAAGCCTGAAATCGAAGCGTTTGATCTGTCGCATATCCATCAGGCGGTTGCACTCTCCAAGCAGGGAAAGCTGAAAGCACCGCTCTATGTGCAGTTTGTCATGGGCGTTAAGAATTCGATGCCAGCGGACAAGCCAACGTTTGATTTCTATATCGAGACGCTCAAGCGGCTGGCGCCGGATGCACAGTGGTGCGGCGCAGGTATTGGCGCCAGCCAATACCTTCTTAATGAGTGGTCTATCGCCGCTGGTGGCCACACCCGTACCGGGCTTGAAGATAACGTGCGCCTGGATAGCGAAACGCTGGCGCCTTCCAACGCGGCGTTGGTCGAGCGCACCGTCGCCCTATGCGAAAAGTACCAGCGACCAGTGGCTACCTGGCAACAGGCGCGTGAGATGCTTGGGTTATAAACACGACAAAACCGGCAATAAAACCGCAGGAGTAGAGAGATGACCAATGTTACTGTCGTAGGTGATGCACCTGAGATCGACGAGATCAAACGCGTTGTGCAGCTATATGTCGATGGCTTTCAAGGCGGTCGAGAAAAGCTGGAGGAGGCGTTTCATAAGGACGCGTGGATTTTTGCTGTGGATGCTGATGGTAAGTTGGCAACCGACCTAATCAGCGACCGTTTCGAGCGCTGGGCGGCTAGCCACCGTAAAGTGACGAGCCGCTTTATTGCTGTCACCCAGGCGGGAGAGGTCGCCAGCGTATTGCTAGGCTTTGATAATAGCGACAACCTGGCGGATTCCTGGGTCGATGTGATTGCCTTGGTAAAGGTTGACGGCATCTGGAAAATTACCAATAAAACGGCAGCCCATAGCACCCGCGCCGCTTGGGCGAAGCCGAGCTCCTAGGCGTTAATGACCCCTATTCAGAGAACAGAGAAAACATCAGCCCACGCAGCCAGCGGTTGCCTGGGTCTTGATGAAAGCGACGGTGCCAGAAAAGATTAATCGGGATTTCTGGGAACGTTAGGGGGTGCTCACGAATGGCTAACCCGAAACGTGTTCGCGTTGCCTCGGCTAATTTATCGGTGACCGTCACCACTAGATCGCTGCTGCTGACGATATAGGGAACAGCTGCGAAATGCGGCAGTGTTAACCGAACTGGGCGCACAACCCCAGCGTGCGCAAGCTGCTCTTCGATAATGCCATGCCCCGTGCCCCGAGCAACCACCACAGCGTGATGCGCTGCGCGAAACGCCTCAAGGCTAAACTCCTCCGCAGCGAGGGGGTGATGCTCGCGCATTAAGCAAACGTAGCGTTGTACAAACAGTCGCTGCTGGTAGAAGCCTGCCCCTAGTTGCGGGATCAGACCAACTGCCAAATCTATCTCTCCCTCCTCCATCTCGTTTTTCAGGTCATTATGGTGGCTGCGCACGGTATTGAGTGAAACCCCCGGCGCATGGCGTGAAAGATGTTGCAGCAAGCGTGGCAGAAATACTATTTCACCGATATCGGTCATGTTGATATGGAAAGTGCGCTCACTCTTCGCGGGGTTGAAATCGTCGCATAGGCTCAGCGTGTCGTTCATGCGTGCCAACGCATCCGCAATACCGGGGTGAAGTCGACTGGCACGGGGCGTAGGTTGCAGGCCTTGCGATGTGCGCTCGAAAAGTTCGTCCTCCAGCAAGTGGCGTAAACGCTTCAGTGCATGGCTCACCGCCGGTTGGGTGATACCCAAGCGCAGCGCCACCCGTTGTGTATTTTGTTCTTGGTACAACAAGTCAAAAACAACCAGCAGATTCAGGTCAATGTTGGCAAGTTTCTCCATCACCTTACGCCTCGCAATGTATTCCACAATAGTCGAATGTAGCCGTCAGAGAGGTTTTTAACTGGTTGATTCATCTTGTTATTAGCGCCGTTTATAGTCTGAATGAAAGAAGCTGTGTGGTGGCAGTTGAGGCTTCCGAATAGCGTTAGGGGGAGAGCATAGCGCTCAACATATAACGATAAGCCCCTGAGCAGAGTTAAATCATGGTAGCTAACAGCACAGTAGCAAATACACAGCCAAAACGTCTTTCGATTGGCATCGTCGGTGGTGGTATTGGGGGCGTGGCCTTCGCCGTCGCGCTATCTCGAGATAGCCACCTTGATGTACAGCTTTTCGAAGCTGCTCCCCAGTTCTCCGAGATTGGTGCGGGTGTCTCCTTTGGCCCCAATGCGGTAAAAGCCATTCAGCTATTGGGGTTGGAAAACGCTTATCAGCGTATTGCCGATTCCTCACCAGCGCCCTTTGAGGATGTTTGGTTTGAATGGCGGCGTGGTAGCGATGACACTTACTTAACCGCCAGCTTAGCGCCAGGTGTTGGCCAATCCTCGGTGCATCGTGCCGATTTTCTGGATGCCATTGTCGCCAATCTGCCTGAGGGCATCGCCCACTTTGGCAAACGCTGTATAGGCGTTAAGCAAGAAGCCGATAGCGCCACCGCCAGCTTCGACGATGGCACTCACTTTACTGGCGATGTGATCATCGGCTTTGACGGTATTAGGTCTGCGGTGCGCTCTCATGTGCTGCCCCCGGAGCAGTATGGTGAAATTACCCCGTTTTGGAGTGGAACCTACGCTTATCGCGGCATGATCCCCACCGGCCAGCTTGAGGCTGCATTAGAGGCTAAAGGCAGCGAGAAACGGTTAGCGCTAGTCCCCCAGATGTATCTTGGCAAAGATCGCCATATTTTGACCTTCCCGGTTAAGCAGTCCCAACTCGTTAACGTCGTGGCCTTCATTACGGATCGTTCGATACCGAACCCTAAACTGCCCGAAGGCGAAGAGTGGGTTCAAGCCGTCAGCCAGGAGGAAATGCTAGAAGTATTTGAAGGTTGGAGTCCGGCTTGCCAAGCCATTCTTGAATGCATTCCTGAGCCAACGCGCTGGGCGCTGCATGAGTTACCTGAGCTTGCCCGCTACCAGCGCGACCGCGTACTGATCGTTGGCGACGCCGCCCATGCGTTAGTGCCTCACCAGGGGGCGGGGGCCGGTCAGGCGCTGGAGGACGCCTATGTGCTGGCGACTCTGCTGGCGGATGCCAGTTGCCGTAGCCACAACGTGAGCACTGTGTTGTCTGCCTTTGAACAAGTACGCCATAGCCGTACCTGCAAAGTGCAGCGTACCTCCCATGAGGCGGGCGATGTCTACGAATATGCAGGAGAGGGCATCGGCGACGACGAAGCCGAGCTAATTAACAATCTTGAGAGTCGCTTCGAGTGGCTGTGGAATCATGACCCACACGACGATGTGATTGCCGCTAAAAATAGCTTGCAGTTTGAAACAAGCGAGAACTGGGGGGGTGAACCAAAAACTATCCATTTAAAGCAATAACTTCTTTTATAAAGACGAACTACAACAAAGAGTGCAACGATGAAAACAAATAATACAACACTGACGTCGTTACTTGGGGCAGGCTTTTTGCTGGCAGGGCAACTTGCGATGGCTGAAGATGGCGAGCCTGTAAAGCTAGGTTTAATGTTGCCCTATACGGGTACCTACACGGCACTGGGCGAGGCTATTACCAATGGTTTGAAACTCGCTATTGAGCAGAATAGTGGACAGCTTGGAGGACGTGAAGTCGAGTATGTCCAGCTTGATTCCGAGGCCAATCCCTCCAAGGCCCCCCAGAATATGAGCCGATTAGTGAACAGTGACGAGGTCGACGTTGTTATTGGCCCTGTCCACTCAGGTGTGGCCATGGGGATGCTCCGCGTGGCCAAGCAAACCGGCGCTATTACCATTATTCCCAATGCTGGTTTGGGGGCAGCAACGAACGAACTTTGCATGCCCAATGTATTTCGTACTTCACATAACATGTGGCAGGACAGTTACCCTATGGGGAAAGTAGCCTATGATCGCGGCCACCGTGAGATGGTAACGATTACCTGGGATTATGCCGGTGGTAAAGAGGATATTGCTGCTTTTGAGGAGGCGTTTACGGAAGCCGGTGGTGAGATTATTGAGCAAATTCTGGTTCCTTTTCCCAGTACTGAGTTTCAAAGTTATTTGACGCAAATAGCCAGCCTCAATCCCGACGCGGTTTATACGTTCTTCGCGGGTGGAGGGGGTGTCAGCTTTGTGCGTGACTACGCTGCAGCCGGACTTAAGGAAAATATTCCCCTGTTGGGCTCTGGCTTTATGACCGAAGGTAATTTGGCAGCATTAGGGGGCGCGGGCGAGGGGGTGTTAACGACGCTACACTACGCTGAAACGCTGGAGAGTGAAGAAAATCAGAGCTTCGTAGCTGCTTATCAAGAGGCTTACGGTGAGATGCCTGATGCTTATGCCGTGCATGGTTATGACACTGGTGCCATGCTCATACAAGCGCTTGATGCAGTAGAAGGTGATTCCACTGACCGCGATGCACTCATTGACGCACTCGCTGCCGTTGAGCTGCAGAGCCCACGTGGATCATTGCGCTTCTCCAAGTCCCACCACCCGATACAAAATATCTACCTGCGTGAGATCCGCGATGGTCGGCACGAAGTATTATCGGTAGCGCATGAGCTACTCGAGTCACCCGATGCTGATTGCCAGATGTAAGTGAGTTTTTAGAGAGTTAGCGCTTATTATTGTTGGCAGTACGACTAAATCGTGTGATTAGCGTCGTGCTGCCTTCCTGTCCTTTACACCTCATGTCTCAATGATGTGTCTTATTCTTTTGTCGTAAAAGAAACACCACTCAGCTGGCTTTGGCGTATGGAAAGTGTGCCATCACGTTAATAGTTAGTCGCAGATATTATCTACTCACCGTGTCGCTATGCCTTACCCATCATTACGTCGCTCATTTATGTGTAAACCGCCTTTAAAATGCCACCGTATTTATCAATCTATTGATTAGTAAAGGAAATTAAAGAAGGTGAATAGGGCTGAAGAAGCTGAGCAAAGGTAGAGGTGGTTTAATAAAAATAGTTGCCCGTTAAAAAAACAGGCAGTCATCTCCCTTTGTTGATACCTCCTCGGTATGGCTAAGCACCTAAACAATATTGGTTCCCTCTTCCTCACGCAATCAAACTGACATCAAGTCAACGATTGCCAGACGCTGGAGCCTGCATGTCAACCGTCATCCAACATATTGAGACGTTGCTGGTCGACCTACCGACCATCCGTCCTCACAAACTCTCCATGACCACCATGGCCTGCCAAACCATGGTCATTGTGCGCATGCGCCACTCCGACGGTATCGAAGGGCTTGGCGAAGGCACTACCATTGGCGGCCTGGCCTACGGCCCAGAAAGCCCAGAGAGCATTAAGCGCAATATTGATACTTATCTAGCTCCACTGCTGGTCGGCCAGCCCTCCAACAATGTCCACCAGTTGCGTGCTCGGCTTAACCGCCATGCTCGCGGCAATATGATTGCCAAATCTGCATTAGAAACAGCTCTGTTGGATGCTCAGGGCAAACGCTTGGGATTGAGCGTCGCCGAGCTGCTGGGCGGCGTACGTCAGGATCACTTGCCCGTGCTGTGGACGCTAGCCAGCGGTGATACCGCCAAAGATATTGATGAGGCCATGCTGCGTTTAGAACAGCGTCGCCACTGCGACTTCAAGTTAAAAATTGGTGCTAACCCGGTGGATCAGGACGTGCGCCATGTGGCGGCGATCAAGGAAGCGCTGGGTGATCGAGCAAGTGTGCGAGTTGATGTTAATCAGGCGTGGGATGAATCCACCGCCGTTCGCGGTATTCAGGTGCTACAGGATGCTGGCATCGAGTTAATTGAGCAGCCCATTAGCGCTCGTGAACATGCCGGCCTAGTTCGCTTGGCTAACCGCTTCAATGTGCCGATGCTCGCCGATGAGGCGGTGCAAGATGCCCGCGACGGGCTTGATCTAGTGTGCGGCGGCTTCAGTGGTGCCTTTGCGCTAAAGATCGCCAAATCCGGCGGTATTTACGGGGTACTTGAGCTGGCTCACGTCGCCCAAGCGGCTGGCATTGGCTTATATGGCGGCACCCTGCTGGAAGGCACTATCGGTACGGCTGCCTCTCTACACGCCTGGGCAACGCTGCCAACAATGGCTTGGGGCACGGAAATGTTCGGCCCGCTGCTGTTGCAAGACGACATCGTCGTTACCCCTCTCAACTACACCGAGTTTGGAGTGGAGTTACCGCAAGGGGCCGGCCTCGGCATCACCCTGGATGAAGATAAGTTGGCGCACTACTCACGTAAGTAACAGTCACGCACGTAAACGTCACTAAAGTAACGCCACGGCAAATAAAGCCATCGTTTAGATCGCCCGCGATGAAAAGAGGAGAGCCATATGCTGTTTCAAGTTGAGATGACCGTTAAGTTGCCGCCCGACATGCCAGCCGAGCAGGCTGCCAAGATCAAGGCAACGGAAAAGGCGTATTCCCAAGACCTACAGCGTCAGGGTAAATGGCGTCATTTGTGGCGGGTAGCGGGTAGCTACTCAAACATCAGTATTTTTGACGTGGAAGACAACGCTGAGCTGCAGGAACTCGTCAGTAACCTGCCGCTATTCCCCTATATGGAGATCAGTGTCAAACCGCTGTGCCGTCACCCCTCTTCAGTGCGCGACGACGACAGTTAATTATCGATAGAACGCGCCAGTTCTTTTTATAAAACAAAAGCCTATAAAAATAGAGGTTTTCATCATGACCGTGAAGATATTCGATACACCCGAAGTGCAAGATTTCCTAAATGCCGTTGCTGGCGTTGATCAGTCAGGCGGCCACGACCGCGCCAAGCAGATCGTTCATCGCCTGGTTGGTGATCTGTTCAAGCTGATCGATGACTTCGATGTCACCGAGGAAGAGTACTGGGCGGCGGTTAACCTGCTCAATGCCCTGGGTAGCCAGACCCAATTCGGCCTGTTGTCCCCAGGGCTGGGCTTTGACCACTTCCTCGATATGCGTCAGGACGCTATCGATGCCGAAGCCAAGCGCACCGGCGGCACCCCACGCACCATCGAAGGCCCCCTATACGTGGCCGGCGCCCCCGAGGCGGAAGGCTTCGCGCGCATGGACGATGACACGACCGAGGGCGAGACCATGTGGCTGACCGGCCAGGTGCGCGATGTGAATGGCACCCCGATTGCCGGTGCGAAGGTCGAGATCTGGCACGCCAACTCCCAGGGCGGCTACTCGTTCTTTGACCCCTCACAATCCGAGTACAACCTGCGCCGCACGATCTACGCGGACAGCGACGGCCGCTACACCGCGCGCAGCATTATCCCCTCCGGCTACGGCGTACCCGAAGGCGCCCCCACCGATGTGGTGCTCAAGTCCCTGGGCCGTCACGGCGAGCGTCCGGCGCATATCCACTACTTTGTCTCCGCACCGGGCCATCAGCACCTGACCACACAGATCAACCTGGCGGGCGACCCCTACACCTATGACGACTTCGCCTTTGCTACACGGGAAGAGCTGGTGGTGCCCGCCGAGCGTATTGACGACCCGGCCGAGATCGCCAAGCGCGACCTGGATGGCCCCTTCTCCCACGTGGTGTTCGATGTGGAGCTGGCCCAAACCGACGCCGCCGAACTGCAGGTACGTCACGCCCGCCCGCGGGCTAAAGAAGACGACCAGGATCTGGCCAGCCAGCTCGCCGGTACCGCCAAGGTATAACCCTCATGCCTTGAGCAATGCGGGCCTTCCCCTTGGCCCGCCTTCGCAAGACATAACAGCGCGACATCATCAATACGAGGAGAGAGATCATGACGACGCAGCTTGATCAGCTCGAAGCCCGCGTGCGCGGCGCTGTCCAAGATGAGCCCGATAACGGCATCTTCCGCTGCCACCGCAGCATGTTCACCGATCCTGACTTCTTTGAACTTGAGCTAAAGCACATCTTCGAAGGCAACTGGCTGTTCCTGGCCCACGAGAGCCAGGTCGCGGAACCCGGTGACTACATGACCGTCACCATGGGCCGCCAGCCAGTGATTATCACCCGCGACAAGCAGGGCGAACTGCACGGCCTGATTAACGCCTGCGCCCACCGTGGTGCCACCCTATGCCGCCGCAAGCGCGGCAACAAAGGCACCTTCACCTGCCCGTTCCACGGCTGGACATTCAAAAACGACGGCCAACTGCTCAAAGCCAAGAACGAGAAGAACGGCGCCTACCCTGAGCAGTTCAAACAGGATGGTTCCCACAACCTCAAGCGCCTACCGCGCTTTGAAAACTACAAAGGCTTCCTGTTTGGCAGCCTGAGCGATGATGTTCAACCGCTCGAACAACACCTGGGCGAAACCACCAAGATCATCGACAACATCGTCGACCAAGCCCCGGAAGGCCTGGAGATCCTGCGTGGCACCTCCTCCTACACCTACACCGGCAACTGGAAGCTGCAGGCCGAAAACGGCGCCGATGGCTACCACGTCAGCTCCGTACACTGGAACTACGCCTCCACCATGGAGCGCCGCAACTACGACGCGGGCGGCACCAAGGCAGTGGACGCCGACGGCTGGTCGAAGAGCAAAGGCGGCTTCTACTCTTATGAAAACGGCCACATGATGCTCTGGACCCGGCTGCTTAACCCGGAAGTGCGCCCGGTCTATCAGCACAAAGAGCGGATCCAGGAGCAGCTGGGCGAAGCCCGCGCTGACTCCATCGTCAACCAGACCCGCAACCTCTGCCTTTACCCCAACGTCTACCTGATGGATCAGTTCTCCACGCAAATCCGCGTGATCCGTCCCATCGCCGTGGACAAAACCGAAGTCACCATCTACTGCTTCGCGCCCAAAGGTGAAGCCGCCGAAGACCGGCGTGTGCGTATCCGTCAATACGAAGACTTCTTCAACGTCTCCGGCATGGGCACCCCCGACGACCTCGAAGAGTTCCGCGCCTGCCAAGAAGGCTACAACGGCGCGCTGGCCGAATGGAACGACCTCTCCCGCGGGGCCCAACAGTGGATCGAAGGCGCCGATGAAACGGCCCAAGCGATCGACATGAAGCCCCTGCTCAGCGGCGCCTCCCCGGAAGACGAAGGGCTCTACGTGCTGCACCACCAGCACTGGGTCAGCGAAATGCTGCGCGCCATCGACAAAGAGCGCAGCCAATTTATCGCCACCGCGACCGCCTAAGCGCCCAGCGCCAGAAGAGAGGAGAGAAGTGCCATGAGCATTAGCTATCACGACATCCAAGCTTTTTTGTACCGTGAAGCACGGCTACTCGATGACCGGGAGTGGGACGAGTGGCTCACGCTGTACCGTAAGGACGCCGAGTTCTGGATGCCCGCCTGGGACGACGACGACCAGCTCACCCGGGATCCACACAGCGAGATATCGCTGATCTACTACCCCAACCGTGAAGGGTTAGAAGACCGCGTTTACCGGATCAAGACCGAGCGCAGCGGGGCGAGCACGCCGGAACCGCGCACCACCCACCAGGTGACTAACCTGGAGATCCTGTCGCAAGAGGGCGACACGGTAGAGCTGCGGTTTAACTGGCACACGCTCAACCACCGCTACAAGAAGACCGACAGCTTCTTCGGCACGTCGTTTTATACCCTGGACGTGTCGGGTGAGAGCCCGCTGATCACAAGAAAAGTCGTGCAGTTGAATAACGACTATATCCATCAGGTTATCGACGTTTACCACGTGTGACCTGAGGGGAGAGGAGAATTCACCATGAGTTATACCATTGCCCTCAACTTTGAGGACGGCGTTACCCGGTTCATTGGCTGTAAAGAGGGGGAAACCGTTCTCGACGCCGCTTACCGGCAAAAAGTTAACCTACCGATGGACTGCTCTGACGGCGTATGTGGCACCTGCAAAGGCCACTGCGAACAGGGCGAATTCGACATGGGTGACGAGTATCTGGAAGATGCGCTTTCCGATGAGGAAGCGGCTGAAGGCCAGGTGCTCACGTGCCAGATGGTGCCTTCTTCGGATTGCGTTATTCAAGTGCCAGTGGCATCCACGCTGTGTAAAACACAGGTGGGCAAGGTTGAGAGCACGGTAGCAGCAGTTGAGCAACTTTCCGAAGATAGTATTGAGCTCGTCGTTGATTTGGATGATGCCGAAGGCCTCGCTTTTTTGCCAGGGCAGTATATTCATATTGATGTGCCCGGTACTGAGGTGCACCGCTCCTACTCTTTCAGCTCATTGCCGGGGGATAAGCGCGCCACCTTCTTAATTCGCAACATCCCCAACGGGGTAATGAGCGGCTACCTGACCGAGCGCGCGGCGGTGGGTGAAAAGCTTACGCTGACTGGCCCGCTAGGTAGCTTCTACCTGAGGGAAGTGAAGCGCCCGGTGCTAATGCTGGCAGGTGGTACTGGGTTGGCTCCGTTTCTCTCCATGTTAGCGCAATTGGTCGAAAAGGGCTGTGATGCACCGATTCATATGATTTACGGCGTCAATAAAGATGACCACCTAGTCAAAACGGATGCGTTAGATGCCTTCGTAGAAAAAATTCCTAGCTTCACCTACGCCACAGTGGTAGTCGACGAGGCTAGCGAGCATTCGCGTAAAGGTTACGTGACGCACCACATGGACGCCGAGGTAATGCATGACGGCGATGTGGACGTTTACCTGTGTGGTCCGCCCCCGATGGTAGATGCTGTGCTGAAGTACTTCGACGCTGAAGGAATCGAGCCCCAGAGCTTCCACTATGAGAAATTCACACCTAATCAAGTGGGGGAGAGCGCATGAGCAATCAACGTTTTGACGGCCCACGTTTTCAAGATCGAGTAATGGTGGTCACGGGTGCTGCTCAAGGAATTGGGCAGCGGGTTGCTGAGCGCGCCGCCGTTGAAGGTGCGCGCTTGGTATTGGTAGATCGCGCTGATGATATCCACGAGATCGTTGCTGAGCTAAGCAAGCAGGGCTGCGAAGTGTTTGCGGTACAAGCCGACCTGGAAAAATGGGAAGGCGCCGAGCAAGTCATGCAGGCGACGCTCTCTCACTTTGGTCGCATCGATATTCTGGTTAATAACGTTGGCGGCGCAATTAACTTCAAGCCTTTTACCGAGTTTAGCGAGGCGCAAATCGCCGCAGAGATCAATCGTTCTCTAATGCCTACACTTTGGTGCTGTCGTGCGGCGCTGCCAACCATGGTTGAGCAGGGCAGCGGTGTCATCGTCAATGTCTCTTCAGCGGCAACGCGGGGTATTCACCGTATCCCCTACTCGGCAGCAAAGGGCGGTATCAATGCGATGACTGCGTCGCTGGCGTTTGAGTATGCCGAGCACGGTATTCGTGTCGTCGCCACGGCACCCGGTGGCACCGAAGCCCCGCCACGGCGTATTTCGCGTGGAACGCCAACGCCCAGTAACGAGACTGAGAAGGCGTGGTTTCAAGCACATATCGATCAGACTAAGCAGAGCTGCTTGATGAGCCGCTATGGAACATTGGATGAAATGGTCGCCCCTATTTTATTCCTTGCTTCCGAAGAGGCCAGTTATATCACCGGTAGTGTATTGCCCGTAGCGGGCGGTGACCTTGGTTAGCAATAGTGAATTCTAGATAAAACTAGCAATCACTCTAAGCACAATAATCCCCTGGAGTAGACCGTGAAACATATTGAGAAAGGCGTCAGCCTAAGGCATGCGCCCCGCGATTTCCTGCGCGACCTCAATGCCGACAACGCCAGTACTGGGCTAGTGGCGGGAATTTTAGGGCTCAGCGTTGGGGTCGTTCACATCAGCGCTGGCACGTCTGCGGGTCTGGATTCCTCCTTCATCATGATCTGGGTGATCAGCTACTTGATGATCAATGGCCTGTTTGGACTCTTCATGCCGGCCTATTACCGTTTGCCGTTGCCAATGGCTAACTCTATCCCCGGTGCATTAATGTTTGCAGCGGTCATCCCTGTAATCGGCCTAGAGGCTGCATTAGGCGCCAGCTTGATTGCGGGGGCTATTACGCTAGTTGCTGGCGTGACCGGAGTGATGGGTATCGTTATGCGTTTGATACCGATGCCGATAGTGATGGGCATGGTGGGCGGTATGCTACTTAGCTTTGGCCTCAACATGGTTAAGCCGTTGGAGAGCGCTATCGTGCCAGCCTCTATCATGATCCTGGCTTTTTTCTTCTCTGCACGCCTCTTACGTAAGGTGCCGCCTCTGGTTGTGGCGATGCTGGCGGGCATTGTGTACTTGATGGCAACCGGGGTTGACTTGTCCGGTATCGAGGCGACGATCCGTTTTCCCGAGTTCATCATTCCCGAATTCACGTTAGGCGCCTTTCTAACCTATGGTTTACCGCTTGCGATTATCCTGGTGGGCATGGAGACCCCCGCGGGTGTCGGCCTAGTGAAGGGAATGGGTTACAAAGAAGTGCCCGCTAATGGAATCACTGCGGTGGGCGGTTTCGGAACCATGGTGTCTGCTTTTTTCAATCTGCACAGTACCTGTATTGCCGCCCCCATGACCGGCGTCTGTGCCTCACCAGAAGCGGGAGCTCATGACAAACGTTGGGTGGCGGCGGTGATTGCTGGGGCTATCTTTGTGGTTGCCGCGCCTTTCTACGGCTATGTGGTCAGCCTACTGGAGGCTACGCCGCGCTACTTTATTGCCATTATCGCCGGGCTGGCACTTATGCGGGTCATCACCTCCTCAATGGCTATCGCCTTTGCAGGCAAGAAACATGAAATAGGTGCACTGTTTGCCTTTCTAATTGCCGCGTCGGGAATTCAGATTCTCGGTATTGGCGCCACGTTCTGGGCGTTAGTTCTGGGCGTGATTGTTTCGGCCATCTTCGAAACCAGGGATTTCGAGTTCATATTCACCCGCGAGGTAGCCAAAAAGAGCGGCTGATCTCACACAACTCCTGCAACTTCATAGTGGTTATCCTCCTTGACCCGTGTCTGCTTTTGCAGTGCGGGTCTTTTTTGTCCCATTTTACGTTTAACTGTCCCTTTATCCTTTTGTCGCAAGTTGAAATTAATTGTTCCTCCTTTGGAGCAGGTCAGCTGAATGTTATGCCACGCAAAAACCACGATATTGGTTTAAAGGTTAAGTTAATGATGAGTCTGGCTGGGCATTATTAGCAGGCTTAGTATTAATGTTTAGCGATTTTACTTTTAAAATAGAAGGTTAGCTTTTTTTACTGGCTCCACTTAGGAAACAAATATTCAAAATCCCCTCTCTCTGAGATACCTATGAAGTATGGGAAGGAACTCAAACGATATTGGTCTGGAAGTCGCAGCATGATCGATATTAGTGACGAACATAACAACAACTGTCGTCTTTAGGCCCTTGATAGGCGTATTTACTCTTCAGCAGGTACTACCGCTATCGCCGGGCTCCAAGACAACAATAAAACCAACGATAGGGTTTCACCATGACCGTAAAAATATTCGACACGCCCGAGGTTCAAGATTTCCTAAATGCCGTTGCTGGCGTTGATCAGTCAGGCGGCCACGACCGCGCCAAGCAGATCGTTCATCGCCTGGTTGGTGATCTGTTCAAGCTGATCGATGACTTCGATGTCACCGAGGAAGAGTACTGGGCGGCGGTTAACCTGCTCAATGCCCTGGGTAGCCAGACCCAATTCGGCCTGTTGTCCCCAGGGCTGGGCTTTGACCACTTCCTCGATATGCGTCAGGACGCTATCGATGCCGAAGCCAAGCGCACCGGCGGCACCCCACGCACCATCGAAGGCCCCCTATACGTGGCCGGCGCCCCCGAGGCGGAAGGCTTCGCGCGCATGGACGATGACACGACCGAGGGCGAGACCATGTGGCTGACCGGCCAGGTGCGCGATGTGAATGGCACCCCGATTGCCGGTGCGAAGGTCGAGATCTGGCACGCCAACTCCCAGGGCGGCTACTCGTTCTTTGACCCCTCACAATCCGAGTACAACCTGCGCCGCACGATCTACGCGGACAGCGACGGCCGCTACACCGCGCGCAGCATTATCCCCTCCGGCTACGGCGTACCCGAAGGCGCCCCCACCGATGTGGTGCTCAAGTCCCTGGGCCGTCACGGCGAGCGTCCGGCGCATATCCACTACTTTGTCTCCGCACCGGGCCATCAGCACCTGACCACACAGATCAACCTGGCGGGCGACCCCTACACCTATGACGACTTCGCCTTTGCTACACGGGAAGAGCTGGTGGTGCCCGCCGAGCGTATTGACGACCCGGCCGAGATCGCCAAGCGCGACCTGGATGGCCCCTTCTCCCACGTGGTGTTCGATGTGGAGCTGGCCCAAACCGACGCCGCCGAACTGCAGGTACGTCACGCCCGCCCGCGGGCTAAAGAAGACGACCAGAATCTGGCCAGCCAGCTCGCCGGTACCGCCAAGGTATAACCCTCATGCCTTGAGCAATGCGGGCCTTCCCCTTGGCCCGCCTTCGCAAGACATAACAGCGCGACATCATCAATCCGAGGAGAGAGATCATGACGACGCAGCTTGATCAGCTCGAAGCCCGCGTGCGCGGCGCTGTCCAAGATGAGCCCGATAACGGCATCTTCCGCTGCCACCGCAGCATGTTCACCGATCCTGACTTCTTTGAACTTGAGCTAAAGCACATCTTCGAAGGCAACTGGCTGTTCCTGGCCCACGAGAGCCAGGTCGCGGAACCCGGTGACTACATGACCGTCACCATGGGCCGCCAGCCAGTGATTATCACCCGCGACAAGCAGGGCGAACTGCACGGCCTGATTAACGCCTGCGCCCACCGTGGTGCCACCCTATGCCGCCGCAAGCGCGGCAACAAAGGCACCTTCACCTGCCCGTTCCACGGCTGGACATTCAAAAACGACGGCCAACTGCTCAAAGCCAAGAACGAGAAGAACGGCGCCTACCCTGAGCAGTTCAAACAGGATGGTTCCCACAACCTCAAGCGCCTACCGCGCTTTGAAAACTACAAAGGCTTCCTGTTTGGCAGCCTGAGCGATGATGTTCAACCGCTCGAACAACACCTGGGCGAAACCACCAAGATCATCGACAACATCGTCGACCAAGCCCCGGAAGGCCTGGAGATCCTGCGTGGCACCTCCTCCTACACCTACACCGGCAACTGGAAGCTGCAGGCCGAAAACGGCGCCGATGGCTACCACGTCAGCTCCGTACACTGGAACTACGCCTCCACCATGGAGCGCCGCAACTACGACGCGGGCGGCACCAAGGCAGTGGACGCCGACGGCTGGTCGAAGAGCAAAGGCGGCTTCTACTCTTATGAAAACGGCCACATGATGCTCTGGACCCGGCTGCTTAACCCGGAAGTGCGCCCGGTCTATCAGCACAAAGAGCGGATCCAGGAGCAGCTGGGCGAAGCCCGCGCTGACTCCATCGTCAACCAGACCCGCAACCTCTGCCTTTACCCCAACGTCTACCTGATGGATCAGTTCTCCACGCAAATCCGCGTGATCCGTCCCATCGCCGTGGACAAAACCGAAGTCACCATCTACTGCTTCGCGCCCAAAGGTGAAGCCGCCGAAGACCGGCGTGTGCGTATCCGTCAATACGAAGACTTCTTCAACGTCTCCGGCATGGGCACCCCCGACGACCTCGAAGAGTTCCGCGCCTGCCAAGAAGGCTACAACGGCGCGCTGGCCGAATGGAACGACCTCTCCCGCGGGGCCCAACAGTGGATCGAAGGCGCCGATGAAACGGCCCAAGCGATCGACATGAAGCCCCTGCTCAGCGGCGCCTCCCCGGAAGACGAAGGGCTCTACGTGCTGCACCACCAGCACTGGGTCAGCGAAATGCTGCGCGCCATCGACAAAGAGCGCAGCCAATTTATCGCCACCGCGACCGCCTAAGCGCCCAGCGCCAGAAGAGAGGAGAGAAGTGCCATGAGCATTAGCTATCACGACATCCAAGCTTTTTTGTACCGCGAAGCACGGCTACTCGATGACCGGGAGTGGGACGAGTGGCTCACGCTGTACCGTAAGGACGCCGAGTTCTGGATGCCCGCCTGGGACGACGACGACCAGTTGACCCGAGACCCACACAGCGAAATCTCGCTGATCTACTACCCCAACCGTGAAGGGTTAGAGGATCGGGTCTACCGGATCAAGACCGAGCGCAGCGGGGCGAGTACACCGGAGCCGCGGACCACCCACCAGGTAACCAACCTGGAGATCCTGTCGCAAGAGGGCGACACGGTAGAGCTGCGGTTTAACTGGCACACGCTCAACCACCGCTACAAGAAGACCGACAGCTTCTTCGGCACGTCGTTTTATACCCTGGACGTGTCGGGTGAGACCCCGCTGATCACAAGAAAAGTCGTGCAGTTGAATAACGACTATATCCATCAGGTTATCGACGTATACCACGTGTAATCGATAGAGATAAGACAGGGACGTCACTTACTGCGGTACACATCTTGCTAATAACCACCCAAGAACCACCAACAACAACTCAACCCTGGTGAAAATATAATGAAAACATTTAAAAAGACCTCTCTTGCCACGCTTCTAAGCGCTACTGCCATGCTGTCAGCAGGCAGTGCCATCGCCAATGAAGATCCGGTGAAACTCGGTTTGATGCTCCCTTACTCAGGTACCTATACGGCACTTGGAGAAGCCATTACTAACGGCCTAAAGCTTGCCATTGAACAAGAGGGCGGTCAGCTAGGCGGTCGTGATGTGGAGTACGTTGAGCTTGATTCAGAGGCTGACCCTTCCAAAGCACCTCAGAACATGAGTCGTCTAGTTAACGGAGACGATGTTGACTTCGTCATTGGGCCCGTACACTCCGGCGTTGCCATGGGCATGCTGCGCGTGGCTAAGCAGACGGGCGCGATTACGATCATTCCCAACGCGGGGCTGGGTGCCGCTACTAATGAGCTGTGCATGCCTAACGTCTTCCGCACTTCCTTCAGTATGTGGCAAGACAGCTACCCCATGGGCAAAGTGGCCTATGAGCAAGGTCATCGTAAGATTGTCACTATTACCTGGGACTACGCGGGCGGCAAAGAGGATCTGGCCGGTTTCGAGGAGGCGTTTACCGCTGAGGGCGGTGAGATTATCGAGCAGATTTTAGTTCCGTTTCCCAGTACTGAGTTTCAGAGTTATTTGACGCAAATTGCCAGTCTTGAGCCGGATGCTGTCTACACCTTCTTTGCTGGCGGCGGCGGTGTTAGCTTCGTTACCGATTACGCTGCAGCAGGGCTCAAAGAGTCGATCCCTCTTTATGGTTCTGGCTTCCTTACTGAGGGTAATTTAGAGGCCCTGGGCGATGCCGGAGAAGGCGTTATGACCACGCTGCACTACGCCGAAACCCTCGAAAATGATGCCAACCAGGCCTTCGTTTCAGCCTACGAAAATGCCTACGGTGAACTGCCGGATACCTACGCGGTACAGGGCTATGACACAGGCATGATGCTGGTTCAGGCGCTTTCAGTACTGGGTGGCGATACCTCAAATCAGGAGCGCTTGATTGAGGTATTGGCCAACGTCCATTTGGCGAGTCCACGGGGGCCCTTGAGCTTCTCAGACTCCCACCACCCCATTCAAAATGTTTATCTACGCGAGATTCGCGACGGTAAGCACGAAGTCTTACGTATGGCTTATGAGAATCTAGAAGTACCCGATGATGCCTGTCAGATGTAACCACATCGGTATGCATTCTGGGGCGGGCATGGCTCGCCCCTCACTCAGATTCTCGGAGGGATCTTATGGATCTCGCATTTTTCAGCGTACAGCTCCTTAACGGTCTGCAGTACGGCTTGCTGCTTTTTTTGATTGCCAGCGGTTTGACGTTGATTTTCGGCATCATGGGCATCATCAATCTGGCCCACGGCGCTATGTATATGATTGGTGCCTATTTGGTTTACGACCTTACCCTGCGCTTGGGTAATTTTTGGCTGGCTATTCTGGTGGCTATTCCTATCGCTATTGCATTGGGACTTATTATTGAGCGGCTGTTTCTGGATACGCTCTACAAGCGCGATCACCTATATCAAGTATTGCTAACCTTCGGTCTGATTTTAGTGCTCAACGAAGCACAGCGGATTATTTGGGGGGGCGATGTGCATCGTGTTGCGGTGCCTGCACCATTCGATGCCAGTATTCAGTTGACTGATAACTTGCAGTACTCGGTGTACCGCCTCTTTGTGATGGGCGTCTGCCTGGCATTGGCTGGGGTGATCTATTGGGTGATGCGGCATACGCGGCTGGGCATCATCATCCGCGCCGGCGCGGTTAATCGCGACATGGTTGAAGGGCTGGGAATCAATGTCCGTACCCTCTTTACGCTGATTTTCAGCGTGGGTGTTGCGCTCACTGCCTTTGCGGGAATGATCGCCGCACCGCTCACCTCTATCGCGCCAGGCATGGGCGATAGCATTCTCATCACTTGCTTTGTCGTCGTCGTCATCGGCGGTATTGGTTCCATTAAAGGAGCCTTTTGGGGCGCCATCATCATTGGCATGGCCACCACCTTTGGGGCGGTACTCATCCCTAGCCTTGCCAGCATGGTGATCTACCTGATTATGGCGGCGGTATTGCTGGTGAAACCGCGCGGTCTTTTCGCGTGAGGAGAGTAAGAAATGTTACATAGATATCCCAAGCGCGTTGCGTTCATCATGCTGGTATTAACGGCTTTGGTGGCTGCTTTTCCTCTCTGGGGAGAAGCCGTATTCGGTAATCAGGCCAACTTCATGTTGGAGAAACTGACCCTGATGCTGATTCTGGCCCTGTTTGCCATGAGCCTGGATCTGCTGGTAGGCATTGTGGGCTTAGTCAGTCTGGGGCATGCGCTCTTCTTCGGTTTGGGGGCTTACACTCTAGCGTTAGCCAGCCCTGATTTTAGTCCGGCATCCATGTGGTGGATGCTGCCTCTTGTAATGGGCGTCTCTGCGTGTGTGGGTTTAGTGGTAGGTATCTTAGTGATACGCACTAAAGGCATCTTCTTCATCATGACGACGCTGGCATTTGGCCAGATGCTTTACTACTTCATTAGTACATCCCAGTTTGCGGGAGGAACCGATGGTGTTTTTATTATGTTCCGACCGAGTTTGGCATTAGGGGAGCGTACGCTGGTAGATCTTGATAACCCTTACAGCTTCTTTTACTTCTGTTTAGGGATGCTGCTTCTCGGCTACTTCTTTCTACGCTGGCTCACTCGCTCCTACTTTGGTCAAGTGCTCGACGGTATTCATGACAACGAGCACCGAATGCAGGCCTTAGGCTATGCCACCAGCGGCTATAAACTGGTTGCCTTTGTTATCGCTGGGGTTATGGCAGCGATTGCTGGCATGTTAGCGGCGATGCAGTACGGCTTCGCTAATCCGGCTCAGCTGGGCTGGCACACCTCTGGCGAAGTGCTGATGATGCTGATTTTAGGCGGCATGGGCACCATCTTTGGCCCCATTTTAGGCGCTTTCGCCTACGAAATTTTGCTCTATGTTTACGAGCATGCCACGACGCACTGGCCGATACTCATGGGGCTGACCATTATCGTTGCCGTACTGGTGCTTCCTCGCGGGATTGCGGGCTTGATTGTAGCGCCGCCCTGGAAAAGCAAGCCTCAAACGACGACTAAAACCGTCGAAAATCCCAAAGTGTCTCCCTCCGTTCAACCCATTACCCACAATAAGGAGGGCTAAGCTATGCGCGATGAAGTCATTTTAGCCACGCATGGGTTGACTCGCCGATTTGGTGGTTTAGTGGCAGTCAACGACGTTGATTTTGACGTTAAATCTAATGAAATCCACGCTATTTTGGGTCCTAATGGCGCGGGTAAAAGTACGCTAATCAATCTGCTCTCTGGCGAGATCCCCCCTTCTGAAGGCCAGGTGCTCTATCGCGGTCAGCCGATCCAGGGTAAAAGCGCGCGCCAGATCGCCCGCATGGGCATTGGCCGCAGCCACCAGAAAACCAATATATTCCCACGCCTGAGTTGCCTGCAGAACTGTGAACTGGCGGCGCGTATTCATATGGGCGGCGTGTTTGGCAGCTGGCGTTCGCGCCAAACCTCGCGGCAAGTTAGTGAGCGTGCTCAAGAGGTACTGGATACCTGCCAATTGAACCATCGCGCTTATACGACTGCATCAGATATGAGCTATGGCGAACAGCGCCAGCTGCAGATCGCGATGGTATTGGCGACAGCGCCGTCGCTGATGCTACTTGATGAGCCAATGGCGGGAATGGGGCGTGAAGAGACCGCTCAAGTCACCGAGCTGCTCGCCGGCCTAACGGATCGCTACACACTGGTGCTGATTGAACACGATATGGACTCGGTCTTCCGCTTAGCTGATCGCATTACCGTCATGGTCGATGGCTGTGTGTTGGAGAGCGGCCCGACCGAGCAGATACGCTCCAGCGAAAAGGTACGCGATGTCTACCTGGGGCGTCATGAAGAGGGGGCAACCGCATGAGCGCAGAGCAAACCAATACGCCATTGATTGATGCCCGGGGGCTACACACTTACTACGGTGAGAGCCATATTTTGCATGGGGTGGATTTGACCCTGATGCCTGGTGAGACGCTGAGTCTGCTGGGCCGCAATGGTATGGGCAAGACCACGACGCTGAAATCGATACTGGGGTTTGTCCCACCTCGGCGCGGCGAGGTGTTTATTAAGGGCGTCTCGGCGACCAAGCGGCGCCCCTGGCAACTGATTCGCCAAGGGATTGGCTACGTGCCGGAGGGACGCGGTATTTTTCCAGGCGTCAGTGTGCGTGAGCATCTGATTATGGCCGCACGTCCTAATGATCGCGGGGAGTCTCCCTGGACGCTAGAGCGCGTTCTGGATACGTTCCCGCGCCTGGGTCAACGTATCAATCATGATGGTTCCTTTCTCTCAGGCGGCGAACAGCAGATGCTTTCTATTGGCCGTGCGCTGACGACCAACCCCGACCTGATGATCCTTGATGAAGCGACCGAAGGTCTTGCACCGCTGATTCGCGATGAGATTTGGAAGATCATAGGTGAGATCAAAGCGACCGGAATTTCTACCATTATCGTCGATAAAAATATCGATAACCTTCTGAAGATAGCAGAAAAACACCTGCTACTGGTCAAGGGGGAAGTGGTCTATAGCGGTGATTCTCAGGGACTAAAAGATAATCCATCAATTCTTGAAACCCACCTCGGCGTTGCTTGATACAGCTCCGGCAAGCAGGTGCTTGCCGGAGCTGTTGGTTACTCGTTAAATACTGACACGGGGAAGTGTGTTGCATGCAATTTCACAAGCAATTGCAAAAGGATCTGTCGATTCCAGCAATCACTGCTGGCTTTGTAGCGGTGCTGGTCTCTTATTCTGGGCCACTCGCCATCTTTTTCCAGGCGGCTCAGAGCGCCGACATATCCAGCACCATGATGACGTCCTGGGTTTGGGCCATCTCAATCGGCGCAGCTGTCTCAGGTATTTTTTTAAGCCTGTGGTTAAAAGTGCCGGTAGTGACCGCTTGGTCGGCGCCGGGGACTGCGTTATTGGTAACACTGTTCCCGGGGTTGACGCTTAATGAAGCGGTGGGCGCCTACCTAACGGCCGCCGTGATCATTTTTCTGATCGGCGTTACGGGTTCTTTTGACCGTATCATCCGGCTGATACCGCCGGGCATAGCTAGCGCGATGATGGCAGGCATTCTTTTCCAGTTCGGGGTGGGAGTCTTCGTTTCATTGGAGAGCGTGCCAGCACTGGCCATTGGTATGTTTATCGCTTACCTGCTCTTTAAGCGGCTTACCCCTCGCTACAGCTTGGTGCTGCTGTTAATCGCTGGCATCACCTTGGCGGTCTTGTTAGAGGGCGCCAGCCTGCAGGGGGTGTCACTCCAGTTTGCCGAGCCCCAGTTTATCCGCCCCGAGTGGTCCTGGAATGCGACGCTGAGCCTGGCCATTCCCCTGGTACTGGTGAGTTTGACAGGCCAATTCTTGCCCGGCATGGCAATTATGCGCTCCTCAGGCTACTCCACCCCGGCCAGGCCAATCGTTATCGTGGCTAGTGTAACTTCCTTTTTTACCGCCTTTTTTGGCGGTATTACCACTGTAATTGCAGCGATTACAGCAGCAATCTGTACGAGTAAGGAGGCCCACGAAGATCGTGATAAGCGCTATGTTGCCGGGGTGGCAAACGGTGTTTTCTACCTGTTTGGCGCTATTTTTGCGGGCACTATTGTAGCGCTGTTTACCTCGCTGCCGGGGGAGTTTGTGGCAGTACTTGCAGGACTTGCGCTGATTGGTGCTATTACCAGCAATATTAGTGCTTTTGCGGCCGAAAAGAGCCACCTGGAAGCCTCTGTCATTACTTTCATTGCCACCGCATCGGGCGTTAGCTTTTTAGGCTTAGGTTCTGCCTTTTGGGGGGTGGTCGCTGGGTCGCTTGCCTATAACCTGCTGCATCGACGTTTTAGCTCGCTTAACCATAAAACCTAATAACAGTGATACTACTGAAGCGATAGTGGGAGTGTAACCATGGAAAAGATTGTTGTGGCGGTTGATGATAGTGAAAGTGCTTTGCATGCCCTGCAGTTCGGACAAACGTTTGCGGCCCAGCTGGGGGTAGAGGTAAGCGCTATCTCGGTGGTGCCGACGCAAGATGAGATCGGCCCACGGCGCACTAAACTGCAGGGGCGCTTGGCGTCGCAACATATCGAAGCAGTTGCTATCGACGTCGTTGCTCATGATAGCGCCAAGGCTTATCTGGGTGAACTCGCTAGTCGCGAGGATACCGGGCTATGTATGATGGCACATGGTCGACGCCCGGTACCGGAGATGCTGATCGGCAGCGTAACTGCAGGGGTTGTGCGAAGGGCTCAGCGTCCGGTTTACCTGTGTGGCCCCCGCTATGACAGTCGAGCCCACCAGCGGGTCGACGTATTAGCCGTTTGTGTTGATGGGTCTAAGCTATCCGAGCAAATTTTGCCCCATGCAGCAACTTTATCGAAGCGTTTGGGAGCTCGTTTGCAATTGTTGCAAGTGATAGATGCCTCTGCTGCCAGAAAATCAACAGCGTTAGGTCATACCGATGTGATGGAGTCAGCCTATCTAAACGTGCTGGCACGCCGTGTCGAAAGTGAGCAAAAACTGGAAGTAGACTGGGAGGTGCTTCATGGCGACCCCGCCGACTCTATCGTCAGTTATTTAGCGGGTAGCCATAATACGATGCTTGCCATGACCACCCATGGGCGTAGCGGCCTTTCGCAGGTGGTGGCGGGCAGTGTCAGCCACGAAGTGCTGCATGAAGCTTCTTGCCCTGTGGCTGTTCTGCGACCTTGAATCACTGGCTTGCTGCCATTATGGGTAGCGCCCAGAGCGGCGATTTTCAACGAGTACTTCTAAAATAGCATTGGCTTCCTGCATAAGCGGGGAGGGTTTTTCGCCCCGCCGACGGCTGCAGATAACGGGGGATGTAATTGATTTATCGGCCAATGGTACATAGCAAATACCATCGCGTTGGACACGCTTTACCTGCTCTGGAACCAGCGTAATGCCAATGCCGGAAGCGACAAGGCTAAGTGCCGTTTGAACCTCGTTGGCTTCCTGCACAACTTCGACCTTTAATCCTTGACGGCGGAAAATTCCCAATACCATATCGGCAAGGCTAGGACGTGGTTTTGCGGGAAAAAGGATTAGAGGGTAGCGAGCCAGCTCTTCGCAGCTAGGGGTTGTGCCCTCTAGCGGGTGACCGCTAGATAGAGCTGCAATTAATGGCTCGTCGAAGAGAATCTCCTGCTCGACGTCGGGGTCATCAATACGTAAACGCCCGAAGCCCATGTCGATGCGACCCGCTTTGAGCGCCTGAATTTGTTGTACTGTCGTAAGCTCTGCCAAGGAGAGCTCGACATTATCCATGCGGCGCAAATCACGCACGAGCATTGGGAGTTGCCCGTAAAAAACGGACGGTACAAAGCCAATGCCGAATAGTGCCCGCTTGCTACGCGCCATGTGTCGAGTGGCGTCGATGGTGACTTCCACTTTCTCTAAAATCTGCAGAGCGTGCTGCTGAAAAAAGACACCTGGCGGCGTCAAACGCAATCCTCTTGAGCTTCGTTCAAACAGTTCAGCTCCCACCTCTTGTTCTAATTGTTTGATTTGGCGGGAAAGAGGCGGTTGAGACATATGCAACCGTTCAGCCGCACAAGTAAAGTTAAGCTCTTCAGCGACAACGCAGAAGTACCTCAGGTGGCGTAGTTCCATGATACCTCCAAGGTATGAGCGGCTACTTAAACAATATTGGCTTTGTCATTCGCTTGTTAGCATGCTGGCGATGCTTTTCACGTATTGAGGCAACTTAAAAACCAGCCTAACCAAGCGCCATAACGCTACCAGCATTTAAACGTTTAAAAGCGAAATATCGACTACGACTTTAGTAAAGAACGCTAGAATAAAAGGAGGTAGGCCTGCCATGTATGCGCGTATTTTAGTTCCTGTCGACGGCTCTGAGAGCGCTAAACAAGCTTTGAAAGTAGCTTGCAAGCTGCTGGATAGAGAAGGCTCCACGCTCTACTTACTACATGTACCTGAAACGCTTGCCTATGCGACCACACTGGTATGGGGCATTGGTGCGATTGATGCTGGCACTACGCTTGCTGAACGCGAGAAGGTGGGTGAACAGCTATTGGCCCAGGCGGTGAGCTCCGCGCAGGCAGAGGGCGCTAAGCACATTGAAGAGTTGCTGACGGAAGGTGACCCAGCCCGCGCCATTATAGAGGCCGCCAATGCCAATAATGTCGATGCCATTGTGATGGGCAGCCGGGGACTAAGCGACTTGGCTGGTGTGGTGATTGGCAGTGTATCGCACAAAGTGAGCCATTCAGCCAAGTGTCCTGTGATTACGGTGAGCCAATAAAAAGCAGCGGCGATATCTGCCCGCACCTCTCCCGATACAGTTTTCAATCTGCAGAAATTTACTTGTCGCCTAACACACCCTAGCCCATGCTTTTAGCAAGACGCTATAACTCAGGGTATTGGCTAAAAACGAAACGTTAGGACGTTTGAAAATGGCAAAATTTTTCCAGGAATTTCGAGAGTTCGCGGTAAAAGGCAACGTCGTCGATATGGCGGTGGGGATCATTATCGGCGGGGCGTTTACGCTGATTGTGCAAAGCCTGGTGGCGGATGTGATGAATCCGCTGATTGGCTTGCTGGTGGGCGGGGTCGACTTTTCCAATCTGTTTGTGGTGTTACGCCAAGGGGTGGTGGGTGGCCCTTATGCGACGCTGGCGGATGCCCAGGCCGCCGGGGCGGTAACGCTAAACCTTGGGCTGTTTATTAATGCGGTGGTGAGCTTTACGATCGTCGCCTTTGTGGTCTTTCTATTGGTACGTACCATCAACCGTTTAAAGCGCGAAGAGGCGGTGGCACCTGCAAGTCCTACCGAGCAGCCTTGCCCTTACTGTTTGATGGTGGTGCCAATCAAAGCCACCCGCTGTGGCCACTGCACAGCAACGCTTTCTCAGCCAGTGGAGGCTGAAGCGCCGGTTGAAGCAGCACCTGCGCCACCACCAATGCCACCTGCCAAACCTTAGCCACTAAAAAGGGCGCCTATGAAGGCGCCCTTGAGCGTTATAGCAGAAGCGCCACTACGCTCTTTTTTTAATGGTTTTGCTCTCTTTTTGCTTACTGTCGGGCTTTTTGCTGTCGTTAGCATCGCTGGGTTGCGGCAGCGATGGCAGCGATTTGGCCAACATCTCAACACTGTGGCGGTAGTAGAGCTGACTCTTGTTATGCTCGCCCAGGCTTGCATAGAGGCGCGCTAGCTCAGCGCAGACTTCGCCATTGGGGCGCTGACGCTGGCTGGCTTCAAAGTACTCGAGTGCTTTCTGCCATTGGCCGATACGCAGCGAGAGGCGACCACAAGCGAGCAGCAGCTCTGGGTCGTTGGGGCGTTCCTGCAGCCACTTCTCGGCTTTAGCAAGTTGGCGTGCCGCATCTACGTTTAGCAGGCCGTAGCGTTTCACCAGCCGCGCGTCCCAGTGGTGATCCAGCGAATGGTTGAGCAAGCGCTCGGCAATTGGCTCTTCGTTGGCTTGAATCAGCGCTTCGCTGTATAGCACGATCAGTTCGGTGTTGCCGCGCAGGTAGTCGGGCATATCGGCCCAAAGGCCACGCACCCGCTCAATGTTGGTGGGGTTTTGCGCTTCAAACACGATAAGTTCGCGATAGGCTTTAAACTCAAGCTGTTCACGCTCTTGCTGGGTAATGAGTTTCTGCGCCGCCAAGCGTGGAATCAAACGCCTTAAGCCTTCCCAATCGTTGACGCTTAAGTGCACCTGCTTGAGTAGTTTGAGCACCTGCGGGTGGTTGGAGAGCTTCTTATCCAGGCGATTCAGAATCGCCAGCGCTTCTTCGGGCTGCTGACGCTCAATCATCATTTGCGCTTGCATCAGGCCAACGGCGGTATCGGCGCCGTCGGTGGTTAGCTGTGCCTGATTCAGGTGCTCCTGGGATTTCACGTGGTGGCCCTGGTAATGGGCCGCCAGCGCTGCGGATAGGTAGTTGACCAGCGGTGTGCTGGAGTCATCGGCGGCATTAACCAGGGTTTTTTCGGCCTTTTTCCAGCGCCCTTCGGTCAGTGCTACCAGACCACGCACGGTGCGCTGCATGGCGCGACGGTTACGGGCGCGGCTGTTCCAGCTACGAAAGCGCCCCATGGGGCGAATAATACCGCTGAGCAAACGCAGCACGAAGTGTAGGACGATAAAGGCGGCAAACAGCAGTACCAGACCAAACCAAAACGATGTTTGGATGGAGGAGTCGCCCACGCGGATCAGCCAGTAGCCGGGCACCGACATCATCAGATGCCCGAACAGGGCCCCGACGGCGAGGCCTGCGACAATGAGGAGAACAAGCTTTCTCATGAATCACCTCCGCTTTGGCCACGCGTCTCATAGCGGTTGTCGATAAAGCGTGCAAGTTCCTGCTGTGAAGCGCTGATGTCGGGCAGCTCGGGTTTTACCTCGGCTTCCTTGAGCTCTTGAAGGCGCGCAATAACGCTTTGGGTCTCTTCGCGAGTGGTGTCGTAGTAGTCGTTCAGCAGTTGCAGCGCTTTGTCGATACTCGCGTCATAAAGCTCTTTCTCTTCGTTGAGCAGGGCCAGCTGTGTCTGCTCCAGCACTAAGCGCAGGCTTTGGCGCAGGTAAGACTCTTGCTCCGGAGTAATCAGCGCTTCCAGCGCTTCATCGTGATGGCGAACCACCACCAGGTCTTTAAGCTCTTCACCGAAGCGCGCCAGCTGGCGCTGGAAAGTGCCGGTCGGCGGCTGTTCGATGCTGGAGGTTACCGCTTGCTCCTCAATTTCTTGAGAGAGTCGCAGAGAGGAGATACGTTCCTGCTGGGCATTGAGCGCTAGGTAGAGGCCGGTACGGTCAACCTGGGGCACGGCGTCCAGCGCGGCTAGCTCATTGGCAATGGCTTCGCGTACGGGCGTCAACGCTGGGTTATCAGCATCAACTAGGCGCGCATCGGCGGTACGCAGCAGTGCGGCCGCGCCGTCAACGTCGCCTTCCAGTTGCAAGCGCTGATTGGCCAGGCGTAGCAGGTAGGCAGCTTCGGCATGCAGCCACTCGCGCTCGTCGGTATCCTGCTCCTGAGAGAGCTGATCCAGCACTTGGCCTAGGGTCTCATCAACGTCGCTGCGGTAGCTGTCAAATTCATCACGCAGGTCGCCCAGAGTGCTCTGCAACGCTTCATCGCGCTCGGCTTCGCCGCTATCCAGGCGTGATTCAAGGTCGCTAACCGCCTGCTGTGAGGCGCTACCTTCAGCCTGTTGCGCCAGTTCGTCGAGGCGCTGCTGCTGATTATCCAGGCGTTGCCAACCTTGCCAAGCGACGAACGCTAGGGCAATCGCCAGAATAATCACCAGGGCAATTGCCAGGCCGCCACTTTTACCACCACCGCCGCTCTGGCCGCTACCGCTACCTTTGTGGCCGGTGGGCGGCGAGGTGCCCGCCGATGACTTGTCGCTGGTCGGCTTTGACGAGCCGGCGCTTGAAGATGGCGAACTAGAGGTCGACCCACTTGAGGAGGAAGAGCCTGGCTGAGCGGCACTCGGTGACGATGAGCCTGTGCTGCTGGGCGTCGAGGTATCTGCCGGTTTTGCCGCGCTGCTAGCAGCGGTTGAACTCGCAGTGGACGAGCCCTTTCCACGCCGCCGCGACCGACTATTTTTAGCACCACTCTGAGCAGGTGTTGTAGAGCTCGGCGGTGTGTTCGGCTTGCTGGGCTCAGTCGCGTCGGTCGTGGAAGCTGCTTTGTCGGTCGTTTTAGGGACGCCCTGAGAGGCATCGGAGGACGTTGGTTGTACATCGTCCTGATCGTTTACTTGTTTGCTCATGTGTCGCTAGCCCTTAGTAAGTTCCTTGATCGACATCGGCACCCTGTGGGTCGCAGGTCTCCAACGCCGCTATCAACGCAGCTGGCGTAGCTCCGGACGCCACCTTGGGGTCACAAAAACCCAGTATGCCAGCCAGTGTAGCCAAACGGCGACTGGAAACGATTAGCGGTTGGTTCAAGGCCGCCTGATTGCACCATTTTGCCAGATGTTCCAGCAGTTCGCTGCTGGTGACGATCAACGCCCGGTAATTACCTGAAAAAAGGCGCGTTTGCAGAGCGGGTTCAAGGGGGTGAAACGTGCGTCGATACACCGCTACGCGAGTCACCTGCGCCCCCCGCTCAGCAAGCGTTTCAGCGAGCAGCGGGCGGCCACCTTCTCCCGCCACCAGTAGAATACGCTGGTGCCCTAACTGTTGAAGCGAGGCAAGCGCAAGCAGTGCTTCGCTGGTATCTTCACCTGCACTGGGCGCAGGCACATGCACACGTACGCCCAACTGATCATAAAGCGTTGCCGCGGTGGCGCTGCCAACGCTGTAGTAGTCAATGCCAATGGGCAGCTGTGGCCAGAAGCGATCTAGCGCTTCACTCAAGCAAGTGGCCGCAAAGGGGCTGATGACTATTATCTTATGGTACTGATCAATATCCAGCCAGATACGCCGCATTTCAGGGGTTTCTGGTAAGACTTCGAGTTGCATCACGTTGAGTGATTCAACGCTCTCGCCCCGCTCGCGCAGAGCAGCAGCCAGTGCTTCACCGCGCTCGCCAGGGCGGCAGATCAGTACCGGTTGGCTCATATGGCGCGGCCGTAAACCTCAGCCAAAATATCGCCAGCGCCTTGGTCGAGCAGCTCTTCGGCAATGCGAATGCCCAGCGCTTCGGGCTCATGCATCGAACCACGGCCTTCGGCGCGCAGCACTTCGGTGCCCTCTGGGTTGCCCACTAAGCCGCGTAGCCAAAGGGTTTCATTTTCAATATCCAGCACCGCGTGGCCCGCAATAGGCACTTGGCAGCCGCCCTCTAAGCGCGTGTTCATGGCCCGTTCGGCGCGCACACGCGTCGCGGTATCCGCGTCATCCAGCGGGGCTAGCAAGGCAATCAGCTCGGGGTCATGCAGGCGGCACTCAATGCCTAGGGCTCCTTGGCCGCAGGCGGGCAGGCACACTTCCGGCGGCAGTGCCTGGGCAATCCGCTCACCCAAGCCCAACCGCTTAAGGCCTGAGGTCGCCAGGATGATGGCGTCAAATTCTCCCGCGTCTAATTTACCTAGCCGCGTTTGTACGTTGCCGCGCAAGTTGAGAATTTGCAGGTCGGGGCGGGCTTCACGCATCTGCAGGCCACGGCGTAAGCTGGCGGTGCCAATTCGTGCCCCTTCGGGAAGCTCATCAATGCTAGAGTAGTGGTTGGATACAAACGCATCGGTAGGGTCGGCCCCCTCTAGGATGACCGACAGGCCCAGCCCTTCGGGGAAGAGCATGGGTACATCTTTCATCGAGTGGACGGCAATATCGGCACGGCCATCGAGCATGGCGTCTTCCAGCTCTTTAACGAACAGCCCTTTACCGCCAATTTTTGAAAGCGGTGTATCGAGAATTTTGTCGCCCTTGGTAGACAGAGCCACAAGCTCGACCTCAAGGCCGCTGTGAGCCGCCATTAAGCGGTCACGAACGTACTCAGCCTGCCACATGGCCAGTTGGCTTTTACGCGTGGCAATGCGCAGTTTGGTGATTGATAGCACGTTATTCTCCCTATACCGCAGACACGGCGAGTCAAGCTATGATAAGTGTCATCATAAAGCACCGAGCGCCACAGTAAAAATAACGGAACTGATTATGCTCCCGTAACGTGCTTTATCCGTCCCCCTAGGAAATTGTATGTCCTCAGTGTTACCCCGCGGCCAGCTTGACCAGTTTTTCCTGCTTTCACGGGATCTGTTCTGCTGTATCGACTTTAAAGGCACGCTGCTGCAAGTCAATCCAGCCTTCGAGACGCTGCTGGGATATACCTCTGAACAGTTAATCGGGCGTTCCTGTGGTGTCGTCATTAACCCCCTTGACCACCCGGTGATCGAACGGGCGTTACAGCGAGTGCATCAAGGCGAAAAGGTCATTCCTTTTGAGGTGCGCGCTGTTTCCGCAACCGGCAAGCAGCACTGGTTAGAAATTTCGCCGTCGTTGGGGGAGGACGTGATTTACGTAATCGCCCGGGTGATTACGCGGCGTAAAGCTAGCGAACAACAGCTAAAATTATTGGAGCGTAGCGTTGAATCAAGCACCAATG
Organism: Halomonas sp. ATBC28; assembly: GCF_005937175.1. Lineage (NCBI taxonomy): Bacteria > Pseudomonadati > Pseudomonadota > Gammaproteobacteria > Oceanospirillales > Halomonadaceae > Halomonas > Halomonas sp. ATBC28. Next base: position 189,855 of record NZ_VCQL01000002.1, on the reverse strand, counting down.
GTGTTCTTATTGTCGATGCTCAGAGCAGCGATCTGCCTCTGGTTTACGTCAACGCTGCCTTTGAACGCATTACCGGCTATTCGCGCAACCAGGCACTGGGGCGTAACTGCCGTTTCCTACAGGGGGAAGAGACCGATCCCGCCACCGTCAAGCAGCTACAGGTAGGGATTGCCGAGCAGCGTGAAGTACACGTGGTCATCCGTAACTATCGGCATGACGGCACGGTTTTTTGGAACGACTTGCACATTTCACCTGTACGCGATGAGAACGGCCAAGTGACCCACTTTGTCGGCGTACAGAATGATATCTCTGAACAGCGCGAATATCAGGCTCAACTCGACCATAACGCCCATCACGACGCCTTGACCGGGCTGCCCAACCGCTTGTTACTTGGTCAGCGCTTGGAAGAGGGGGGCGTGATGGCGCGCCGCTACCATCGCTATATAGCCGTGCTGTTTATTGACCTGGACGATTTTAAGCCGATCAACGATACCTTGGGCCATGAAGTGGGCGACTTTATTCTGGTTGAAGTGGCCAGGCGGTTGGAGAATGAACTGCGCCCCTGGGACACCGTCGCGCGTTTTGGCAGCGATGAGTTTGTGGTGTTGTTGCCGGATCTAGCCCATCAGGACGATGTGATACAGGTGGTCGAGCGGGTTCTCCAGGGGCTTTCGCCGCCCTACTGGTACCGCGACAGCGAGCTGCGCATCACCGCCAGTATCGGGATTGCCATCAATGACGGCAGCATGGACAACCCCCGCCAGCTTATTCAGCAGGCGGATTTGGCAATGTATAAAGCCAAACGGCGCGGGCGCAATACCTACTACTGGTATACCGAAGACTTGAACCGCAAGGTGAGCGAACGGGTTAGCTTACGCAGCGCGCTACAGCAAGCCATTGAGCAGCAGCAGTTCGAGCTTCATTACCAGCCGCAGATTCACGCGCCAAGCGGTCGCGTGGTGGGGGTTGAAGCGCTGATCCGCTGGCAGCACCCTGAGCGCGGCAATATCCCACCATCTGATTTTATTAGCCTTGCCGAGGATACTAGTCAGATCATTCCCATTAGCGAGTGGGTGTTGGCTACTGCCTGTCGCGATGCCCAGCAGCTCAATGGCCTGGGGTTAGGCGAGATCACCATGGCGGTCAATATTTCGCCTATGCAGTTTCAACGCCCTGGCTTCCTCACCTCCATTGAGCAGGTGCTGGCGAGCAGCGGTCTAACGCCAGCGTTGTTAGAGCTGGAGCTTACCGAGGGGGTGCTGATGGATAGCGCCGAACAAGCAATCCAGGCGTTAAAGAATTTGCGAGCGCTGGGAGTCCTGATTGCACTAGACGATTTTGGCACCGGCTTCTCTAGCCTAAGCTATTTAAAGCGGCTGCCGATTAATCGCATCAAGATTGACCGATCCTTTGTGCGCGATGTGATTTCAGACCGCCACGATGCCGCTATTATCGACGGCGTGGTCGCCATGGCGGGGAAAATGGGGCTCGAAGTGTTGATAGAAGGCGTAGAAACGGCAGAGCAGTTTGGCTACCTGCAGCAGCGTCACTGTGACTACTATCAGGGCTACTACTTTGCCCGCCCCATGTCCCTAAGTGCCCTGCACGCGTTTCTCCACAAACCACCTGCCGTCGTAACGTCACGCTCTTAGCCGCCACAGAAATAAAAACGGCGTGCCGCTGACCGTGGTGACTCTGGTACACTTTCTGCTAACGACTCCATTGTTTTGTCAGCAGGATATATCTTCGATGAGCCAAGCCACGAATCAGTCTTGGGGCGGTCGCTTTAGCGAGCCCACCGATGCCTTTGTTGCACGCTTCACCGCGTCAGTTAATTTCGACCAGCGCCTGGCCCCCCAGGACATCCAGGGCTCCATCGCCCACGCCACTATGCTGGCTCGGGTAGGCGTGCTCACCGATGACGAGCGTGATGCGATTATTAATGGCCTGAACGAGATTCAGGGCGAAATCGAGCGCGGCGAGTTTAACTGGTCGGTGCCGCTGGAAGATGTGCATATGAACATCGAAGCGCGGCTGACCGAAAAGATCGGTATTACCGGCAAAAAACTCCACACCGGGCGCTCGCGCAACGACCAGGTCGCCACCGATATTCGCCTGTTTATGCGCGATGAGATCGATGTTATCGAAGTGGAGCTCAAGCGTCTGCGTGAAGGCATGATCGAACTGGCTGATCGTGAAGCCGAGACCATTATGCCCGGTTTTACCCACCTGCAAACCGCCCAGCCGGTCACCTTTGGCCACCATATTCTGGCTTGGCAAGAGATGCTGGCCCGGGATCACGAGCGCCTGCTGGACTGCCGCAAGCGCGTCAACGTAATGCCGCTGGGTGCTGCCGCCCTGGCTGGCACTACCTATCCCATCGACCGCCACGTGACAGCGGAACTATTAGGCTTTGACCGTCCAACAGAAAACTCTCTGGACGCGGTCTCAGATCGTGACTTCGCTATCGAATTCACCAGCTTCGCCAGCATCCTACTGATGCATCTTTCGCGCATGAGCGAAGAACTGGTGCTATGGACCAGCGCCCAGTTCAACTTTATCGACTTGCCCGACCGCTTCTGCACCGGCTCTTCAATCATGCCGCAGAAGAAAAACCCCGATGTGCCTGAGCTGGTGCGCGGCAAAACCGGCCGCGTGTACGGCCACCTGATGTCGCTGCTAACGCTGATGAAATCGCAGCCGCTGGCCTACAACAAAGACAATCAGGAAGATAAAGAGCCGCTGTTCGATGCAGTGGATACCGTGCGCGACTGCTTAAAAGCGTTTGCCGATATGGTGCCCGCCATTGAGCCCAAGAAAGCCAGCATGTATGAAGCGGCGCGGCGTGGTTTCTCTACCGCGACGGACTTGGCCGACTATCTGGTGCGTAAAGGCGTGGCCTTCCGCGATGCCCACGAAATCGTCGGGCAGTCGGTGGCGTATGGCCTTAAAAGCGAAAAAGACCTGTCTGAGATGAGCCTGGATGAGCTCAAACAGTTCTCCGATACCATCGAGCAGGATGTGTTCGAGGTGTTGACCCTGGAAGGCTCGGTAGCCGCCCGGAACCATATTGGTGGCACAGCACCCAACCAGGTGCGGGCAGCTGCCCAGCGAGCGCGTGAGGCGCTGAGTGCGCTCAAGGCGGGCGCATGAAAACGCTGGCAATCATGGCCCTTTCGGCGCTGCTGTTAACCGCGGTTGTCGGCTGTGGGCAAAAAGGGCCGCTTTATCTGCCGGAAGATGCACCCGCTGACGAGCAATCTGCCCAGGCGTCTGAATAGATAGCTGCAGGCCCAGGAGAAGGGGAGAGCACCATGGACTATTTTAATTACCGCGATGGCGTGCTGTACGCCGAAGATGTACCGCTGTCACGCATTGCCGACGAGTTCGGCACGCCCTGCTACGTCTACTCAAAAGCGACGTTTGAACGTCACTTTCGCGCCTATACCGAAGCACTGGGTGGTCACCCGCACCTGATTTGTTACGCGGTGAAAGCCAACTCTAACCTGGCGGTGCTGGGCTTGTTGGCCAAGCTGGGCGCGGGGTTCGATATTGTCTCTATCGGTGAGCTTGAGCGGGTGCTAAAAGCCGGTGGCGACCCGGCGAAAGTAGTGTTTTCGGGCGTTGCCAAGCAACCCCATGAAATGGTTCGTGCGCTGGACGTGGGCATTAAGTGCTTTAACGTTGAGTCACGCCCCGAACTTGAGCGCTTGAATCGTGTCGCCGGTGAGTTGGGGAAAATTGCCCCGGTCTCATTGCGGGTCAACCCAGACGTGGATGCGGGTACTCATCCATATATCTCCACTGGTTTGAAGGATAATAAGTTCGGCATCCCGGTGGATGAAGCGTTGGCGGTTTACGAACTAGCCGCAAGCCTGCCCAATTTGCAGGTGAAGGGGCTCGACTGCCACATCGGTTCACAGCTAACTGAAACCGCACCCTTCCTGGATGCCCTTGATCGCTTACTGGTGCTTATGGAGCGGCTGCGTGAGCGGGGCATCGAAATCGAGCACCTTGATTTAGGTGGCGGTTTAGGCGTGCCTTACCGCGATGAAAAACCGCCCCAGCCGTTTGATTACGCTAGCCAACTGTTGGCGCGGCTTTCGCGTTGGGAAGGTGGCGAAGCGCTTACGTTGCTGTTTGAACCCGGTCGCTCCATCGCCGCCAATGCGGGTGTCATGCTCACTCGGGTAGAGTTTCTCAAGCCTGGAGAGACCAAGAACTTCGCCATTGTCGATGCGGCCATGAATGACCTGATTCGCCCGGCGCTGTACCAGGCCTGGCAGGCGATTGTGCCGGTGGATACTCGTCAAACACGCGAAAGCGCCCTTTACGACGTAGTGGGCCCAGTGTGTGAAACGGGTGACTTCCTGGGTAAGGAACGCGAGCTGGCGATTACCGAAGGCGATCTTTTGGCGGTGCGCTCGGCGGGGGCCTACGGTTTTGTTATGGCGTCGAACTATAACAGTCGCCCTCGCGCCGCCGAGTTAATGGTTGATGGCGACAGCTGCCATGTGGTGCGCGCGCGGGAAACCGTTGCCAGTCTGTGGGCGGGTGAAGCGCTGCTGCCCGAAGGGGGGCGTTGATGCTGTTACACTTCACCAAAATGCATGGCCTGGGTAATGACTTTGTCATGGTGGATCTAGTCACTCAGCGCGCCCGGTTGGACGAAGCTCAGATTCGTGCACTGGCAGACCGGCGTTTCGGCATTGGCTTTGATCAGTTGTTGCTCGTCGAACCGCCCCGGGATCCAGAGATGGATTTTCGCTACCGCATTTACAATGCTGACGGCAGTGAAGTGGAAAATTGTGGCAACGGTGCACGCTGCTTTGCCCGCTTCGTGCGCGATCAGCGATTGACCCACAAGCATGAAATCCACGTAGAAACCGCCGGGGGCCCGTTGGTGCTGACCGTGCAGCACGACGGTATGGTGCGAGTGGATATGGGCCGCCCGCGGTTTAGCCCTTTGGCGCTGCCGTTCGATGCCCCTGGGGATCAACCCCTGCATCAGTTACAAGTGGGTGATGAAACGCTGCAGATCGGCGTGGTCTCTATGGGAAACCCACATGCTGTGATGCAGGTTGAGAACGTTGATAGCGCCCCGGTGGAGCGCCTCGGGCCGTTGGTAGAGGCGCATCCGCGTTTTCCCAAGCGTGTTAACGTGGGCTTTATGCAGGTACTCTCGCCCAGTGAAATTCGTTTGCGTGTGTATGAGCGCGGCAGTGGCGAAACGCTGGCCTGCGGTACCGGTGCCTGCGCTGCAGTGGCCAGCGGTATTCGCCAGGGGCTGCTAAAAAGCCCCGTAAAAGTCCATTTACCCGGTGGAGAGCTCAGCATTGAGTGGCCTGACCCTGAAGGGGCGCTAACGATGGTGGGGCCAGCTACACGCGTCTTCGATGGCCGCGTAGCACTTAATTAATTCGAGGAGAACGGCGATGTCACAAGCCCCTGAACCCCGCAAAACGCTCGAGCCTGATCAAGTGGCGTTCTGGCTGGCGCGTCATCCCGATTTTTTCGTCGGTCGTGAAGGGTTACTGCAGCAGCTGCAGGTGCCCCACCCGCATATCGACGGGGCGGTGTCACTGCTAGAACGCTTGGTGTTAGACCTGCGCAAGCGCGCGGAAACCGCCGAGGGCCGCCTGGAGCACCTGCTGGAAACCGCTCGCCATAACGAGTCCCAGTACCGCCGGCTGCGGGAAACGTTGATAGCCCTGGTGGAAGCGCCGGATCGCGATGCGCTGGCGCAAGCATTGGCCACTCAGCTTAGCGAGCGCTTTGAAACCCCGGCCATGGCGCTGTGGTGTCCGGCCACGTTAAGCGATAGTGAACCGACGCCGCCTCAACCGCCACGGCACGTGCTTGATCAACATGCCAGCACACGGCTGTCGGCGCTGCTGGATGGCCGCACTAGCCGCTGTGTGAAGCTTAGCGTCAGCGACTGGAAGTGCTTGCTGCCCCATGTCAAAGCGCCGCGCAAAGCCGGTTCCTGTGCGATTTCACGGCTCTCGGCGGGTGACCCTTTGGGCTATTTGCTGCTGGCCAGCCCCAGCCCTGACGCCTATCGGGCCAGCATGGATACGCTGTTCACTGAGTACTTGGGTGATATCGTCGCGCGCCTGCTGGTGCGCCTGGGCGACTATGGCTGAAGCTCTTCCAACGGAAATAACGATAGCCAAGCGCGTTGAGGCTTTTTTAGCGGCGCTGGCATACCATGCTAGCCCTGCCACGGTGGCGGCTTATCAGCATGATTTGGCCGCACTGTGTAACTTCACCGAGCGACGCGATGTGACAAATCCTGCAGCGTTAGATACCGCTCTGCTGAGGGCTTTTCTGGGGTCGGAGCGTAGCCGGGGGCTGGCGCCTAGAAGCCTGGCCCGGCGGCGGGCGGCACTTTCCCGCTTCGCCGATTACCTGGTCAAGCAGGATGTGCTGGTCGATAACCCGGTGGGACTACTGCGTACGCCCAAACAGCCCAGCCACCTGCCGCGCCCGGTGGATGTCGACGCCCTGGCGCGCTTTCTCGATACCCCCCACGATGGCTCGCCGCTGGGCGTGCGAGATCAGGCTATTCTTGAACTGTTTTACTCCAGTGGCCTGCGCTTAGCGGAGCTGGCGGCGCTTGATTTGGGCGATTTGCAGAATAGCCGGGTAAGAGTGATCGGCAAAGGCGGCAAGCCGCGTCAGGTGCCGGTAGGGCGCCGCGCCCAGCAGGCGCTGGCTGAGTGGCTGGGGTGTCGCTCAGTGCTGGCACCCATTGATGAGCAGGCGCTATTTGTGGGCCAACGCGGGCAGCGCTTGGGGCATCGTGCCATTCAAAAGCGCTTAGCTCAGCTGTCGCTTGCCCGTGGCTTGCCCGAACACCTGCACCCGCACCGTTTGCGGCACTCCTTTGCCAGTCACCTGTTGGAGTCGAGCCAGGATCTGCGCGCCGTGCAAGAGCTGTTGGGGCACGCCAATCTATCGACCACGCAAATCTACACCCGGCTTGATTGGCAGCATCTGGCGACCAGCTACGACGCAGCGCACCCTCGTGCTAAACGAGGCTCCAACGACAGTAAGAATAGCCCCAGGAGCAAACCATGACGATGCTGCAGGCCATTATCTTCGATTTGGACGACACCCTATGGGACAACCACGGAGTCATGGCGCGTACCGAAGAGGGCCACTACCGCTGGCTACTGGAGGCACTTGAGGCATGGCGAGCGGCACGCCAGGAAACAGCGCTGGCGTTATCCCACGAAAGCGGCGGGCTGGATTATCTGCAGCGCCGTCAACAGTTGGCCAAAGAGGTGCCCGAACGGCGCGGCGACTTCACTTGGCTACGTTTGCGCTCACTGGAGGCCCAGTTAGAACACGCAGGTCTGCACCGCAGTGCTGCGTTGATGTGGGCAGCAGCAGCGATGAATGAGTTTCACCGCCTGCGCGTGCAGGTCACGCCCCATCCAGAAGCGGCCGGACTGCTGGCTGCCCTGGCAGAGCGCTATCAGTTGGCGGCGATCACCAACGGTAATATTCATCTTAAACGTCAGCCGCTGGCTGGCTACTTTCCGGTGGCCATTGCCGCGGGTGAGTTACTGGCGCCCAAGCCTGATCCGACGCCATTCCTCACCGCGCTGTCGCGCTTAAACGTTTCCCCCGAGTGTGCTATGCACGTGGGCGATTCGTGGCAGGAGGACGTGTTACCTGCCCAGCAGTTGGGCATGCACGCGGTATGGATTTCTGAAACAGAGGATCAACCGCTCCCCACGCGCGTGCATCGTATTGCCCATATTAAAGAGCTGCCCAGCATTCTCGAGAAGTTAGAGGCGCCTCATTCTGGCGGTGTATACAGCCACTGATTGAGCTTCTGGGACAGCGTATCGACGCCGTCGCGCTTGAGTGAAGAGAACAGCTGAACAGAGACGAGGTCTTCCCACTCTTTCAAGCGTGAGCGCACTTTTTGCAACGCAGCGCTGGCAGGGCCTTTTTTCAGTTTGTCGGCTTTGGTGAGCAAAATATGCACCGGCATTCCGCGCTGGTCAGCATAATCGAGCATCATTTGGTCGAACTCGGTGAGCGGGTGGCGCACGTCCATTAGCAGTACTAAGCCGCGTAGACTGAAACGGTTGCGCAGGTACTCGGCTAGGTGCTTTTGCCACTCTAGCTTGACCGCTTCCGGCACCTTGGCGTAGCCGTAGCCGGGTAGGTCGACCAAACGCCGCGACTCGTCGTTCATAACGCTGAAAAAGTTGATCAGCTGGGTGCGCCCCGGTGTGCGCGAGGTGCGCGCTAACGCATTTTGTTGCGTTAATGCGTTGATAGCACTGGATTTGCCCGCGTTTGAACGCCCGGCAAAGGCTACTTCTGCGCCGGTATCGTCCGGGCACAGGGCCAGGGTGGGGGCGCTGATAAGAAAACTTGCCGTCGGGTAGTTCAGCCGAGGGACTGGGCTATCATGGGGGGTAGTCATTGGGTTGATCCTGAAAAACGAACATAAAAGCGGCCTACTCTGCGCACTATCACCTCTCTATCGCTTCGATAAAGTAGAACGCATGATAGCGACTCATGATAGAGAATTGAGAGCAGTACCGCGACGAATTACCCCTAAAGCAGTCCAGCACTTGCATTCCCGCCGCTGGGGTGATTCGTTATAATGCAAGCGGTTTATATCTGCGACCTGGGGCGCTAGTGTACCATCGCGATACGTTGTTGGTATTAGCGAAGGTTGGTATTGGCGGAGCTAACCCTGGTAACTTGTGAAACCTGGGAAGCGCCCAGGGTGCGTACCAGTCAAACATAAAACGGCATAGTGGAATAGCAATGAGAAAGTTACTGGCAAGCCTAGCAATTACCATGGGCGCCGTTGGCATCGCCCACGCTCAAACGGACTATCAAGCTGATGCTGACGCATCCGCTGGCCAGGAAATGGCCCAGACCTGTGCCGCCTGTCATGGGCAACAGGGCATTAGCCCATCGGGCGCTTTCCCTAATCTAGCGGGTCAGCAGATGTCCTATCTGGCGAAACAGATTATGGATATCCGCGACGGCAACCGCATGGTTCCCCAAATGGCCGGCCAAGTGGATGACTTCTCCGACCAGGATGCCTGGGATGTGGCAGCACACTTTGCACGCCAGGATGCCAACTTGGGCCAGACCAGCGACGAAGACGCTGAGTTGCTGGCTCGCGGTGAAGAGCTTTACCGCGCTGGTGATATGTCCAAGGGCATTCCCGCCTGTTCAGCCTGCCATACGCCAACGGGTGTCGGTATCGGCAGCGCCGTTTACCCCGGTCTATCTGGGCAGCACGCTCAGTACACGGTCTCAACGTTGCAGGCATTCGCCTCAGGTGATCGTAACAATAGCCCCAATAACATCATGGGCGACATCGCTTCAAAAATGAGCGACAACGATATGGAAGCAGTGGCTAACTATGTCTTGGGTTTAAACTAAGTGTTGGGTTTGAACTAACGTTCTAACCCTGGGCGTTTAAAACCACACATAGACAGCCTAAATACTTCCTTATGCCGTTTGCGGGTTCTCACTAGGCAACGTTCTTGGCAACGTTTGCTAACTGAGGGAACCCGCTAATGTATCCACGGTCTCACCCTTCGCTTACCCATGGAGAAACTTTTACAATGTCTAAAACGCGAGCGATGTTTAAAACGTTAATAGTCGCACTGGCCGGTTTGGGGCTTTCTGCGGCAGTGAGTGCCCAGGAAGTGGTTGAAGGCCAACATTATGAGCTGCTTGAAACGCCGGTAGAAACCCAGGTTGACGACGGGCAAATTGAAGTCACCGAAGTATTTTGGTTTGGCTGCCCGCACTGCTACCGCCTGCAAACGCCGATTAATGAGTGGTACGAGACCCTCGACGATGACGTTAGTGTCGTCAAAATGCCCGCCACCATGGGTGGGGATTGGAATACCCACGCTACAGCATTCTATGCAGCTGAGTCGCTGGGTATCGAAGAGGAGCTACACGCCGACTTCTTTAACGCCATTCATCAGGAAAATCAGTCGCTCACAGAGCCCGATGAGATTGCTGCTTTCTTTGCCAACTATGGCGTCAGCGAAGAAGAGGCCAAGCAAGCGCTGACTGACTTTAGTGTGCGTAGCGCAGTGAATGATGCCAATAACCGTATGCGCAAAATGAAGTTAATGGGTGTGCCTGCTCTGGTGATTGATGGCCGTTTTCTGGTGACGCCGAGCTCAGCCGGTAGCCTGGAAAACATGCCGAAAGTCGCTGAAGCGTTGGTTGAGCAGGTGCGTGAAGAGCGCGCAGAGTAACCGTGTTGCGTGAAGCGAGGGAGCGTGACACAACAGCCATCAATGGCTCACGCTCGACGCTGTTTGAAGATGGGCACTTGCGTTTGCTGACCTTTAATTTGCAGGTGGGCATCCAGACCTCGGCGTACCATCACTATCTTACGCGCAGTTGGCAGCACCTACTGCCCAACCCGCGTCGCCAGAAGCGGCTGGACGTGATGGGCGAAGTGCTGAGCAAGTTTGACGTGGTGGGGCTGCAAGAGGTCGATGGCGGTAGTTTTCGCTCAAGCCGCGTCAATCAGGTGGAGTATCTCGCTGCCCAAGCGGGGTTTCCCCATCATGTTCAGCAGCTCAATCGCAATCTGGGCCACATTGCCCAGCACAGCAACGGTTTGCTCTCGCGCTTGGTACCCAGCCAAATAGAAGAGCACCGTTTGCCGGGGGCAATGCCGGGGCGCGGTGCGATTCACGCCCGCTTTGGCGAAGGGCCTGATGCGCTGCATATCTTTGTTGCCCACCTGGCGCTAAGCCACCGCGGCCGGGTGCGTCAGCTCAACTACTTAAGCGATATCATTCAACCACTGCGCCACGTGGTGGTCATGGGGGATCTCAACTGCACCCCTGACCAACTGCACGCTCACGAGCGTTTTAGTGCGTCGCTACCGCTGCACCCGGTTAAACCCCTGTTCAGTTACCCCTCCTGGCAGCCGCGCCATGCGTTGGATCATATTCTGCTTTCGCAATCGTTAGAGGCCGCCGAAGTGCGGGTGCTGGATCATCTCTTCTCTGACCACCTGCCGATTGCTGTCGATTTACCCTTGCCCGAGGCCTGTTTAGCGGCAATTCGTTCAAGCGTTTAATAATAAGCACGCTGTGCACTCCGTGAGCGCTGCATTGTCCGCGTATATGCGCTATTGTCTGGGACGCTGATCCCCTTAGCCGTTTTACGCGAGACACTCCCATGTCGGACACAACACAACTACCTGCTTTTATTGGTGCGCTGGACCGCGCTTCCGAATGGTTCGGGCGTACCCTTGCGTGGCTGATCATCCTTATGATGTTGATTCAGTTCGCGATTGTACTGCTTCGCTATGCCTTCAGTGTGAATAGCATCTTCATGCAAGAACTAGTGATGTATATGCACGCCAGCGTGTTTATGCTCGCTGCCGCCTATACGTTTCGCCACGACGGCCACGTGCGGGTGGACATCTTCTATCGAGGCATGACCCCGCGCCGCCAGGCGTTAATCAATGTTGTGGGCATTATCACGCTATTGATTCCAGTGATGGTCTTTATCATCGCTTCCAGTCTGGGCTACGTGGCCAACTCCTGGCGCATACTGGAAACCTCCTCCGACTACGGCGGTATTCCGGCAGTCTATGCACTGAAAACCTTGATACCGCTGTTTGCCGTGCTGATGATCGTGCAAGGCGTGATTGAAATTGTGCGCAATGGCTACGTGATGACCGGGCGGATAACGCCGGGAGCTGCCGGTGGCAATCACCTTGAGGAGCGTGTTTGATGCTGGAATTTATGCCAGTTATTTTATTTGCCGTTATCTGTATTGTGTTGATGTTCGGCTTTCCCGTGGCGCTTTCGCTGGCGGGCACGGCGCTGCTGTTTGCCGGAATGGGACTCGGGTTGGAAGCCATCGGTATCGACGCTAACTTTGATAGTGGCTATCTTGCCGCCTTGCCCAACCGGCTCTACGGCATAATGACCAACCAAACGCTGTTGGCGGTGCCGCTATTTGTCTTGATGGGCGTGTTGCTGGAAAAATCCAAAGTGGCTGAGACGCTGCTGGATGCCATGGCCCTGCTGTTTGGTGCCATGCGCGGTGGCCTGGGTATTTCGGTGACCCTGGTGGGTATGCTGATGGCTGCCTCTACCGGTATTGTGGGGGCCACGGTGGTCACCATGGGGCTGATGTCGCTTCCCACCATGCTAAAGCGTGGCTACAGCACCTCGTTGGCAACCGGCACCATCTGCGCCACCGGCACTCTGGGGCAGATTATTCCGCCTTCCATTGCCTTGGTACTGCTTGGTGATGTGCTGTCATCGGCGTATCAGCAGGCGCAGTTGGATATGGGTATCTTCAGCCCTAAAACGGTCTCCGTGGGCGACCTGTTTATGGGCGCGCTGGTGCCTGGGCTACTTCTGGTCGTGATGTACATGGTCTATGTGGCCCTGGTGGCCTGGTTGCGTCCGCATATGGCGCCTGCTGCCGACCGTGAAGAGTTGATGGCCGAGCTTGGTCATACCTCAGGGATTGGCATGCTACTGCTCAAAGGGCTGGTGCCACCGGTGGTGCTGATTGTGGCGGTACTGGGCTCGATTCTTAGTGGTTTTGCCACGCCGACCGAGGCTTCAGCGGTAGGCGCCTTCGGCGCTTTAGTACTGGCGCTGGCTTATCGTCAGCTCGATTGGGCGACGTTGAAGGACGTGCTGCGTTCGACCACTCACGTGACTACCATGGTGTTTTTGATCCTGATCGGTGCAGCGCTGTTTTCGCTGGTGTTTCGCGCTTACGGCGGCGAACACATGGTGACCGAACTGTTCGAGGGTATGCCTGGTGGGGTGGTCGGCGCGACGATCATCGTTATGCTGGTGATCTTTTTGCTCGGCTTTATTCTCGACTTTATCGAAATCACCTTTGTGGTGGTGCCCATTGTCGGGCCGATCTTGCTTGCCATGGGCCTTGACCCGATTTGGCTGGGCATCATGATCGCGATTAACCTACAAACGTCGTTCTTAACGCCGCCGTTCGGCTTTGCGCTGTTCTATCTGCGTGGCGTAGCGCCGCCATCTGTATCTACCTCGGCTATTTACCGTGGCGTTATCCCGTTTATCCTAATGCAACTGGGTATGTTGCTGATGCTAACGTTCTTCCCGCAGTTGGCAACGTGGCTGCCAGCGCAGTTTGGCTAATAAAGGGTTAGTTGAAAAACATCGCTGCTATCAACGTTAAGAAGTGGCAACCTAATTAATAAGCAGTAAATAGCCATTAATGGCCTGAAGTAAACCGCCTAGTGTTCTACGCTAGGCGGAGTATTCCCTACTCATAATAGTAATAATAGAAAGTAAGAGGGTTATTGTATGAAAGCCAAGACACTCCCTACTGCCATCGCCATGACGACTGCACTTTCCGCCAGTTTGTTGGCAGTCTCTAGCGTTGATAATCACGCCCAGGCGCAAGAGGAAGAATTCCGTTGGAAAATGGTCACCTCCTGGCCGAAAAATTTCCCAGGTGTTGGTCAGGGTCCCGAGCGGTTATCCCAGCTGGTCGATGAAATGTCGGATGGCCGCCTGACCATTGAAGTCTTCGGTGCTGGCCAGTTGGTACCGGGGTTTGAGGTGTTTGACGCCGTTTCTGACGGTACCGCTGAGCTAGGCCACTCCGCCTCCTACTACTGGAAAGGCAAAGCGCCTGCTGCGCAGTTCTTTGCTGCCGTGCCGTTTGGCATGAATGCACAAGAGATGAACGCTTGGCTAAGCTATGGCGGCGGTATGGAGTTGTGGAACGAGCTCTACGATGACTTCGGCGTTGACGTCATGGTGGCGGGTGCCTCAGGCGTGCAGATGGGGGGCTGGTACAACAAAGAGATCAATTCGGTTGCCGACCTCGACGGACTGAAAATGCGTATGCCGGGCCTGGGTGGCGAAGTGATGAGCCGCATGGGGGTCGCGATTGTGAATATGCCGGGTGGCGAGATCTTTACTTCGCTGCAATCCGGTGCGATTGACGCAACAGAGTGGATTGGCCCTTACAACGACCTGGCATTCGGACTACATCAAGCCGCCGACTATTATTACTACCCAGGCTGGCACGAGCCGACGGTCATGTTTGAGGCGATTGTCAACGAAGAGGCTTTCGCGGAGCTGCCAGCGGATTTGCAGGCGATCCTGCGTACCGCTATTAGCGACATTAACCAGAGCGTACTGGATGAGTACACCGCACGTAACAACGATGCGCTGGAAACCCTGGTGAACGAGCACGATGTTGAGCTACGCCGCATTCCCGATGACGTACTGGCCCAGGCGCGTGAGCACTCTCAAGATGTGGTCGCCGAGCTGGCTGAATCGAGCGAATTAGCTACGCGTATCTATGACTCCTATCAAGCGTTCCAGGAGAAGGTCGAGGATTACCACGCCATCTCCGAGCAGGCGTATTACAACGCCCGCAACCCGGAAGGTGACACCGCGCAATAGTTTGCCGTGCTTGATACACACTAACGAGCCGCCTTCGGGCGGCTCGTTAGTGTGTTTGGTATGTACGTTTTCGGCAGCATAAGGCGCCCAGCTTGGGTATCCTAGGCGTACAGTGACGTTTTTGCCGTGAAGGAGCCCCATGTCTACCCATTCCCGTCTTCGCAATGTGCTTACCATCGCCGGCTCCGATCCTTCGGGGGGCGCCGGGCTGCAGGGAGATCTAAAAACCTTTTCAGCCCTTGGCGTTTACGGCACCAACGTGATTACCGCAGTGATTGCCCAGAATACCTGCAGGGTGGCCTCGGTGTACCCCGTTTCGCCCCAGGCCATACGCGAGCAGTTGGAACACCTGCTGGATGATGTGGTGATAGACGCGGTTAAAATTGGCATGGTGGCGAGCCGTGAAGTCGCCGAGGTTATTGCTGATGTGCTGCGTCAGCGCCGCCCACGCTGGATTGTGCTCGACCCTGTGATGGTCGCCAAGAGCGGGGATGTTCTGGTCGACGACGCCGGTATTCATGCAGTGCGCGATATTCTCGTGCCGCTAGCCGATGTGATTACCCCCAATCTGCCGGAAGCCGCGGTATTGCTCGACACGCCGTCGCCCACCAGTTTAGACGCCATGGAAGCGATGCTGCCGGGGTTAACGCAATTGGGCGCGCCCTATGTGGTGCTGAAAGGCGGCCATCTGCGCGGGGCAACCTGCCCAGACTTGCTGGCAACCCCCAATGGTCATGAGTGGTTGCCCGCCTCGCGAATCGATACCGACAATTTGCACGGTACCGGCTGTGCTCTCTCCTCAGCGATCGCCGCCTGCTTGGCGAAGCTACCCGTGGATGCCGAAGGGGATGCCCCGGTAGCCGCTATCAGTGATGCCAAGCAGTGGCTGCATGCAGCCCTGGAGGCGAGCGTGCGCTTAAACGTGGGGAAAGGACGCGGCCCGGTGCACCATTTTCACGCTTGGTGGTGATGCTACTAGCTGTAGCCAGTGGCATTTGGGCAACAGTGCTTGCGAGAATGGACATTGCACACCATGCTAAGGAGTGTTTGCTTAACGGCTTGTAAGGCTGAGCTGCTCAGCCGAGGAGCGTTTCGCCATGCCTCGCACCATTCTGTTTGCCACCGATCTTTCCGCTGATAATCGCGCCGCTTTTGCTCGGGCGTTACGTTTGGCCTATGCCCAGGGTGTTCAGCTAGACGTGCTGCACGTGTTGGATCCTTACCTACCCAGACGTGTGCTGCTGGATGTCGAGAGCGCGGTAGTGGAAGACATCACTACCATGTTGACGGATCTACGCGAAGACTATGCCCTAGAGGCGCCGAAAACGCTGATCCAGACCGTGACCGGCTCGCCTCACGTTGAAATCGTCCGCGAAGCTCATGAGCGCAACGCCGAGCTGATTGTGCTGGGCATGCATCGCAAGCGCGGGCAAAAAGACCTGCTGGCGGGTACCACGGTAATGCGCGTGCTGCGCAGTGCACCATGCCCTGTGGTGGTCTCTTCTCACCAGCCCACTCAGCCCTGGCAGCACATCCTGGTACCTATCGATTTTTCGCTGACGGCGCGGCATACCTTGAAAGAGGCGCTGATTCGCTTCCCTGAAGCCACGCTGACACTGTTGCACGCCTGGACACTGCCCGGCGAGCGCGAGTTGGGTTCGCAAGCCTATTACGCCCATTGGCGTGAACATGAAGTGCAGCGCCTGCGTGAGCAGCTGAGTAACGAAGTCGATAGCCTGATGCGCGAGTTAGAAGGAGTTCCCGATGTGGAGTTGGTGTTAGAACAAGGCGCGCCCTGTGATGTGCTGCAAGCATATATGAAGCGCCACACGCCCGATCTCGTGATGATCGGCAGTCGCGGTCAGCCCCACCACACCAGCCAGCTAACCGAGATGCTCCTGTGTGAACCGCACTGCGATTTAATGCTCTGCCGTGCCTGGTAAGTGGGTGGTGTTAATAATCAGTAGTGAACGGCCAATCATATATATTGTACGGAACCTTTATATGGTGTGTTGGTATGTATAGATATACTGCCATGAGGAGGTTCTATGTCTATATGCTTATTAGGGGCTAGGCGCGCCATACAATGGTCACTGCTGTTAGCTGGCCTATCGCTAACGCCTTGGGCGATGGCCAACAGTGTGACGGAAAAAGGCGAAGTGTTTGAGCGCACGGTAGAGGAGCACGGCCAGCGCTATAGCCTTATTGGTAGTGGCGTGTTTCGCTACATGATCTGGACGGCCTATGCGGGCGCCTACTACCAGGCAGGCGAATCCGAGCCACAGCCGTTGAGTGACGTTCCAAGGCGTTTGGAGCTTGCTTATTTCCATGCCATCGACGCCCCTGACTTCTCTGAAGCCACCACAGAAAGCCTTCAGAAGAGCCTCACCGCCTATGAATTTTCCCAGTTGGAAGCAGAGGTTGAGGCATTTAACCAAAGCTACCAGGACGTCAAGCCGCAAGATCACTATGTGCTAAGTTGGGACGGTGACACGCTGCGCCTGGCGCTAAACGGCGAAACATTATATGAGGGTGGTAACGCAGAGCTGGCTAGCGCCATGTTCGGTATCTGGCTGGGTGAGCGGCCTTTGGGTGAAGATTTTCGCAATGCCCTGCTAGGGAAAAATTAACGAGCGGTCGTTATAATGGCCGTTTGCTAGTGGGGAGAGAGACGTTTTGAAGGCACTCATTCAGCGCGTGAAGCGCGCCAGCGTGGAAGTGGAGGGCGAAATCGTCGGCAGTATCGACCATGGACTGCTGGCGCTGATAGGAGTGGAGAAGCACGATGACGGGACTAGCGTGGAAAAACTGCTGCACAAGCTCCTCCACTACAGGGTATTCAGCGACGCCGAAGGTAAAATGAATCACAACCTGCAGCAGGTGAACGGTGGTCTGCTGCTCGTCTCCCAGTTCACCCTGGCGGCGGATACCCGTAAGGGGCTGCGGCCGGGCTTCTCCAGCGCCGCTCCTTCCGCCCAGGGTGAAGAGCTATTCAACTTGCTGGTTACCCAGACCCGTACTGCCTGGCCGCACGTCGCCACCGGTGAATTTGGCGCCGATATGCAGGTGGCGCTAATTAACGACGGCCCGGTAACGTTTTTGCTGGAAAGCTAGTTGTTTACTTTGCAAATATCCTTCGCTGGAAAGGAGAGTCGTCATTACATCGAATACTCAGCCACCCACTTGCTGGATCGTTGCTGGGCCTAATGGAGCCGGTAAGACGACCTTCGCACTTCATTATCTCCCTCAGGTAGCGCATTGCTCCCGGTTTATCAATGCTGACTTGATTGCTGCAGGTCTCTCTCCGCTGGCGCCAGAGCGGGAGCTACTAACCGCTAGCAGAATTTTCTTGGGCGAAGTCCAACAGGCAATTGAGGAAAGAGATGACTTTGCCTTTGAAACAACACTATCTGGACGAAGCTATATGCGGCTGGTGAAACAACTGCTATCAGAGGGTTGGCGCGTAGAGTTAGTTTATCTAGCCCTACCTTCCGTCGAAATGTCACGTCTACGCGTTGCAGAGCGTGTTTCACATGGCGGCCACGATATTCCTTCGAAAGACATTCAGCGCCGATTTCCGCGAAGTTTGCGCAACCTATTAACGCTATTTGCGCCATGTGTTACTCGCGCTCGTTGTTTTATGAATGATGGCGATATGCCAGAACTTGTCTTTGAGCAGCGTGGAAGCAAACGAGATATAATCAATGATCCGTATTTTCAATTAATCTGTAAGGAGTCAGCGTCATGAGCCAGCTTGCACCCGACACGCAGGAAATGCTCAACAGCCTTCGTGCCGCTGTGACAGAAACATTGGAGCGTAAGCGTCGACTTGGCCAGTACGCGGTTATTTGGAAAGACGGCAAACCTGAGTTGGCAGGTGGTGACGCTCCCGAGAACCAAATAGACATCTCACATCCCCAGGGTTCCTCTACGAGCTAATGATCAGGCATTCCAATTCCACGACGGCCCGGTAACGTTTTTGTTGGAAAGCTAGCCCTATTGTTGAGTATTCGCTTTCCGCTAGCTAGCCGTCTCTTCACTGGCGAGCAGTTCTGCTTCCATTGTCTCCAACGCCTCTTCGGCGCTGAGCCACTGCCGCTCTGATTCATCCAGGCGCGCTTTAATCTCTGCCTGCTGACTCAGCGTCTTGGTCAGTTCGGCTTTGCGGCTGCTGTCAGTGTAGAGCTCAGGGTCTGCCAGCACTTGTTCCACCTTATCAAGCTCGTGCTGGGCCTTCTCCATGGCTTTTTCTGCCTGGTCGCGCTGCTTTTTCAGTGGGCGCAGCTTCTCGCGCAGTTCGGCAGCCGCTTTGCGGGATGCTTTACGCGCTTCTCGGCTGTCGCCGCTAGGCTGCTGGTTCTGGCGCTCGGCTTTTTCACCGCGGGAATCCCGACGGCTCTCTTCCAGGCGCGCTTTAAGCCAAGCCCGGTAATCTTCCAAATCACCATCGAAGGGCTCGACACGGTGATCCGCCACCCGCCAGAACTCATCGACCGTGGCGCGCAGTAAGTGACGGTCGTGGGAGACCAGAATAACCGTGCCTTCGAAGCTTGCCAGCGCTTGGGTCAGCGCCTCGCGCATCTCTAAGTCCAGGTGGTTGGTGGGCTCATCGAGCAGCAGCAGGTTGGGTTTTTGCCAAGCGACGAGGGCCAGCGCCAGGCGGGCTTTCTCACCTCCAGAGTAGTTGGCGACTGTGCCGAAGGCGTCATCGCCCTTAAAGCCAAAGCCGCCCAGGAAGTTGCGGATATCCTGATCGCTGGCGGTGGGCGAGAGGCGCTGGACATGCACAAAGGGCGTCGATGAAACATCCAGGCTCTCAAGCTGATGCTGAGCAAAATACCCAATCGCCAAATGCTCGCCGGGTACGCGCTTGCCGTTAAGCAGCTCAAGCTCCCCGGTGAGCGACTTAATCAGCGTCGATTTACCCGCCCCGTTGGGGCCTAACAGGCCAATGCGGCTACCGGGCAGCAGGGTGACGTTGACCTTGTCTAGTTGAATGTTGTCGTCACTGCCGTCGCCCTTTTTACCGCGATAGCCTAGCTGCGCCTGGTCAAGCACCAGCAGAGGATGCGAGGTTTTATCGGCGGCGGGCAGCGTAAAGTGGAAGGGGGAGTCCACATGGGCGACGGCGATATCTTCCATGCGCTCGAGCATTTTTACCCGGCTTTGTGCCTGCTTGGCCTTGGTCGCCTTGGCTTTAAAGCGGGCGATAAAGCGTTCGATCTCTTCCCGGCGAGCCTGCTGCTTGGCGGCTTCAGCCTGTTGCAGAGCAAGCTTTTCGGCGCGAGTGCGCTCGAATTGGGAGTAATTGCCGCGGTATAGCTCCAGGGTTTGGTGGTGCATATGCACGATGTGATCGCATACGGCATCTAAAAAGTCACGGTCGTGGGAAATCAGCAGCAGGGTGCCAGGATAGCGGGTTAGCCACTGCTCCAACCACAGCAGGGCATCTAGATCCAGGTGGTTGGTAGGCTCATCCAGCAGCAGTAGATCGGAAGGCATAAACAGCGTACGAGCAAGATTGACCCGCATCCGCCAGCCGCCGGAAAACGCCGAGAGCGGGCGGGCGAGGTCAGCCTGGACGAAGCCCAGCCCCACCAGCAATTGCGCCGCACGCGACTCCGCACGGTAGCCATCCAGGGTCTCAATCAAACCGTGCAGTTCGGCTTCGCGGTGGGCTTGCCCGGCTTCCTGGGCGGCCAATAAGTCAGCTTCTGCTTGGCGTAGCGCCAAGTCGCCATCGAGTACATACTCGATAATTGGGCGGTCGAGGGCGTCAACTTCCTGGGCCATATGCGCAATGCGCTGGCCGCCACTCATCTCGACATCGCCCTGGTCGGGCGCAAGCTCGCCGAGCAGCAGTTTGAATAGGCTCGATTTACCGGCGCCGTTTGCCCCGATAATCCCGGCCTTTACCCCGTTATTAAGGGTAATGTCCGCGTTGTCGAGTAGCGTTTGCGTGCCGCGTTGCAAGGCGACTTGGCGCAGTGCGATCATGCCTTCTCCCGAAGAAAGTGGGTCATTTGATGCGAGATTCTATTACGCTTGATTCTACCCGATTGCAGCGCCTACAGCAGACACCGTTATGGGATTTTGCACTGACGCTCTACGCTAGACCCGGCGTTGAAGCGGCCTGCCTGAAGCTTCAAGAGGAGGCCGGGCTGGATGTGTGCGAGATGCTGTTGCATTGCTGGCTCTACTCTTGCGGTCTGGAAGCCGAACCTAGAGCGCTGGCTTACCAGCGTGAGCAGCGTCACCTTTGGCAGTGCCATGTAACGGAGGTATTGCGTGGGTTACGCCAAGACTTAAAAGCCTCAGCGGCAGCAAGCGAGTCCGTAAAAGCGCTGCGCGAGACCATCAAACAGGCCGAACTGATGGCTGAGCGTGAGAACCTTCAACGTTGGCAAGCGTGGGCTTCGGCCTCGCCCAGCGATGAGGAACGTGTGGTTAACGTTGTTGAAATGTCGCTAGATGTAGATAAGTGGCTGCTAAAACAACTGTTTTTAGGAAGGTGTGCCCGTCAAGGCGAGGGGAGTATAAAGGAGCAAAATGAGTGGCTTGATTCGCTACAAACGCTTACTTGCCAGCTTGACCCTCACCAAGGAGCGCGCTAGCCTGAAATTAAGCTGTATTTGAAATACCTAGCGCTATTCGCCCGCTAGAACGCAGTATAGAGCAGCACCATTGCCGGTTGGCGAACACCGGTTAGCGAACAACAGTGTCGTGTTGAGATACGCGAGGCTTATCCAGGTTCTTGCGCACTCGTAAAGCGCGCTTACCACTGCAAGGGGAACACCGCATGAAGGCAAGCAAATTCGTTTCTACACGTTCTGTAACTACAAAGTCTGTAACTACAAAGTTAATGACCACGGCAAGTGTGGGTGCACTGCTGTTTGGTCTAAGCGCCGCTGCTCAAGCAGACAACTGGCGCTATGCTCACGAGGAGTATGAAGGCGACGTTCAAGATGTCTTTGCCTATGCTTTTAAAGAGTATATTGAAGATAACTCAGACCACACCGTGCAGGTTTACCGCTTTGGTGAGCTGGGTGAGTCTGACGACATTATGGAGCAGACTCAGAACGGTATCCTGCAGTTTGTAAACCAGTCGCCTGGCTTTACCGGTGCGCTCATTCCGGAAGCACAAATCTTCTTTATTCCTTACCTGCTACCGACCGACGAAGAGACCGTACTGACGTTCTTCGACGAAAGTAAGGCTATCAACGAGATGTTTCCTGAGCTTTACGCCGAGCAAGGCCTAGAGCTGCTGAAGATGTATCCGGAAGGCGAAATGGTCGTGACGACCGACGAGCCGATTAGCTCACCGGAAGATATGGATAATAAGAAAATCCGTACCATGACCAACCCGCTGCTGTCGGAGACCTACGACGCCTTTGGTGCAACGCCGACACCGTTGCCTTGGGGTGAAGTCTACGGTGGTCTGCAGACCGGCATCATTGATGGTCAAGAGAACCCGATTTTCTGGATCGAGTCTGGCGGTTTGTACGAAGTCTCTCCGCACCTGACGTTTACCGGTCACGGCTGGTTCACTACTGCGATGATGGCCAACCAGGACTTCTACGAAGGTTTGTCTGAAGAAGATCAAACGTTGGTGAATGAAGCCTCTGAAGCTGCCTATGACCACACTATTGAGCATATCAAAGGCTTAGCTGAAGAATCATTAGCGAAAATTCAGGAAGCATCTGATGAAGTGACGGTGACACGTCTCGACGAAGAGCAAATTCAAGCTTTCCGTGAGCGTGCCCCGCAGGTTGAAGAAGCCTTCCTGGAAATGACCGGTGAAGGTGGTCAAGAGCTGCTCGAGCAGTTTAAAGCTGACCTTGAAGCCGTAACAAACGAGTAATTAACCTCAAAGCCGCATTGGCGAATGGTTGATTGATCAAGGGGCAGCATAAGGCTGCCCCTTTTATTTTGCGGCGGTTAGGCAGAGGCTACTCGGGCTGGGGTTTGACATCGTTACCGTTGGGTTACGTACATCTAGCGTTGAATCATCGGCGGCCGCAAGCCGTTACGCTTTAGTTAACTCCGCGCCTTGCACGAGGTAAGGCTTGTCTAGCAGTTCTGGTTTAGGCAAGTTGGGAAATAGGCGGGTTTTGACGAGATAGCTTGGATTGAGATAGCTCTGGAATAACGCTGTGTTTATTGTGCCTACGGCACGTAACTGTTGCCGTTAGAGCCGTTCAAAAGGAGTCCGGCCATGACCGATGACGAGATGGAAAAGAGTTACCGTTCCGGCTTGCCGGGGGTACTAGGCGTGATCGACACTGCAATTAGCAAAATAGAAGCCGTGATTCTCGCGATGGGTGTTTTGCTAATGGCGCTGAATACGGTCACCAACGTGGTTGCCCGCTTTGTATTTGGCAACAGCATCATGTTCTCCGGTGAGCTAAACCGCATTTTGATCATCATGATTACCTTTGCGGGTATTGGCTATGCAGCCCGTCATGGTCGTCATATTCGCATGTCGGCTATCTATGATGCGCTGCCGGTAGGTGGGCGCAGAGCGCTAATGATCTGCATCGCGCTGTTCACATCGCTAGTGATGTTTTTCCTGCTCTACTATTCGATCGTTTATATCCTGGATCTGCATAGCAAAGGCAGGGTGTTGCCCTCCTTGGGCTTGCCGGTGTGGATCATTTACCTATGGGTGCCGATGGGCTTTTTAATCACCGGTATTCAATACTTGCTGACCGCGGTTAAAAACTTCACGTCCCACGATGTCTATCTCTCGACGGGCGTGGTGGATGGATATAAAGACACCGAAACAGAAGTCTAACGCGGGGCATTGCACCCTAGGGGAACAGCTATGACGACAATAATGGTCACCACCATGATTGCCCTGCTGCTGCTGGGCTTTCCAATGATGATTCCGCTGATTACCGCTGCAGTAATCGGCTTCTATATGATGTTTAACGGCTTCGGCCAGATGGATACGCTGATCCAGCAGATGATGGCGGGTATACGCCCAGCCTCACTTATTGCGGTTCCCATGTTTATCCTTGCCGCTGATATCATGACCCGCGGGCAGTCCGCTAACCGATTGATTGATATGGTGATGGCGTTTATCGGCCATATTAAAGGTGGCTTGGCGGTGAGCACGGCAGCTTCGTGTACGCTGTTCGGTGCTGTATCCGGTTCTACCCAGGCAACCGTGGTCGCTGTTGGCTCGCCGCTGCGTCCAAAAATGCTTAAAGCGGGCTACTCAGACTCTTTCACGCTGGCGCTGATTATCAATTCCAGCGATATTGCGTTTTTGATTCCGCCTAGTATCGGCATGATCATTTACGGGGTGATCTCGGGCACCTCTATCGGCGAGCTATTTATTGCCGGGATTGGGCCAGGGTTAATGATCCTGGTTATGTTCTCGATTTACTGCATTATCTACGCCATCGTTAAAGATGTACCTACTGAAGCAAAATCGAGCTGGAAAGAGCGCGCAGTAGCGGTTCAGCAGGCTCTTTGGCCGCTTGGCTTTCCGGTCATTATTGTCGGTGGTATTTACGGCGGTATCTTCAGCCCGACTGAAGCTGCTGCAGCCTGTGTGCTGTATGCCATTTTGCTTGAGTTTGTGGTCTTCCGCTCACTTAAGATGAACGACATTTATGCCATCGCCAAATCTACCGGCTTGATTACCGCCGTTGTCTTTATCCTGGTCGCGGTGGGTAATGGCTTCTCGTGGATCATTTCGTTTGCTCAGATTCCGCAAATGATTCTGGAGGCGGTGGGTGTCAACGAAGCTGGCCCCACGGGCGTATTGATTGCCATCTGTATCTCCTTCTTTGTGGCCTGTATGTTTGTTGATCCGATCGTGGTCATTCTGGTGCTAACGCCCATTTTCGCACCCGCCATTGCGGCGACAGGCCTGGATCCTGTGTTGGTGGGTATTTTGATTACCTTGCAGGTGGCGATAGGTTCGGCAACTCCGCCCTTTGGGTGCGATATTTTCACCGCTATTGCGATTTTCAAGCGCCCCTATTGGGATGTGATCAAAGGCACCCCGCCGTTTATTTTCATGCTGATTTTAGCGGCTGCACTGCTGATCATGTTCCCGCAAATTGCGCTGTTCCTGCGCGATGTCGCCTTCCGCTAAACAGCCACAAGGAGTACGCGAATGTTTAATCGCATTTTAGTCCCGGTGGATGGTTCAAAAGGCGCCTTAAGGGCGCTGGAAAAAGCGGTGGGTCTGCATATGCTAACCGGCGCTGAGCTCTATTTGCTGTGCGTGTTTAAACACCACAGCTTGCTGGAGGCCTCGCTCTCTATGGTGCGGCCCAACCAGTTGGATATTCCCGACGATGCGCTAAAAGAGTACGCCACCGAGATCGCTGTGCACGCAAAATCTCATGCGATTGAGCTGGGTGCTGACAGTGCTCGCGTGCGTGCTTTTGTGAAGGGCGGGCGACCTTCGCGCATTATTGTGCGCTTTGCCCGTAAGCGGGAGTGCGATCTGATCGTGATTGGCGCCCAAGGCACCAATGGCGAGAAGAACCCGCTGCTAGGCAGCGTTTCTCAGCGTGTGGCGGGTGCAGCACACTGCCCCACGCTGGTGGTCTAAACCCGCTAAACCTCTCTCCCATTTTGTGGTCTTATTGGCGCCCACCTCCCCGAAGATGCAGCTCGGGGCGGTGGGTGTTAGTCTTTATATGACACTGATCGGCGTACGGCGCCGCTATAAAAAGGATCTTTCATGAAACAACTGCTCTCTACTACGGCTCTGACAGGTTTGCTTTTGGTTGCCCCTTTTGCCGCGGCAGCGCCCGAAACCGATGAACAGCGCTTGGCTTACAGCCTGGGTGTGACCCTGGGTGAAAGCATGCAGGCAGACATCGAAGACCTCGACTTGGATGCGTTCCACGACGGCATGAGCGATGTGTTTGAAGGTAATGACCTGGCGCTCAGTGAAGAAGAGATGACCGAAGCGTTGATGGCGTTCCAAGAGCAATCCATGCAAGCGCGGCAAGCGGAAGCCGAAGAGATAGCGCAGAACAATCTCGAAGAGGGTGAAGCCTTCCTAGCCGAGAACGCTGAGCGCGAGGAAGTGACGGTGACTGACTCTGGCCTGCAGTATGAAGTGCTTGAATCTGGCGATGGCGCCACGCCTGGCCCTGAAGATACCGTCGAAGTGAATTACGAAGGCATGCTGCTGGATGGCACCGTTTTCGATAGCTCTTTTGAGCGCGGTGAGTCTGTCAGCTTCCAGACTAATCAGGTGATCGAAGGCTGGCAGGAAGCGCTGCAGATGATGAGCGTTGGCGATAGCTGGATGCTCTATATCCCTGCGGATATTGCTTACGGCGAAAATGGTCAAGGTCCAATTGGGCCTAACGAAGTACTGACCTTCCGCGTTGAACTGCTAGGTGTCGAATAAGGGATGACTTCAACCCCCTCTTCTAACCTGCATTCTCTCGCTCAGGCACTGGTTTGCTTAGGTCTATGCACGCCGCTGCTAGCGCAGGCCGAGACGGACAGTGAGCCTGAGGATTTGCCCGCCCTGAGTGCTGCGAGTGAGCAGGCCAGCGTAGTGGGAGTATCGTCGGGCGGTTATATGGCGACCCAGCTAGCGGTGGCTTGGCCCGAGCGGTTTAGTGGCCTAGGTGTACTGGCAGCAGGGCCCTGGAGTTGCGCGCAGGGCTCGCTGAGTTTGGCGCTTAATCAATGCATGATGACCCGCCGTGGCGTGCCTTCGCTGGATGAATTGGAGGCTCGCCACCAGCGCTATATTGAGCTTGAACAGGTTGGCAGCACTGAGGCGCTTAGCCAGCTCAGGGCCTACTTATGGCACGGTGAAGAGGATGAAGTGGTTGAGCCACAGCTCGGCGACCTGCTTGCTGAGCAGTGGCAGCAGTGGCTTGCTTCGCCTGATCAGCTACGCGTTGCGCGCAGTGAAAATGCGGGACATGGCTGGCCGATACGCTTACCCAGTGAAGCGGCTCCCGGGCCCCAGGAGTGGGGCGATTGCCGACAGGGTGGCGGTAGTTTCCTGTTATCCTGCGATGACGATATTGCTGGAGAAATGCTGGATTGGCTCTACCCCGAACGAGCAGCCTCGGACGCTGGCGAGTCTAGTCGTGAGCCAGAGGATGAGCAAGGGGGCGAACTAGTCGCGTTTGATCAGTCAGAGTTTGCGGTCAAGGGCCTAGCGGACACCGGCTATGTGTTTATACCCGAAGGCTGTGATGCGGGGGAGTGCCCGGTAACGCTGGCGCTGCACGGCTGCCAAATGAACGCAGAGGCCATTGGCGATACGTTCATACGCTACACCGGGCTTAATGCCTGGGCGGCAGCGCATCAGCAAATCGTGCTCTATCCTCAGGCAGAAAGCAGTATGGCGAACCCCCAGGGCTGCTGGGATTGGTGGGGGTTTGCTGAAAGTACCTGGCAGTTAAGCCCCCAGCACGACACCCGTAGCGGTACCCAAATTGGCGCGCTGCTGGCGATGCTGGATCGTTTACAGGCGGCACCTGAACAAACCGATTAAGAAGAGACTTCGCTTAACCGTCTAGTTCGCTCTCTAATGCGGAGACTAAACCGTGCGGGGTCGGTGAGTAGAGCACTCGCTGCAGAATATCGCCCTCGCGATTAACCAAAAAGAGCGAGGCGCTGTGATCAATGGTGTAGCCCATTGCTGAATCCGGCGCTTCGACTTTCCGCCAGATCACCCCATAGCGTGAGGCGACATCCTCAAGCTGTTCCTGACTGCCCACCGCGCCGATAAACTCCTC
Organism: Halomonas sp. ATBC28; assembly: GCF_005937175.1. Lineage (NCBI taxonomy): Bacteria > Pseudomonadati > Pseudomonadota > Gammaproteobacteria > Oceanospirillales > Halomonadaceae > Halomonas > Halomonas sp. ATBC28. Next base: position 162,662 of record NZ_VCQL01000002.1, on the reverse strand, counting down.
GCCGAAAAAGCCCATGTACTCCTGCATGCGCGCGATGGTGTCGCGTTCGGGGTCAACGGTGACCATCACCGGCACTACACGCTCGCGCTGCTCCTCAGAGAGCTGGGCCAGGGCTTGACGCTTAACCGATTGGGTCATGGGACAAATGTCGGGACAGTAGGTGTAGCCAAAGGAGAGTATCGCGACTTGATCTTCATCTAACTGGGTTAACGAGAAATCACCCTGGGTAGAGGGCAGTTCAACTGGGCCTCCTACCGGTTCGCCCTCTTTGGGGGCGAAGGCATACTGATAGAGGCCTATACCGCTGACCACCAGTAAAGCCGCGACTAAACCGGTGCCTAGCCATAAGGGTTTCCTTGCCATATGCGTTAACTCCGAATTACGTCAAAATCGAACCAACTGCCTACCTTGCCTTCTGCGGTTTCCAGTATGACACGTGCACGCCAAGGCATAACGCTTTGAGTGCAAATCCCTACTTGGCCGTGACCTTGAAAATGGCCGGGTGCACCTGCGCTAAGGGCAAAACGGTGTAGCCCCAAATCCATATCTCGACCAATAAAATCTACCTCGACCTGGGTGGCCGTTACACCATCGACTTCCACTTCCAGTGGTAATATCTCTAGTGCATCGATTCGCCCATTTGCCTGAACCGCGAACGTGATGCGGCCCTTATCGCCCAAGGTGGCGGAGCAGGGCGCGGCATGCAGGTTGCAGCTTGATGTGGGCGGAAACCATGTCACATCACTGTCGCGGTGTAGCCAATGTGAAAAGGCATACCACGCGCAGGCCGCTAGCGCCAAGCCAGTGACCAATATCAGTACCCTTAAGGCAGGAAAGCCCGCTGAGTGTGCAGGTTTTGATGTCATCTTCATGGCAGAATAATCGCTACGCAAGCCGTGGGGCGGGGAATCATTGCCATGGTAACAGTAATCGCACCGATATCGCTGTGCTGGGATGTCGCAGGCAAAAGGGACATAAATGGAGAGTATCACTGGCGCTTTAGGCCCACTATTTCTGTTGATCTTACTGGGTGCCGTGCTTGGCTATTGGCGCTGGCCCAGCGACACCTTTTGGCCGCAGATGGAGCGGCTGATCTACTTTGTGCTGTTTCCCGCCATGCTGGTAAGCACTTTGGCCACTGCGGATGTAAGCCAAGTGCCGGTCGGCCGCTTGGCGCTGGTGCTGCTGGGCGCGATGGCGCTGTTTGGCTTGCTGCTATGGCGTTTACGTGGCTGGCTACAGCTAACGCCTGCGGCGTTTACGTCGGTATTTCAAGGTGCGGTACGTTTTAATACCTATGTGGGCGTTGCTGGCGCCGCCGCGCTACACGGCAGCTTAGGAGCGACCACCGCAGCCGTCGCCGTGGCACTAATGGTGCCAGTAGTTAACGTGATGTGTGTGGCCAGCTTTGTCGCCGCTGGCACACTCGGCGGTGCTAGCGTAGGTAAAAGTGCCATGGCGCTGATTAAAAACCCGTTGATCCTTGCCTGCTTGACGGGCATTGGCCTGAACCTTACGAACGTTGGTTTGCCCGGCTGGAGTCAAGATACGGTAGAGCTACTGGGGCGTGCGGCGCTGCCGTTGGGGTTGGTGGCCGTGGGTGTGGCGCTGCGCCCAGCGGCACTGCTACGCATTGACCGCGGCGTGCTGGCCACCAATGGCGTTAAACTGCTGCTCATGCCCGCGCTGGTATTGGCATTCACCTGGATCTTGCAGCTGGATCCCGTAAGCCGCGACGTAGCGCTGCTGTTTGCAGCACTGCCCACCGCCACCTCGGCGTATATCCTAGCCCGCCAACTGGGTGGCGATGCCGAGTTGATGGCGGCGATCATTACGGGCCAAACCCTATTGGCCATGCTCACCCTGCCTTTTTGGCTACAGCTGGTTAGTTGACAGCGAGGCTGCAAAGTTAAATAAAAGATATTCGCATTTGTATTGACGGGGTAAATGAGAACCATTACAGTGTGGTTGTCAGCGTTTGATGAGACGCTGACAACCAGGACAGCTGTTGATTTCAGAATCAGCGCCAGTTTACTGTCATGGTTTCTCCCTCTCATTGCTAGTCACGGTCTTTTTGCCGCTCCAATGGAGCGGCTTTCTTTTTTATGGGTTCCAGTTTCTTATTCATCTCCTGCGGGTGCGATCTTTGCTATCAGCAAGTGGTAATAAAAAATATTCGTATTTGTATTGACGCGGTAAATGAGAACTATTACATTGTGGTTGTCAGCGTTTGATGAGACGCTGGCAACCAGGACAGAAACCGCCAGTTTCCTGTCATGGTTTCTCCCTCTCATTGCTAGTCACGGTCTTTTTGCCGCTCCATTGGAGCGGCTTTCTTTTTTCTACCCCTCTATCATTCATCATCCCGTTTCTAGTGCCTCATATTAAAAGGTACTGCCCGTTAACGCCTGAGACTCACCATTTGATTGATGCTGACGCCATCGCGCAAATCGTGATCACCGGTCATCAAACGTTCTTCACTGCCGAGGCGCTGACTAATATCGCCGAGACCACGCTGGCGAATATCGACGCTTTTGAAAGCGGAAGTGGCACCATGCATCGGGTAGTTAACGCTAAACTGGACTAGCCTTAAGTCGCTTAGCGATCTTTTTAAAATAAACATGAGGCCGTCATGCAGCTCTATTTAAATACTTCTTCTCCCTATGCACGCGTTGTGCGCGTGTGCCTCTATGAAAAGCAACTGATTGAGCGCACCGAGCTTTGCTGGTGCGACCCTTGGGCGGCAGATAGCGAACTGTTGCAGATTACGCCGCTGAGTCGTATTCCAACACTGGTCACAGACGAGGGCGATGTACTCACCGAGTCGCTGTTGATTGCTCACTATCTGGATGCAGTGGGCGAAGGGCCGTCTCTGATGCCCAGTAAAACATTAGCGGAAACCCTGGCGCTGGCAGGGTTGGGGCAGGGCTTGATGGACGCCGCCTTTAATGTGGTGATCGGCCGTAAGCATGCTGGTAATGAAGTGGATACGACGCTGTTGGGGCAGCGCCGTTTAAAAGCGATCGAACGCACTTTGATAACACTCAATGCGCACCCCAGCGTGCTGGCGGGCAGTGCCCAGCGCACCCTGGGGGCGATTACCGTTGCCGTGGCGCTGGCGTATATCAGCTTTCGTCTACCGGCCTTTGATTGGCAAAACCGCTACCCGACGCTACATGCCTGGCAGGCGAAGGTGATGGAGGGCGAGAGCTTTGCGCTTACCACGTTTGAATAGCGCAGGTTAATCACGCCGCTCGTAGATCAAATCCCAAACCCCGTGACCAAGTTTTTCACCGCGGGCTTCAAACTTGGTCAACGGTCGGAAGGCCGGGCGCGGCACGTAGGGGGCGGTTTCTGCGCTGGCGGTGTTGGCATAACCGGGGGCCGCTTCCATTACCTCGGCCATCCACTCCGCGTAGGCTTCCCAGTCGGTGGCCATATGGAAGGTGCCGCCAGGCATCAGGCGAGTGCGAATCAGCTCAACAAAGGCAGGCTGTACGATGCGTCGTTTGTGGTGCTTCTTCTTCGGCCAGGGGTCGGGGAAGAACAGCTGCAGCGTGGTCAGCGAGCCTTCGGGAAGGCACTGTTCGAGCACTGCCAGGGCGTCCTCGCGGTAAACGCGCAGGTTAGTCAGGCCGCGCTTATCAACTTCATCGAGCAGTTTGCCAACGCCAGGAGCGTGGACTTCGATCCCGATAAAGTCGGTGTCTGGGTGAGTCTCGGCCTGTTCTATCAGCGAGTTGCCCATGCCAAAACCGATTTCCACTACCCGCGGTGCCTGACGGCCAAACAGCGCGTCCAAATCTTGGCGGCCGTCTGCGATGGTCAGGCCAAAACGCGGCCAGATATCTTCTAAGCCACGGTTCTGGGCCTGGGTCATACGACCCGCGCGGATCACGTAGCTTTTAATGCCGCGGCGGTGCAGCGGTGCATCCGTACCTTCCGGCCCTGTAGTGGCGTTGCTTTCGGGCGTGACGTGACGTTCGGGTACGCTATCGTTGGGTTCAGTCATGGGGTCTCGAATCAATTAACCGTTAATACGGCCAGCGAAAGGTGAAGAAGGATCGGCGGATTGGCGGCGCGGCATACGGCCTGCTAAAAACGCATCCCGGCCGGCCTCCACGGCCAGCTTCATGGCGTTGGCCATGCGTAGCGGCTCGCGGGCGTGGGCAATGGCGGTATTAAGCAGTACGCCGTCGCAGCCTAGCTCCATGGCCATGGCAGCATCAGAAGCGGTGCCAATGCCCGCATCCACGAGTACCGGTACCTTGCTCTGTTCAACAATCAAGCGCACGTTGTGTGGGTTTTGAATGCCGTGGCCAGAACCGATCAGCGAGCCCAGCGGCATGATGGCGCAGCAGCCCATGGCTTCTAGTTCGCGTGCCACAATAGGATCGTCGCTGGTGTACACCATGACGTCAAAGCCATCGGCGAGCAGCGTTTCAGCGGCTTTTAGTGTCTCGACCACGTTGGGGTAAAGCGTGTGATCGTCGCCGAGCACTTCCAGCTTGACCAGGTTATGACCGTCAAGCAGCTCGCGGGCCAGGCGGCAGGTTCGCACCGCATCTTTAGCGGTGTAACAGCCGGCAGTATTGGGCAGCAGGGTGTAGCGATCGGGGGAAATAGCGTCTAATAGGTTGGGCGCATCGGCGTCCTGGCCTAAATTAGTACGGCGTACCGCAAAGGTCACAATTTCAGCGCCGCTTTGGGCAATGGCGGCGCCGGTTTCGGTAAAGTCTTTGTACTTGCCTGTTCCCACCAGCAGGCGCGATTGAAAATCGCGTCCGGCGATGGTTAGCGGGGTATCGGCTAGCGCTACATGCGTTTGTTGGGTCATAGTGTTTCCTCTAACCGCCGCCAATCGCGTGGACAACTTCTACTTGGTCGCCATCGACCAGGCGGGTGTCTGCGTGCTGGCTGCGGGGGACGATCTCTTCGTTAATTTCGACGGCGATACGACGGCCGCTAAGGCCCAGCTGTTCAACTAAATCGGCCGCAGTTAGGCCAGTTGACAGCGTATGGGGTTCACCGTTTAGACGTATCTGGATAGACATAGATAGGCGTGTCTCATTCGTCGTGGTAGTTCGTTCTCTAAGGCATTCTCTATTGTAGCGGTTTCACACCGCGCAAGGTAAGCCGTAGGTGCAATCAGCGCGATGGATGCCAACCACAATAGGAGTAGGAGAGCAGCGTGCAGCGAACAGATAAAGTGTGGTGGTGTATCGCGGCGCTATCGGGCGCGATGATGGTAATGCTAGGCGCCTATGCCGCCCATGGACTGGCGGCGCGCACCACAGAAGCGATGGTGAGTGCGGTTGAAACCGGCGTGCGCTATCAGGCTTGGCACACGCTTGCCATCATGATCATGCTGGTATGGCGCCATGTGCAGCCGCTTGCCGGACAACGCTGGGTGCTGGCGCTGTGGGTACTAGGCATGGGCTGCTTTTCAGGCTCGCTCTACCTGATGGCGCTGGCAGGGCTGAATCTTGGCATTGTCACTCCCATTGGCGGACTGCTGTTGATGGCCGGTTGGTTGGCGCTGGGAGTGGTAGCTCTGCTAGCGCAGCGCCGTCATCGCTCACCTTGACCTTGGGGCAACACATAGGTTGTAAGCTTCATGCTTCTGACGTTTTTATGGCTGAGTGTCGCTTCGTGTTACCCAATATCTTTTCGCCGTTTTCATCAAGGAGGTTATTTATGAGCCGCTTAACTACCTCGCTAGTCCTGTCTGGTGCTCTGGTTCTGGGGGCGACTTCTGCCCATGCGGCACTGCCTGACGAGGCCACGCTGTATAAAAACCCCCAGTGTGGCTGCTGTGACGCTTATGCGCGCCATCTTGAAGAACTTGGCGTAGAAGTGACGATTGTAGATGACGTAGAGCTGGGTGATATCAAGCAGCAGGCTGGCGTGCCCTATGGTTTAGGATCGTGCCATACCATTGAGATGGGCGCGTATTGGATCGAAGGCCATGTTCCGATGGAAGCCGTGCAGGCGTTGTTTAAGCAGCAGCCAGATATTGACGGCATTGGCCTGGCGGGTATGCCCATTGGCACGCCTGGTATGCCGGGACCTCAGGATGAACCCTATAACGTCTACGCGTTTAGCGATCAGCAAGATGAGCCGTTCATGACGCTGGCGCCGTGATGCTGTGCGCCTAAGGCTCGTTACCTGATGGCGCTTTTTTGCGAAAGCGGACGTACGTAAGGCCTCGCCCATGCTTTTTTGGCGTGGGTATAAAATGTATAGCTTAGCGTAGCAACGGCTTGTACAGAGGGTGCCATAGATTTTTTCAAACCATTATACCCAATAGCCGGGTTGCTCTCCTCAATCATGACTATGCTGAAGTCGTTACGACATTCATAAAACGACAGCAATGAGCAGGGAAGGCGCATAGTTATGAACCCACCTAATAGCGCTGAAAGGCATCACGAAACCGCGCAGAATGGCGCGGAGCGCTCGAACGTCTCTTTAGTGGTCAATGGAGCAAGGCACCAGCTTGAACTGGATAACCGAACGACGCTGCTGGATGCCTTGCGTGAACATTTAAAACTCACCGGCACCAAGAAGGGCTGTGACCACGGGCAGTGCGGCGCTTGCACGGTGTCGGTGAATGGCGAACGGATTAACGCCTGCCTGACGCTGGCGGTGATGCATGAAGGTGATGACGTGGCGACCATCGAAGGATTAGGGGAAGCGGATCATCTTGATCCCATGCAGCAAGCTTTCCTCGATCATGACGCCTTCCAGTGCGGCTACTGCACGCCGGGCCAGATTTGTTCGGCAAAGGCAGTGCTAGAGGAAGTTCGAGCGAACCTGCCCAGCCATGTAACGAAGGATTTAACTGCACCTATTGAGGTGACCGACGCCGAGATTCGCGAGCGCATGTCAGGCAATCTTTGTCGCTGTGGCGCTTACGCCAATATTCTAAAAGCCATTAAACAGGTGGCGGAGGAGCGCGCATGAGAGCCTTCTCCTATGAACGTGTGTCTGATCCCGCCCAGGCGGCCGCCCGTGCCACCGAAGTGCCTGGCGCTAAATTTATTGCCGGTGGCACCAACCTGCTTGATTTAATGAAGCACGAGATTGAAACCCCGCTACACCTGATTGATGTAACGGGTACCGGGCTCAACGCCATTACCCCCACCCCCAGCGGCGGCTTGCGTGTGGGAGCATTGGTGAGTAACAGTGCGCTAGCCGCCGACCCACGAATTCGTCGTGATTATGCGGTGCTCAGCCGAGCCCTTGTCTCGGGCGCATCGGGCCAGCTGCGCAACAAAGCCACTACCGGCGGTAATCTGCTCCAGCGCACCCGCTGCCCCTACTTTTACGACACCGGCATGCCCTGCAACAAACGTTCGCCTGGGGCAGGCTGTGCGGCACTCGGCAAAGGTGCCAACTCCCGTGGGCTGGGCGTTATCGGTACGTCAGCGGCGTGTATCGCCACGCATCCATCGGACATGGCCGTTGCGCTCAGGGTATTGGATGCCGAAGTGGAAACCGTTACGCCGAGCGGGGAGACGCGATACCAGTCGCTGGATGAGCTTTACCAACTACCTGGCGACACCCCAGAGGTTGAAAACACGCTGGCGCCGGGCGAGATGATTACCGGTGTTGTGCTGCCCGCGCCTGTTGGAGGCCGCCACGCCTATTTTAAGGTGCGTGACCGAGCCTCTTACGCCTTCGCGCTGGTCTCCGTTGCGCTTATCCAAACGGCGGATGGCAAAGGCCGTGTCGCGCTTGGCGGCGTGGCCCCCAAGCCTTGGCGCCGTGATGATGCCGATGCGGCGCTGCCGCAGGGAGCATCAGCGGTCATGAACCAATTACTGGACGGCGCCCGCCCGACGCAAGAAAACGCTTATAAGCTTACCCTGGTAGAGCGAACGCTTGCCGCGCTGTTGGCTCAGGAGTGACCCATGGACTTTAATCAATCCACCGAAAATAACCTGTTTGATCGTGCCCGTATTGTCGGCAAACCCCATGCGCGAATCGACGGCACGCTTAAGGTGATGGGCCGTGCGCCCTATGCTTACGAGCGTCACGACGTTGCGGCAAACCAACTGGTGGGTTATCCCCTGTGCGCGACCATTGCCAAGGGGCGAATTACCCATATGGATGCATCGGCTGCCCGTGCGGCACCGGGCGTTGTGTCAGTGGTAACGACGCTAGAGATTGAGCCACTTGATCGCTCGGAAAACAACGTTGCCCGTCTGTTCGGTGGCGATAAGATTGCCCACTACCATCAGGCGATCGCGGTAGTGGTGGCGGATACCCTGGAGCAGGCGCGTAGCGCCGCGGCGTTGATCGATGTTAGCTATCAACAAGAGAAGGGCTTCTTTGATCTTGAGGAGACCTGGAAACAGCCAGATAGCACCGGCGAACCGCTTTCAGATGTGGGGGACGTTGACGCGGCGTTTCAAACCGCGGCCTTCACGCTGGATGAAGTTTATCGCACCGCTTCTCAAAGCCACGCCATGATGGAGCCCCACGCGTCGATCGTCGATTGGTCTGATGGTGGTCAGATGACAGTGTGGACGTCGAACCAGATGATCGAAATGAATCGGCAGGCATTAGCCACGACCTTCAATATCGATCCTGACACGATTCGCGTAGAGAGCCCCTACGTAGGCGGTGGCTTTGGCGGGAAACTGTGGCTGCGCGCTGACGCGGTACTCGCCGCACTCGGCTCGCGGGCCTCAGGGCGGCCGGTCAAGCTGGCTTTACCTCGCCCGCTGGTGTTCAACAATGCGACCCATCGCTCTGGCACCATTCAGCGACTGCGAATCGCCGCCGATGCCCAGGGCAAGATAACCGCTTTCGATCATGCCGCGGTGTCGCATACCCTGCCCGGCGGCAGTGGCGAGAACCCGGTCAGTCAAACCCGCACTTTTTATGCCGGTGCGAGTCGTCGCGTTGCTCATCAGCCTATCGACATGAACCTTCCCGAGTCAGCGGATATGCGCGCCCCTGGCGAGGCCTCAGGGCTTGCCGTGCTGGAAATTGCCATGGATGAAATGGCGCAGAAGCTGGGGATGGATCCCGTTGAGTTCCGGATACTCAACGACACCCAAGTCGACCCAGAAGATCCCTCGAAGCCCTTTAGCGAACGTCATTATGTTGAGTGTTTACGCCAAGGCGCAGCAGCCTTTGGCTGGGAGGCGCGTAACCGCACGCCTGGGGAGAAACGCGAAGGAGAGTGGTTGATCGGTCACGGTATGGCAGGGGCCTATCGCGGAGCGCCCACGTTGGATTCGGGAGCACGCGTGCGTTTGCAGGGCGGGCGACTGATCGTTGAGATCGATATGACCGATATCGGCACTGGCTCCTACACCATTCTCGCTCAGACAGCCGCGGAGACAATGGGGGTGGCCATGGAGGACGTGGAGATTCGGCTTGGCAACAGTGCCTATCCCACTTCTTCCGGATCGGGCGGGCAGTTTGGCGCTACTAGTTCTACCGCCGGTGTGTACGCCGCCTGTGTGGCGCTTCAAGAGCAGATAGCCAAGCGCTTGGGAGTTGAAAAGCCGCATTTTGAAAACAGCCGCGTTCTAGCCGACGATACTGACTTGGCGCTTGCCGATGTGGCAGATGGCGAAGAGCTCGTCGCCGAAGATACGATCCACTTTGGCGACTTTAAGGACGATATGCAGATTGCCACCTTTGGTGCGCATTTCATCGAGGTAGGGGTGCATGCCTATACCGGCGAAACACGTGTTCGGCGTATGCTCGCGGTGTGTGATGCGGGCCGCATCCTGAATCCGGTCACCGCACGTAGCCAAGTGCTCGGCGGTATGACGATGGGCGTGGGTGCTGCTTTGTCGGAGGGGCTAACCGCTGACCTTGAACGCGGTTTCTTTGTTAATCACGACCTTGCCAGTTACGAGGTGGCGGTTCACGCCGATATCCCCGAGCAGGAGGTTATTTTTCTGGATACTAAGGATGCGTCTTCATCGCCCTTAAAAGCCAAGGGGGTCGGTGAGCTTGGCATCTGCGGCGTGGTGGCGGCTATCGCCAACGCGGTCTATAACGCCACCGGCGTTCGGGTGCGTGAGTACCCCATAACTCTTGACCGAATGATCGACCAACTTCCTAATGCTGAAACTTGATGGCCTGACGCGGGGTGGTTCACGATGAAACGTCATCAGGGCTTTTCGGGCAACGCATAGCTGGCGGTGACATGCACCACAGGGCGCGTTTCGTCGCTGACTGAGAAGAGTTGAACTTCGCCCACTGCTAAGCGGCGGCCGAGTTTGATCAGCTTGGCGTGGGCGATAATGTCATGATCACCTGAGGCTGCGCGGAGGAAGTGGCAGTTTAAGTCGCTGGTCACGGCCATGGGTTCGGGGCCAATCTGCGCCAATATCGCCACGTACATAGCTACATCCGCAAAGCCCATCATGGTGGGCCCGGAAACCCGTGGACCGGGTCGCAGATGCTCGTTGCCTATCTTCAAGCGCAGGGTGGCCGTCATTTCGCCCACGCTCTCTATCTTGCCCATCCGCTGGGGAAACACTTCGTCTAAAAAGTGTTCGATTTGCTCGGCAGTCATTACGGTCATTGTTGTTTTCCTTTATAAAAAAGCCCCGAGGGATGAACCTCGAGGCTGATTACACCATAAAACGAACTTACTATGCCTTATGCACCTGGGCCTTATGCACCTGACGCCACTCGTGCAGTAGCGGCTCGGTGTAGCCGGAAGGCTGTACGCGGCCTTTGAAGATCAGGTCGGAGGCGGCTTTGAAAGCCGTGGAGCCTTCAAAATTGGCGCTCATGGCGGTGTAGGTGGGGTCGCCAGCGTTCTGCTCGTCGACTACCTTGGCCATGCGCTTGAGGGTCTCTTCCACTCGCGGTGCATCGACAATGCCGTGGTGTAGCCAGTTGGCAATGTGCTGGCTGGAGATACGCAGCGTGGCGCGGTCTTCCATCAGGCCTACGTTGTGGATATCCGGCACTTTCGAGCAACCGACGCCGTGCTCTACCCAGCGAACTACGTAGCCGAGAATACCCTGGCAGTTGTTATCCAGCTCCTGCTGCTTCTCTTCATCTGACCAGTTGGCGTTTTCCGCTACTGGCACGGTGAGTAGGTCGTCCAGGTAGTCGGGCTCACCCAACGCTTCCAGCTCGCGCTGAACGTCGGTGACGTTGACCTGATGATAGTGCAGCGCGTGAAGCGCAGCGGCCGTAGGTGAAGGCACCCAAGCCGTGTTGGCACCCGCTTTCGGATGGCCGATTTTCTGCTCTAGCATGTTGTGCATCAGGTCAGGCATGGCCCACATGCCTTTACCAATCTGGGCACGACCGCGAAGGCCGCAGGCAAGGCCCACTTGCACGTTGCTCTTCTCGTAGGCCTGAATCCAAGCGGCGCTTTTCATGTCGCCCTTGCGCACCATGGGACCCGCTTCCATGGCGGTATGCATTTCGTCGCCGGTACGGTCGAGGAAGCCGGTGTTGATAAATGCCACCCGTGAAGCCGCTTCAGCGATACACGCCTTGAGGTTAACGGTGGTGCGACGCTCTTCGTCCATGATACCCATTTTCAGGGTGTCGCGGTTCATGCCCAAAATGTCTTCAACGCGGCTAAACAGCTCGTTGGCGAAGGCAACTTCTTTAGGGCCGTGCATCTTCGGCTTGACGATATAAACAGAGCCAGTGCGCGAGTTGCGCGGCTGGTCAGCGTCTTTCTTCAGATCATGCAACGCGAGCAGCGAGGTAACCACGGCATCAAGGATACCTTCCGGCAGCTCGTTACCGTTCTCATCCAAAATCGCCGGTGTGGTCATTAAGTGACCCACATTGCGCACGAACATCAGCGAACGGCCGGGTAGCGTGACGCTGCTGCCATCGGTGGTTTGCCAGGTTCGGTCGGCGTTCAGCTTGCGGGTAAACGTCTTGCCGCCTTTTTCGATCTTCTCTTCCAGATCGCCCTTCATCAGGCCCAGCCAGTTACTGTAAACGCCCACCTTGTCTTCTGAATCCACTGCGGCAACGGAGTCTTCGCAATCCATGATGGCGGTCAGGGCGGCTTCCACCACGACATCTTTAACGCCTGCCGGGTCGGTTTTGCCGATGGCGTCGTTAGGGTCGATCTGGATTTCCAGGTGCAGGCCGTTGTTCCCCAACAGAATCGCGTCGGGTTTCGCCGCTTCGCCGTTAAAACCGATCAGCTTGCCGGAATCCTTCAAGCCGGTTTCACGACCACCTTCCAGCGTTACTACCAAGTGCTCATCACGAATGGCGTAGTTCACCGCATCCCGGTGCGAGCCAGTCGCCAGCGGTGCCGCGCGGTCAAGCACGCCACGGGCGTAGGCAATCACTTTGGCGCCGCGTTTCGGGTTAAAGCTGGTGCCTTTCTCCGCGCCATCCTCTTCGGAAATCGCATCGGTGCCGTACAGGGCGTCGTAAAGGCTGCCCCAGCGGGCGTTCGCCGCGTTCAGCGCATAGCGTGCGTTGCTCACCGGCACAACCAACTGCGGGCCTGCCTGAACGGCAACTTCACGGTCAACGTTGGCGGTGGTCGCTTTTACGTTAGCCGGCGCTTCTGCCAGGTAGCCAACCTCTTTCAGGAAGCGACGGTATCCCGGCATATCGGTGACCGGGCCGGGGTTTTCCCGGTGCCATGCATCTAGCTTCTCTTGCAGCGTGTCGCGCTCTTCGAGCAATTGACGATTTTTAGGGGTCAAATCATGAAACAGGGCATCCACACCGGCCCAAAAGGCGTTTTCATCAACACCTGTTCCCGGTAGCGCCTGCTCATTTATAAAACGATCTAGATCGGCTGCCACCTGTAAACGGTGGCGCGTGATACGCTCGCTCATGGGGTTTCTCCTGTGAGGATGCCAGTGGGTGATGTGTTTGCTACGGTCAGCGTAAAATGTATTTATGGAAAATAATTCCACACCTGGCCGGGCATGTAAACAGCGTAGACCCTAATGCGCTAAAATGCTCGACCAAATGACTAGGCATTTGGTTCTGAAAGCGCGAAACATCAGCCGTGCCTAGGTCAAAGGACAATGGCGTTATGGAGAAACATCGATGAGTGATTTCCAACATCTGGAAGGCTTGTTTCGCCACGCCTCGGGCGATACCGCCCTTAGCCGCCTGTTGCCTGGGGAAGTATTGGCAAACGCCATGCAAGACTATTTCCACCACTATGGCTTGGAAGCACTGCTGTTAGATACCAGTGAAGTGCATGCAGGCTTTATCGATACGGGGCGCTTTGCGCTGTGGTGCCAAGTGTGGAGCCCCCCGCAGCCGGTGGGCACTGCCTTTGTGGTACATGGCTATTTCGATCATATGGGGTTATATCGCCATTTGCTTGAACGCCTGCTGGCTAAGGGCTGGCGAGTGGTGCTGTGGGATCTTCCCGGCCACGGCCTTTCCAGCGGTGCGCGGGCGGCAATAGAAGATTTCGATGATTATCAGCACTGCCTGGCTCACTTGCAGATGACTCTAAAGAGCCAAGGCATGGCGCCTGAGCCGTGGTTAGGCGTGGGCCAGAGTACCGGTGGGGCGATTCTGGCTACCGATGCACTCACCCGTCGTGGGGCTTCCGGCTGGTCGGGTTTGGTGCTGCTGGCGCCCCTGGTGCGGCCTTGGGGATGGAGCCAAACCAGCTGGCTGCACTTGATTGCCAGCCCGTTTGTAAAAGAGTTGCCGCGTAAATATCGCCCCAACTCTACCGACGAGCAGTTCACCGAGTTTCTACGCGAGGGTGACCCGCTGCAGCCCGAGCGTTTGAGCGTTGCCTGGGTGAGCGCCATGCGCCGCTGGATGCCTCGCCTACTGGCCCAGGAGCCCAACCCGCTGCCTACCCTGATACTCCAGGGCGAGCAGGATTTGACCGTTGATTGGGAGTGGAATTTAGCGATTTTGGCGAAGAAGTTTCCCAATGCCGAAATTCACCGCCACCCGGAAGCTCGCCACCACTTGGTAAATGAGGCAGATCCCATTCGTGAAGTGCTGTTTGAAGCGCTGGATAATTTTGTAGATGGGTTTGTCGATAGTGTTAGTAAATAACGTCGGCAATTCCAGACCCTAGAGGCATCCCTGGATCTAGGGCCCTGTTCTACCCTCTCAATGAGCCCTGCTTTACCCCCAGGGCGGTGTGCCGCCGAGCTGATTTACCATGAAGTCTACAAAGCAGCGTACCTTTGGCGAGAGGTAGCGGCTGGCTGGATAGAGAATATAGAGGCCTTGCTCAGGGGGGCGGTATGTCGGCATTATTTCAATCAAGCGCCCAGCCTTGAGATCCGCACTGACTACGAAGGTCGGGGTTAGAGAAATGCCCATGCCCGCAAGCAGCGCTTCTCGCAGGGCGATGCTGCTATTGGCGGTCAGGGTTGCTTTCACTCGCTGTTCGATAGTCTGCCCTGCATAGCCAAGGCGCCACACTTCCGGTGCGGCGCCCAGGCTGTAGAGCAGGCATTTATGCTCAGAAAGTGCTTGAGGTGTTGTCGGTTCGCCGAATCGCTCGAGATAGCCTGGCGAGGCGCACAATACGCGATGAATGCTTTGTAGTCGGCGTGCGATCAGTGATGAATCTTCCAGTGGGTCACCGGCACGTAAGGCGACGTCGAATCCTTCCTCCACCAACGCTACGCGGCGGTCATTCATAACCAGTTCGATGTTGATTTCCGGGTAGCGCTCGGCAAATACGGGGATCAAAGGCGCGATATGCAAAAGCCCCAGCGACATGGGGCAGTTGATCTTAAGAGATCCCCGCGGGATTGCTTGGTGAACTCCCAACGCTAGCTCGGTTTCTTCAATGTCGTCGAGGATGCAGGCGCAGCGTTCGTAGTACGCCCGCCCCGCATCGGTAAGGCTCAGCCGCCGGGTGGTACGCGTCAACAGCGTTACCCCAAGGCTGGCCTCCAGTTCCGCTACCTGTTTACTCACAGCGCCGTTGGAGAGCCGCTGGTCGTTCGCGGCCGCAGAAAAGCTCTGCAGCTCTACGACTCGCCGAAAGGTGCGCATTGCCGTCAGCTTATCCATGCATTGTTTCCAGTAAGGAAAATATCATTTTCGAATACTACTGATTATCTCTATTTAAACAAAGCTTATCCTGGGATTCATGGCGTCGACGAGATCGCCTACTCAGAACGTATTCGAATAGCAACGCATGGAGAATCACGATGACCCGGGTACTAGTCCTTTATTATTCAACCTATGGCCATATCGAGACGATGGCTGACGCTGTAGCGAAAGGCGCGGCCAGCATCCCTGGCACTGAAGTGACCATCAAGCGCGTGCCAGAACTGATGCCAGAAGAGGTCGCCCTCAAGGCGGGGGCTAAATTGGATCAGTCTGCGCCTATCGCCGAGCCGAGTGAACTGGCTGATTACGATGCCATTATTTTCGGCACGCCCACTCGCTTTGGCAATATGGCCTCCCAGATGCGCAATTTCTTAGATCAAACCGGTGGACTCTGGGCTAAGGGGGCGCTTATCGGCAAAGTTGGTGCAGCATTCACTTCCACCGCGAGTCAGCATGGAGGTCAAGAGAGCACCCTATTGTCCTTCCATACCACCTTGTTACACCACGGCATGGTCATCGTGGGTGTACCTTATTCTTGCCCCGACCTTACGACGATGGACGAAATCAGCGGAGGCACACCCTATGGCGCATCAACCTTGGCGGCGACAGATGGCTCGCGGCAGCCGTCGGTGGTAGAGCTGCGCATTGCTGAATTTCAGGGTCAGCACGTGGCATCCATTGCGCGTTCGCTCAGTTCACACAACGATTAGAGGGGGAGGTGAGACATGCATCCATTAAAGGTGGTGTTTGTGCACGATGTTGTTTGCGGTTGGTGTTACCTTCTCTCTCCCCGGCTGCACTCGCTTGCCAAGCAGTTGAACCTGGATGTGCATCACCAGTGCTTTACGCTTCAAGCAAGTAGAGAAGCCATGCTTGAAGCCTTCGGCTCTATGGGTGATGCCAAAGAAACAATTCTCGGTCATTGGGAAAAATGCGTTGCCGCAGAGGATACCCCGCGTATCAACATTGATGGTATGCGTGCTCAAACCTTCGAGTATCCTCACGGGATGCCTGGCGCGCTGGCGTGTAAGGCGGCTGAAATGCAGGCAGGTCAACAAGGGCACTGGCGTATGTTTGATCGTGTTCAGTACGCGCACCTGACGGAGAGCCGCAATATCGGTGATAGCCAGGTGCTGCGATCACTGGCTGAAGAAATCGGGCTCGACATGGTTCGTTATGATCTAGACGTGCTCTCGGAAACAACTCAGCAGGCGGTGGAAAAGGATCACCACCTCGCGTCCAAGTTGGGAGTTCAGTCGGTGCCGACATTGATTGTTGAAGACAGATGGCTGATTAATGGTGCGCAACCGATAGAAAGCCTGCGTCTCCAGTTACAGGAAGTCCGCCAGCATATTGGCTGAATTTGTCGAGAGATTGCTGACGTTTTAACGTGAGGCTAGGGTCATAATTGAGCGCCCCGGCCCCACGCTTGCTCACATTACTGGGCGTTCAGGAAGTCCTCTACATCGAGCAGTATTAGCTCATTATCATCGGCGCGGCCTTGCTGGCGGCCAATCGAGAAAGGGTAGTTGTTGTCATTGGCGACCACGATGGTGCTCTCATCGACACGATCCACGTTCTCAATGGTCACAAAAGGAAAGTTAAAGGTGTCGTTGATCGTGCCACGGGGGGCGATGCCGTCTGGATCCTGAATGTTCATCAGGTCGATATAGGCGATTTTCTCAAGCACACCCTGCTCATTTGTGCGGTTGAGATCGACGAGATAGATGCGTTTGAACTCGGCAGGGTTGTCCGCCCACTCTTCTCGCGGATCGCCTTGGCGGCTATCACGCTCAATGATTAAGCCGCGAGTTCCGCCAATGAGGTTGAAATCGCCAATAGCATGATCCGCTGACTCCAAGGGGTAGTAGCGGGTTGCGTCGCCCCATTCGCCGGTTTCAGTATGGAGCTCGAACATTCTTAATACGGGGGTGCCATCAATCGTTTCCGGGGCGTTGGCGTTGCTGTCCCAGACTGGCTTTTCCAATAAGGGGTAAAGGGTTGTTTGGTCTTCGGAGAGCGCCATGCCCTCGTAGCCACCGGAGCGAAACACTCTCACATCATCAGCGAGAGGCGCGCCAGGGTTCGGGGTGAGGGCAAAGGCATTGTCGGGGGAGCGCATCAGCGTCCCACCAGGATTGGTGGCCAGCACTTGCAGCACTTCGCCCGTATTATTGACCTGGATAATCCAGGGGCCGAACTCATCGCCAATCCAGTAGCTATCGCCCACCGGCTGTATCGATTCAATATCGAAATCAGCTCCGGTTAAAAAACGACCAGGTGTAGCTTCATTCATAATCGGGAAGGGCACCTTGCGGTTGGGATCCGATAGTTGAACGGTTTCCTCGATGATGACGCGCCCAGTGTCCCAGTCAGTCTTTATGATGTTAAACATCAGAATGACGTCGGAGGAGTTCGCCTTGGAGCCAAAGCCGTTATCGGTCAACACCAGGAAACGGTCATTGCCAAGTGAGCGAATACCTGAAAAACCCTGCAAAGGCTGGCTGGGGAAGGGTAGCGCTAAGCCGGTGGCTTGCATGTTCGTATACAACTGCTCAACGCGGCCCTCTTGGCCAGTAAAACGGCCTGAGACGTTATAGTGCTCAGCGGCACCGGAAGGAGCTGCCACAAAGGTGCTGCCGGGTAGCTGGGCATGGCCGGACAATGTGGCGGGAAAACTCTGCTGGGCGTGTGCCGCACTGGTAAACGCAAAGGCGAGTAGAGCAGTCGCTAGTAACGGCTTTGTCATCACTATTTCACCATTTCGGAGGAAAAATTAGGGCAGGTGCAGCTTTTGCTAATTTTCATCCGTAATAGTGATAGTTGAATGACAAAGTGCAGACGTTTTAATGGCAGCAGGGTTTCACGTCGAGTCTGGCCCTGAGTCGTAAAATACGTCTTGCTCAACGGGCGTAAATATTAATAAATGGTGTGGCTTTCAAATACATTATTCAAAGAGGAAATGGCAATGGGATCATCGGTCAAAAAGGTACTGGTCTTTGCAGGCAGTGCCCGAGAAGCGTCACTGAACAAGCAGCTAGCCAAGCTGGCCGCCAAGCGTATTGAGGCGCTTGGCGGGGAAGCAACCTTTATCGATTTAAAAGATTATCCCTGCCCACTGTTTGATGAAGATATTGAAGCCCGGGGCGTGCCGGAGAATGTGCTGAAGCTGCGTGAGATTCTGGCGGATCACCAAGCGGTGATGATCGCTTCGCCGGAGTACAACGGCTTTATCACGTCGCTGCTGAAAAACACACTGGACTGGCTATCACGTCCCTATCAGGATACGCCGGGGCTCAAGTTATTTGCCGGTAAGTGGGCAGCGCTGGTGGCGGCTTCCCCTGGTGGGCTAGGTGGCATCCGTGCGCTACCGCTTGGTCAGCAACTGTTAGCCAATCTGGGGTTGGTCGTGCTGCCACAGCCATTGTCGCTGGCGAAAGCGGGCAGCGCCTTCAATGATAGTGGCGCGTTACATGATGAAACCACGGGGCAGAAGCTGGATGCGCTGTGTCAACGCCTAGTGGATTCACTGGCCGCCACGCACTAACCGCCCAGTGGCTTTCGGGGGCTTACGCCCCCTTTAGCATCCGATCCAGCTGGCGGTAGCCGATGACTTCAATGTAGGTACGGTTGCTCGAGTCGTTAAATGAGAGAATTGTTCATGCCACTTGGTGACGGCGGGCTTCTTCTAGGTCGTAGGCATTCTGCAAACGAAGCCAGTAACCTTCGCTTGTGCCGAAGACCTTGGCTAGACGTAAGTCAGTATCTGCCGTAATCGCTCGGCGGCCCAAGGTGATTTCACCAATGCGGGTCGCTGGGACGCCCATCTGCTTAGCCAGCGCATTTTTACTCAGCGCCATTGGCTGCATGAAATCTTCGTACAAAATTTCACCGGGATGGATATTAGGAAGTTTTGCCATTTTGTCACCTCCCTTTATGAGTGGTAATCGACTATTTCAATGCTAAGTCCCTTTTAGCATCCGATCCAGCTGTCGGTATCCAATCGCCTCAATTAGATGCGGCTGGGTGGGTTTGGGTTCGCCCTGAAGGTCGGCAAGGGTCAGGGCTACACGTAGTACGCGGTGATAGGCGCGGGCGGAGAGCTTGAGCTTTTCCAGCACGCCCGCGAGCCAGGCGCGCTCTTCATCGTTAAGCGCGCAGGCGGCTTCCAGGGCTTTGCCGCTTAGCTGGCTATTCAGCGCGCCACGGGCCATTTGGCGTTCTCGGGCGGCCATCACCCGCTCGCGCACGGCTTCTGACGACTCGCCTTGGGTTTGTGCGGTGAGCTGCTCTGGCGGCAGCGCGGGCACTTCCACTTGCAGATCGATACGGTCTAGCAATGGCCCGGAAAGCCGTGCTTGATAACGCTGGATTTGGCTGGCGGTACACTGACAGCGCTGGCGTGGGTCGCCCAAGTGGCCGCAGGGGCAGGGATTCATTGCGGCTACTAACTGAAATTGAGCAGGGTAGCGACGTTCATGACTGGCGCGTGCGAGATGAATCTCGCCGGTTTCCAGCGGTTGCCGAAGTACCTCTAGCACATGGCGGGAAAACTCCGGCAGCTCATCCAAGAACAGCACGCCGTGGTGGGCCAGCGAAATCTCACCGGGTTTGGGTTTTGAGCCGCTGTCATTTTCAGCAATTGATGCGACCCTCAGGGCGTAATATCGGGCTATTATGGTAGTCTGTACAGGATTGAGTGCGACAGAATTAATAGCAATTGATGCGACAGGCCTTGTTTTATTCAACATTTGGTGCGACTACCCATGCCACTGCCTACATCCGTTCGTAAAATCGGCCCTACCCGACGAAGTGTGTCTGGCTACTATGCCTTTCGCGGGGAGGAGTCTATTGCGTTCGAGTCGACGCTCGAACGTGATTTCCTCATCAAGGCTGACTTTGATGTGAGCGTCCTTGGTGTGATTTCCCAGCCGTGCGAGATCCCGTTTCATCATCCCGTGACCGGTAGGCGCTACACCTACACACCTGACTATTTGGTTTATTACCGTCTCGGTAACCGTCATTACAGGGATTACCCAAAACCTCTCCTGGTGGAGGTCAAACCACGGGAAAAGTGGCAAGCACATTGGCGTGAATGGTCGCCTAAATGGAAGGCGGCGATGCGGCATGCCAACAACGAGGGCTGGGCGTTTCGCATTCATGATGAAAGCCGCATTCGTGATAAGACCTTGGACAACATTACCTTCCTAGCGCGCTATAAGCGGATGGTGTTTCCCTCTGTCGAAAGCCAGGCAGTCCTCAACACGGTGAGGGAAATGGGGGTGGCGACCTTGGATTACCTGCTTTCTCGGTACTTTATGGGCGATATTTACCGGGCAGAGGGGATTGCGCATTTATGGCATCTACTGGCGACTCGGCAGTTAGATTGCGATATGGCCCAATCCTTCAGTCCTCTATCAGAGGTATGGGTACCCGATTATGAATAACCATCGTGGCAGCGCAACTGAACCCAATAACGGCGTCGCCCAAACACGCCAACACTTGCAGATTATGGTGGGTGAGCAGGTTCAGAAAGATGGCACCGTTTACCGAATTTCCCAGGTGCTCGATTTTGAGACAGTCATTGGCATTGCCGTTGAGTCCGGGCGTAGTTGCCCGCTTCGCATCAAAGAACTAGCGCCTCTCAATAGCGGGTCCGTATCCCCTGAGCAGGATATGTCCGAGATTGGGGATGCCGATTGGCGGGAGGCCGAGCATCGCTTTTCCATCATTAAGCCCTTGGTGGATCGCCATACGGTGGGGCGGGATGCAGCGGAGGAGCGTGCGAAACAAACGGGGGTTGATACGGCTACGATCTACCGTTGGTTGAAGCGGTATAAAGCGACGGGCTCGGTGCTTGCATTGATTCCTCAAAAGCCAGGGTGGAAGAAAGGAAAGTTGCGTATCCCCGCGCATGCCGAGGCGGTGATTCAGGAAGTCATCAAAGAGGTGTATTTGACGCTGCAGCGTCCGTCCGCACAAAAAGCGGTACAGGAAGTCATGCGGCGCTGCCATGAACGGCGCATCGACCCGCCGAGCCCTGGTACCGTTCGTGCTCGTCTGCGTGATATCCCAGAGCGTGACCGGTTGCGTGGCCATGGTTTTAGAGACAAAGCCATTAACAAGTTCCAGCCGGCTGCCGGAAAATTTCCCAATGCGGACTATCCGTTAGCCGTTATGCAGATTGACCACACACCTGCCGATATTATTTTGGTCGATGACGTGTATCGCAAGCCGATTGGTCGCCCATGGATTACGTTGGCCATGGACGTGTTTACTCGCATGGTCACGGGGTATTACTTGTCGTTTGACCCGCCCTCTGAAACATCTGTCGGCATGTGTGTGGCGCACTCCATGCTTCCTAAAGATGAGTGGTTGCTACTGCATAATGTGGAGGCTGAGTGGCCGGTATGGGGCACACCCGCCACGATTCATGTCGATAACGGCCCAGATTTTCGCTCTGAGACGTTTCGGCGCTCATGCCTAGCCTATGGGATCAACCTTGAGTTTCGGCCTGTTAAGCAGCCTCGTTATGGTGGCCACATTGAGCGGGTACTGGGCTCTCTTCTAAAGGAAATCCATAACCTGCCTGGGACGACCTTCTCCTCCATTAAAGAGAAAGAGGGATACGATCCAGAGAAGCACGCGGCCATGACGAAAAGCGAGTTTGAAGAGTGGCTGGTGACGTTGATTTGCAAGGTTTACCACCAGCGCCTTCATTCTGGGATTGGTATGTCGCCGATGAAGAAGTGGGAAATTGGTGTGTTTGGCAATGCGGATGTGCAGGGAGTGGGATTAGCGCCGAGGCCTGCTGACAGGCTCTCTGTATTGCTCGATTTTTTGCCCAGCTTTCAGCGTACGATCCAGACCTTTGGTGTGACCATCGATGGCATAAACTATTACGATGAAGCGCTAAGACCTTGGATCAATGCCAAAGATCCAGACATGCCAGACAAGAAACGCACCTTTGTTTTCCGGCGCGACCCTCGCGACATTAGTGTCATTTGGTTCAAAGACCCGGAGCTCGGGCACTATTTTCGCGTGCCCTTTGCCAATCTTGCCCTCCCCTCGATGAGTGTTTGGGAGTATGCCCAAGCTAAAGCGCGCCTTCGGCAGGAAGGAAGAAACTCGGTCAATGAGACTGAAATTCTACGCGCTATTAGTGAGCTGCGAATCCATGTGGAGGAGTCGCAAGCACGTACTAAGCGAAGTCGCCGTCAGGCACAACGACGTAAAGAGCATGAGAAGAAGGTGACGCCTGCAGATCCCCTTTTACATGCGCCCTCAACTGCTGCCCCTAAAGAGACACCCGCTCAAGGGGACGGTCTTTTAACGGGTGATATCGATGTGAACTGGGACATAGCATGAGCACACACCTTCATCCTGATCTTCGTCACGTCTTGGGGCTGTCCGCTAAAGAGCGAATGGAGTTTATGGATCAACCGCGCTGGTTGGGCTATCCATTGGCCAATCGTGTCATTGAGGTCATGCGTGGGTTGATGGAGAAGCCCAGTCGTCCTCGTATGCCTAACCTCTTGCTCGTGGGTGACTCCAACAACGGAAAGACAACCATCGTTCAACGGTTTCGTAAGCAGTACGGTGAAGGCTACGTGAATGAAGACGTAGAGCCCGTGAAGCCTGTTGTTGTCACTCAGGCTCCCCCGAGTGCCGATGAGAAAAGTCTGTATATCGCAGTGCTAGAGAGTTTCTGGGCTCCCTACCGGCCTACAGATCCTGTTCCCAAGCTGCGCTACCAGGTGATTCATCAACTGCGTGCTTGCCATACCCGCTTGTTGATCATCGATGAGTTTCACTCTCTGTTAACCGGTGGTGCTGTTAAGCAGCGCGAAACGATGAATGCCATTAAGCTTTTATGCAATGAGCTAATGATTCCCATCGTTGGTGTGGGGACGCAAGACGCTGTGCGTGTGCTGCATTCAGACCCACAGCATGCGAGTCGCTTTGATGTGGTCGCGTTACCAAAGTGGGAGCTCAATCAGGAGTTTCAGAAGCTGCTCGCTGGCTTTGAGAAGATATTACCGCTCAAACATCCTTCCCAACTGCATGAGCCCCAATTGGCGACCCAGCTCCACGCGATCTCTGGCGGCAATTTTGGCGACCTGCACCGGCTGCTGATTGAGTGTGCCAATGCCGCTATTTTGTCCGGGGCTGAGCGCATCGATGAGAAAATTATTCAGAGTAAATCATGGGTGCGACCTACCCGTGGCATTAGGGAAGTGATGCTGTAATGCCCTGGGCGCTGAGTGTGCCTCTGTTGCCTGAAGAGTCGCTTTCTTCATGGCTGGTACGGGCGGCGTTGAGACAGGGGTGTGATCCCTTGTCGCTCACTGGGGCTATCTGGCCAACATGGCGTATATGGACAAGGGATATTGATAGGGAAATTCCCCTCGTAAGAATGCGCCCATTAGTCAATGCATCGGGGATATCGTCCGCTGAGTTTCAGAAAGCTGGGATGCGGGACGATTGTGAGAAAGTGGCCGGTTACTCATTACTGGAAACGCGGACTTGGCCCTGGTTGTTGGCACTCGGCAGCCGAAATCGAACTCGCCATGGAGGACAACAGATTTGTGCATTGTGTTTGGCAGAGGACTCAGCCCCCTACTTGCGCCGACACTGGCGATTCGCTTGGCACACTGGGTGCCGCTTTCATGGGGTGCAACTGATAGATGAGTGCCCGGTATGCAAGGCCCCTATAGAGCCTCATCGCCTGTCAGCAGAAGATCAACATTTAGCTCAGTGCAGCCGGTGTTATAACGATTTTAGAAAGGCGGTATGCACGTCGCCTTTACCAGAAGCGTTCAGTTTCCAAGTGATGGCTGATCGTGCTTTAACAAGAAGCAACGTGACGTTTAGGGAGGCCCCTATCGCACCCGCCGATTGGTTTTCTATGGTGACCTTCTTTGTTGGCGTTGTTCGGCGTGCAAGTCGGCGGCCTGCGTCACCCCTCGCAGATGCGCTTCTAACATTGGGCATTTCGATGACGGATAGCCAAATGCCTGTGTCTGGGTTGGCGTTTGAGCTGCTGCCTGTCAACGAGCGTTGTGCTTTATTAGCGGCGGTGGAGCGTTTGCTCAGTATAGGCGTTGAAGAAACGTTTAGCGCTCTGGTCGCTTGTAATGTCAAAACGAGCGCGCTTCATGATCCCCGAAAGTCACCCCCCGTTATGTTGTTGCCGTTGTTATCGCGGTTATCTCATCACCCCCATGGGCCGCATCGCCGCCGTGCTCTACCGGCTCATCGCCCCATGTCGGAACGCGCAGTGAGAGCCTCATGGGCGCGCTTAAAACGGAGAATGAAAGCGGAGCCAACCTCTTGAAGCAACACAAAACGGTCGACTGCGATGAGTGTGGTCGAGAAGTCTCCAAATTGTGGCGACGCCATAAAGGGCATGGTTACTGTTCAACTTGCTATGCTCGTGTGTTTAAGCGGCGAATGTGCCCACGATGTGGTGAGTTAGCCCGTCTGCCTAAGAATGACCCAGACGCCGTCTGTCGTCAGTGCAACGTCGACAAACCGTGTGCACGATGTGGAAAAGCCCGTTCAGACTACAACATCGGCAAGGTCACTCCCTACGGCCCTGTCTGTATCGCCTGCGCTCCCTATTTCAAAGAACCAGAGCCCTGCGAGGCGTGTGGGAAAGCATCTCAACGTCTTACCCGAGTGGCGCGTATGGGGCATGATCATCGCTTATGTCCACGCTGTTCGACAGCAGACCACGGTACCTGTTCTGCATGTCGTCGACATCGCTTATTGGTCATGACATCCAGCGGTGACGCATTGTGCAAAGCCTGTAATGAGCAAGGGGAAATTGCCTGTCCATTGTGTGGTAATCCCATGCCAGCGGGTCGAGGCGATGCCTGTGAGCCCTGCTATTGGACGCGCACATGTCGTAAGCGGATCATCATTGGCCAAGCCGGTATCACCACCAAAGCGTTACGTGAGGCCTTTGGGGAATTTGGTGAATGGCTGATTCGTACCACAGGGCCGCATAAGGCTGCCCTCAAGATCAATCATTTCTTCTCGTTCTTCCTTGAGATCGACCAGGCATGGTCACGGATACCGAGCTATTCGGAGCTGCTTCATCACTTCGGTGCGGAGGGGTTGCGGCGTGTAAGACTTCCTATGCGATGGCTGCATGAAGAGCAAGGGGTAGAGCCGGATCACCAAGCAAAGAAGATCGACTCAGAGAAACGACGTATCAAAGCGTGTCTCAGGTCTATGCCGTCCGCTTCTTTATCAGAAAAAGCGCTGCATGCTTATTGGCAGCAATTGGAAACCCGTATAGAGGCGGGCAAAACGTCCCACACCTCCGCACGACTTGCACTAAGAGCGGCAGCCGCATTGCTACTCGCTACTGACCGGGAGGGGCAGCGACTGCCTCAACAGGGCGATGTGGACAACTATTTGCAGGCGGTGCCCGGACAAGCAGCCTCGGTCACGGGGTTTACTAATTTCTTAAATCGCCAACATGCCACCACGTTGGCTCCTCGGGTGGATGTAAAACGGGCAAGAAAGCGGCGAAAAGAAACACTAGCCCGCACCCTGATGACGATGGCCCGGTGTGCTGATCAAGGAGAGGCCTGGAGGGAGGCATGGATCGTTGCTGCCATGGAGTATTTCCATGACACAAAATTAACGCAGAAAATGCTTCGACAACAGACCGTAGAGCGGACGACAGACGGGATACAGGTGGTAGTGGGTGGCGTTACCTACTGGCTGCCTCTGGATATTGAGTGCTAAGACACTGATAGCGCGCAGTCACTTGGAGGGCCCCGCGACTCTGTAGGCGAATGTCGCCCCGCCGTTTGGACGGGGCTATGGCTCTCTACCTATATGCCAGGGCTCAACGGGGTGCCAAAAGGCGTGTCATGACCGTTGAGATGACGTCAAAACCAGGTCTTCATAAATGCCCTTGATAGCCTTCTCTTCTGGGCTGTGGCGCTGTGGCTCCTGTTCCTGCTTTGGATGTAGTGGGGTTATAAGCCCGTTAGAGAGTGACAGGACATCGCTGAGCTGCTCGTAATCGAGGTTTACGTTATCGACATTGTATTGGTTAAGGCGTGTCATGGTCTCTGTGAGTGCGGTCATACTGTGCTCTTCTTCTCCAAGCGGCGGAAAGGCTTGAATCAGCGGCTGACCGCCTTCCCAACCTATCTTGATCGGCTGATTGATGATGTTGACTTGGGTGCCGGGTGGAATGCGGTCAAATATAGATTCGATGTCTTTGGGTAACATGCGGATACAACCTCGGCTTGCGCGCATGCCAATGCCATCGGGCTGGTTGGTGCCGTGAATCAAATAGCCATCGAAGCCTAGGATGATGGCATGGTCTCCTAGCGGGTTATCGGGGCCGGGTGGCACAACGCTGGGCGCGGTTTCACCGCGTGCTTCCGCTTCGCGTTTTACCGACTCAGGCGGGTACCACGCGGGGTTTTTAATGTTCATGGTGGTCTCGGTCACGCCTAGAGGAGTATCAAACCCTTCGCGACCAATGCCAATAGGATAGGTCTCAACACGCGGTGTCTCACCGTTTTTGACATCTGGGTAGTAGTAAAGCCGCAGCTCGGCGATATTGATGACGATCCCAGTACGCTCCACATTCGGCAGAATAAAACGTCCCGGAATAGTCACTTCCGTGCCCACCCCTGGAACCCAGATGCTAACCTCTGGGTTTGCACGGATCATCTCCAAATAGCCAAGGTTGTGACGCCTGGCAATATCTATCAAGGTATCGTCGTAATCCTTTACGATAAAGGTGTCAGCCTCTCCGATAATATTACCTTCCTCTGGTAGCGGGTAATGCCCTTTGGGCCATTCCGTCTCCTGGGCAGTGGAAGGTTGTGCCGCCATGGCGACAGGGAGCCATGCCAGAAACGAAACCATCACACTCACGATGAAGCCGATCTGCATTGGCCATGGGAGGAATCTCTTAAGTATTGCTGCGTTCTTTGCCAAGAGCATCGCTAGGTTCCTTTTTCATCTAATGCGTCGTTTTTTGATCGAGATAAGTTCAGTTGTAACCCGAGCAGTGTCAGCACCGCAGCGAGTATCCAAGCGGGGCCACTACCGGTGCGTGTGAAAGGAGTTAGGCCCTGCATCGGGGTCACCTCGCCAGTTAAACTGGCCGGTTCAAACTGTGGGGCACGGGCTGTGACGTGGCCTTGTGAATCGATGATGGCCGTCACGCCATTACTGGTAGCTCGAAGTAGGTGACGACCATTTTCTAAGGCACGTAGACGCGCCATTTGAAGATGTTGGTGTGGGCCAATGGAGCGCCCAAACCACGTATCGTTGGAAACCGTTAATAGCAGCTCGGCATTACGCGCCTGTTGGGCGACATGGTCGGCAAAAATGATTTCGTAACAAATGGCATTGCCAATGGTGGCTCCAGCCACGTGTAACGGAGCCTGTTCGCCTGTCCCTGGGGTCAGGCGAGGTACTGGCAAGTCGAAAAAAGCAAGGGTGCCAGCGAGGAGACTTTGGAATGGCAAATACTCGCCAAAGGGCACCAAGTGCGCCTTCTGGTATTCGCCCTGCACATCATTTAGCCCTATGACGCTGTTATAAGAGCGCCCTTCACTGTCGCGTTGCAAAATGCCGGTCAACAAGGCGGTGTCAGGCCCCAGGTCGGACGCTACTTGCTCAAGTATTTGCTGTGCTTCCTGCTCAAGCATGGGAAGGGCTGCCTCGGGCCAAACGATGAGATCGATATCCCTTGCTTGCTCCCGTGTCATCGCCGTGTAGATACTGATCGCCTCGCGCTGCCCTTGGGCAGTCCACTTAATGCGCTGGTCAAGATTCCCTTGCAGCAATGCCACCCGGATGGGCTTGCCAGCCGGGGTTGTCCATTGGGCGGGCAATAGGAATGGAACGATCCACAAGGCGGCCATTGGGACAAGGAAACCCCAGCGGCGACGCAGTACCTCTACCCCTAACGTACCTGTCAGCGCGGTCATGAGTGACAGCAAGTACACACCACCAACGGGCGCCCATGGGGCTAGTGGAGAATCTACCTGAGAGGTGCCCAGCAATAACCAGGGAAAGCCGGTGAGCAACCAGGTGCGTAGCCATTCGCTCACCACCCACATACCGGCAAAGCTAAGACAGGCTAACCGTGGCCCCGTGATGCGCCGATAGAGCCCAAAGGGGATTGCAAAGAAGAGCGCCAGGGCGCTGACAAAAAGAGTGGTGAGGAGCATCGCCACCAAGGCCCCGGTGCCACTGAAATCGTGAATAGCAACGAAGACCCATGATGTGCCAGAACCGAACAGGCCTACCCCATAGCACCACCCACGCAGGGTGGCCATGGCGGGCGTTAGCGACTGTATCTTCCAATAGACCAGTGCCACGGCCACTGGGCCAAGCCACCATAGGGAAAAGGGGGCGGCACTCAAGGTGGTCATT
The DNA here is from genome assembly GCF_005937175.1 of Halomonas sp. ATBC28. Taxonomy (NCBI): domain Bacteria; kingdom Pseudomonadati; phylum Pseudomonadota; class Gammaproteobacteria; order Oceanospirillales; family Halomonadaceae; genus Halomonas; species Halomonas sp. ATBC28. The sequence continues at coordinate 134,207 of NZ_VCQL01000002.1, read as the reverse complement.
ACCCCAGCGGCGAGCGCTACAACGCAATCGACTATTGGTGAGGAGCGCCCAGCAAAAAGCGTATATTCTTTATCTTTATCGACCACATCCATAGCGTTACTCAGAGCGCTTAAAAGCAGGACTTTCACGCCATAACGCCACTGCGAACATCAATACACCTGCAAACAGAGCGATATCGGCCATGTTAAAGGCGGGCCAATGCCATTCGCCCCAGTAAATGTCCAGATAGTCGACGACGTACCCTCGCGCTAAGCGATCAACAGTATTACCGAGCGCGCCGCCAAGAATCAGGCTGTACGCACAGGCCTCCAAGCGCGACAGGGGTTTGCATAGCTGCACAACCAATACGACGACCACCACCAACGCTAAACCAAGAAAGAGGTAGCGCTGCCAACCCCCTGCTTCTGCGAGAAAGCTGAAAGCGGCTCCTGTGTTCCCGGTATAAACCCAGTTAAAAAACGGCGTTAGCGGAATGACTTGGCCAAACGACATCTGGGCGTGCACGATTTCTTTGACCAGTTGATCGGCTAGAGCCAATACGCAAGCAAATGTGAACCATGGCCAACGTCGTGAAGGGCTATCGTTTGGCGCTGTTCTCATGACGTTGTTTTTCCTTGTGACAGGCCTGTCATTGCGGTACTGGGCGAAAAGCGGTAACCCAGCAGTCGCATGGCGTTCAACGTCACCAGGACGGTAGCACCGGTATCGGCCATCACCGCAATCCACATGCCGGTAATACCCAGCGCCGTTGTAACTAGGAAAATGGCTTTTAAGCCAAGGGCGAGAACAACGTTGGTTTTCACATTGCGCAGTGTGGCACGAGAGAGGTCTATCAGCTCAGCGATGCCGGTAACGCGGTTCTTGAGCAAGGCTGCATCGGCGGTTTCCAACGCCACATCCGTGCCGCCCCCCATCGCGATACCCACATCGGCTGCCGCGAGTGCCGGTGCATCGTTGATGCCATCGCCTACTTTACCGATGGGGCCACGGCCAGCCGCTTGCCAGTCTCGAACATACGCTGCCTTGTCTTCAGGCATTAGTTCGCCGTACGCTTCAATGCCTAAGCGACCCCCCGTGGCAGCGACGGTGCGGGCATTATCACCGCTGAGCATGACCGCCTGTACGCCCAAACGGGATAGCGCCGCTAGGCCTTCAATGGCATCTTCGCGTGGCTCATCGCGAACCGCGATCAAGCCCAGTAAACGCTCGCCTTCGACGAGGAGAGCGAGGCTCTTACCGGCTTCTTCTAACGCGACAATCCGAGCACTGAGACTTTCCTCAAGGATGACTTTCTCGTGAAGGTGACGAGGCGTCATTAAGCTCAGCTCGCGACCCTCCACCTGGCCGGAAACACCGCGCCCCGCCAGAGCGCGGCCGCCGGTGACGGTGGGGAGGTTGATGCCCGACTGTCGGGCATGCTCAACGATAGCCGTGGCGATAGGGTGACTGGAATCCCGCTCTATTGCGGCGGCGAGCCGCAATACGCTGTTATCGTCTTCCTCAGCAATCCAAGACTCCACATCTGTGACTCTTGGGGTACCCGCAGTGAGGGTGCCCGTTTTATCTAATGCCACCAAGCGAAGCTTACCTAACTGTTCAAGAACGGCTCCCCCTTTGATCAGTAGTCCGCGCCGAGCTCCCGCCGAGAGACCGGCGGCGATGGCGGCTGGGGTGGAAATGACTAACGCGCAGGGGCATGCGATTAACAGCAATGCTAACGCACGGTAAATCGACTCCGACCATGCCATGGTCGATACCAGCGGTGGCACTATCGCCATCAGTAGGGCGAGTAAGACGACGGCGGGCATATAGTAATACGCAAAACGATCAATAAAGCGTGCTATCGGTGCCTTGGCGGCCTGTGCTTCTTCAACCAGACGAATAACGCGTGCGATCGTATTGTCATCAGCGCCTCGTGTTACCTCCACCTCCAGGGCGGCATCAAGATTCACTGTGCCAGCAAAAATGTCATCACCAGGCGCTCGCGAACGGGGTATGGACTCGCCGTTTACCGGCGACTCGTCAATGTCGGAGGTGCCCACCAGGATGCGTCCATCGCAGGGTACGCGATCACCGGGCCGCACCAGCACACGCTGCCCGGGTTTAAGTGACTCCGCCGAGACGTCACGCAGATGGCCATTGTCCATCAGCCTCGCCGTTGAGGGTGTTAAATTTGCCAAGGCTGAGATACTGCGGCGCGCTCGTGAAGCAGCTACCCCTTCGAGTAGCTCACCTACGGCGAACAAGAACACGACCATCGCAGCTTCAGCGGCAGCATTGATGGCCAATGCGCCAAGCGCAGCGATGCACATCAGCATCTCTATGGTAAAGGGATTGCGCATTTTGAGGGCGCCCCAGGCACTCTGCGCAATGGGTATTAAGCCGACTAGCGTGGCCAAAATGAAAGGCATATTACCCAGCGCAGGCCATGCTAAACGAAGCGCGAAGGCTACGATCAGCAAATTGCCTGTGATAATGACCAAGCGCCCTTTAGCGGTTTGCCACCAAGAGGATGAAGCACCAGGTGCGCGTGTTTGGCCATCATGGGAAGCCACTTGATAGCCTAGTTCGTTCAGGATGCCCTCAATGGTCTTTCGCGAGGGGGCCCCGTGATCGTGGTGGTGAATCTTCACTGATCCCGTGACCGAGCTTGCCGTGACTTCCTCAATGCCTTCCAGTCGCTCTAGCGCCGATACAACCTTGCGCTCACAACCGCCGCAGTCCATGCCTTCAACACGCAGCGTCAAGGTGGTAGGCGCTGTTGTCGGCGTTGATGTTTTCATGGTGCCTCTCCTGCCAATGGGCTATGGTTTTTAAGTGTAAACCTTGTAGCAACTACAGCTTCAAGCCCTGCCTAAGGAGTTTTACCATGTCGATGATCGGCCAAAGTATCAGCATTGGTGAGTTAGCACGACGAGCCGATTGCAAACCTGAAACGGTTCGCTATTACGAGCGTATTGGGCTGTTGCGCGATGCGACACGAACCGGTGGGGGGCAGCGCCGCTATGGAGACGACGCTGTGCGGCGCTTGACCTTTATTCGTCATGCCCGTGACTTTGGCTTTTCGGTGGAGTCAGTGCGAGAGCTTTTGGCCATGTCAGATCAACCTGATATGCCTTGCCAAGAAGTCGATGCCATCGCCACGCATCACCTAAAGAAAGTGGAGTCCCGCCTTCAACGACTGTCCATACTGCGTGAGGAGCTTCAACGGATGGTCACGCAGTGTGCCGGTGGTAAAGTGGAAAGCTGCCGAATCATTGAGGTCATCAGTGATCATCAACTCTGTATCACTGAAAAATCGCACGGAGGGGCTCTCGACTTGGGTTAGCACTAACGCTACGCCCCACGCCCAATGGTCAGCCCAGCGAAACATCCAAAAACAGCATGAGTACCAATCCGATGGAGAGGCCCAGCGTGGCCTTTTTTTGGTGCCCGCTTCGATGAGTTTCGGGAATAATCTCATGACTGATCACATACAACATCGCCCCCGCTGCAAAGGCCAACCCCCAGGGCAGTAGCGCTTGTGACATGCTGATGACTCCAGCGCCTAATAAGCCACCCAACGGCTCAACAAGCCCCGTAAGGGCGGCAATCGTCCATGACCGCCAACGTGAATAGCCCACGCCTAGCAGTGATACTGCTACGGCCAGTCCTTCTGGGGCATTCTGAAGTCCAATGCCAATCGCTAGTGGAATGCCTCCTTCGCTTCCCCCTGCGCCGAAGGCCACGCCAACGGCTAGCCCTTCTGGCAGGTTGTGTATCGTAATGGCAATAATAAACAACCAGATACGACGTAGTGAGGCAGCCTCTGGCCCTTCTCGCCCCTGTTCGAAGTGCTCATGAGGTAAGAGTTCGTTCAGTAGTGCGACCATTCCAATCCCTAGCAAGATGGCCGCACAGGCAATGGCAGCAGGTACCACGCTACCTCCGTAACGCAGCTCCGAGGCTTCTAAGGAGGGTATGATCAGTGAGAAGAAAGAGGCCGCTAGCATGACGCCAGCGGCGAACCCCAACGCTAAATCGCGAACACCACGATTCGGTCTTTTGGTAAACAAGATAGGAAGCGCCCCGACAGCCGTCATCAAGCCCGCGGCAAGGCTTCCCAATACCCCCATTGTGACGAGAGAAACCTCTTCCATACCGATTACCTGTCTTGTGGTAGATGAGTGATCACAGCGCTAGGGTTCCATAACGAGGCAAGCACACGTTCACGTTACTAACAATCCATGCAACGTTGCTAAGCACGGGTGGTTACGGCTCGTTAAACGAGATCAAGTCATAAATGGACGCCGTGCCGATAGCTTGTTCCAAGCGATCTCTTGCCTCGTAAAGTGACGCTTGATATTCACCTTGAGTCGGCTGCTCACCCAACATGATGCGTTGACCTTGACCAAGGGGATCAACAGGCTGGTTATTGACTCTCACTTCGTAATGCAGGTTGGGGCCCGTGGCGACCCCGGAGGAACCTACCTCTCCGAGCGACTCTCCCGCATTGACTAAATCCCCAACCACTAGCTGTGGGGAGAATCGGCTAAGGTGTGTGTAGCGACTAATGGCCCCTGTGTCGTGCTCCACCTCGATCACCTGCCCATATCCCCCTTGGCGACCCATAAAGAATACGCGCCCAGGTGCGGTGGCAATGACCGGCGTTCCTGTCGGCGCAGCCAAGTCAATTCCATTATGAGGACGCATCCCTCCATACACAGGATGTCGCCGATTCCCAAAGCGAGACGTTAAGCGGGCACTAAGCACGGGCAACCGCAACGTGCCTAGCAGGGTGTCGCTTTTGAAAAGAGCTACGTCCCCCTTTTGGGTGACCGGCCATATGACCTCCAAGGGCTCTGCCTGATCAGGCAGAGCGGCATAACTGAGGCGTGGTGGCCCAACACGGGCGCCGTCCTGGCGTCGATCTTCCTCCCACACTAATTGAATACGTTCACTGCCAGAAAACTCCAGCGGCGCTGCGATAAACTCGCTGAGCAGTGTTTCCAGTTTAGTGGCGAAACGCGTTGGGACACCTTCTGCTGCCAAGGCCTCGTAGAGGGTGGTATCAATGACGACATCACGCCCAAAGGTTAGGGTATCAACGCTATCGAGCGGTAATGTGCCTTCTTGCTCGCTAGCCGCCTGTAACTTGACAGGGCTAAGTTCAGACGGAGGCAATGACAGATGCGTTTGCCAATTGGCTTCGGCTAGCAAGGGGTAAAAGCCCACAAAGCCTAGTAACCACCAGCGCTGCATCACTGGCCATCCTCTTCCCCAGAGATCTCCGCTACTTCACTCTCAACGGCATCAATCAGCTCTTGCATACCAAAGGGGTCTAAAGGCTCGCCATTGACAAAAAAGGTAGGTGTTTGGCGAATCTGATTGGCTCTGACATCCGCCATGTCTTGGTCAATCACCGCCTGCACCTCAGCAGAAGTCAGTTGCTCTTCGGCAGCCGCTAAATCAAGGCCTCCTTGGCTCGCGATATCGAGGATAGCGGATTCATCAAAACTGCCATGTGAAGCCCATTGATCCTGGCGAGCCAGCAGCCTCTCCAGTACCGGTTCAAAGACGCCCTGACGACGAGCAACTTCTAATACCCGAATGGCCTTATCAGATACGTCGCCGTGGAAAGGAGTGTAGCGCACGATGAGCCGCACTTTTTCTGGGTAGGTTTCCAGAATACTTTTTGTCAGGGGATAGAAAGCACGGCAGGCTTCGCAAGCCGGATCGAAGAATTCCACAATCGTCACCGGCGCGTCTTCTCGTCCCAAGATGGGGGAGTGTGAGCGCACCAAGGAGTCCTCTGCCTGGACACTGCTCTCCTTTGCTGCCTGAGCTTGCATATCTAAGAGGGCAGGTTTCGATACGGCGACGATCGCAGCGGTCAGCATTAACGTACCGGCCAATATAAAAGACGCTTTTTTGAACATGTTTCTCTCTCTTTCTCAACGATGGGGTGGAAAAGTAGGGTTGAAAAATAAGCCAATCGCTATGGGAGTAAGCCGCTCGCTACCTACCTGAGCCGGGAGTCGGCCTCGGTCTATCACTCGTGCCCATATAGATTGGCATTTTGATGCGCGTGGTCACTATGCTCAAACTCTAGGCTGGAATGAGCAATACTGAAGCGCATTTTAAGCTGCTCCTTGATCTCTGCTTTGACGGATTCAAGCTGCTGCCAGCCGGTTTCTGTCAGAACCACGTGGCAGTCAAGGGCTGCCATGTTTTCCTGCATCTGCCATAGATGCACATGGTGAATATCCTGGACTCCCTCGATATCTCGTACGGTCTCAACGACTGCCTGCCCGTCAATGTCCGGGGGAGATCCCAGCATTAGCGTACGGATAGGGCCGCCAATTTCAGAGAAGGCTAGGTAAAGAATATATAGCGCAATCCCTATCGTGATCGCGGGGTCCACCCAGCGCATGTCGTACAGTAAAATAAGCGAACCACCGATAATCACGGCGATGGAGGCAAACGCATCCGATAAGTTATGCAGAAAAAGGGCGCGGATATTGACACTCTCTTTTTGCATTGACCACGTGAGCATGGCGGTAAGGGCATCGACGACGAGCGCGACGCCACCAATAATCACGATCGTCCATCCCTCTATCTCAGGGGGATCGACCATCCGCATAGCGCCTTCGTAAATCAGGTAGACACCGACAATAATGAGGGTGGTGTAATTGATGAGTGCTGCCACTATCTCGATGCGGCCATAGCCAAAGGTCATATGCGCATCGGCAGGCCGTCTGGCGATTTTACGAGCAGCAAAGGCAATGACTAATGCTGCCATGTCAGAAAAGTTATGTAACGCATCAGCGATCAGCGATAGGCTCCCCGCCATAATGCCACCGACGATTTGAGCGATGGTTAAGAGCCCATTGGCCCAAATGGAGATGCTGACGCGCCGGTCGCCAGAGGCAGGATCAATGTGGGGATGATCATGATGATGTCCCATCTGTTACCTTCTCTCGAATTATCTGTTCTTGGTACTATAAAACCTCTAGCAACTAAAGCTTCAACCCTTGAGCATTATCTATTTGCATCGCTGGATTGGGAAGCACGTCCCTAGCTACCAAGGAGCCTTTGTGTGCTGGGCCGAAGGTGATCATGTTTTAGGTGCGGGGCTCAATCCACTTCAACCGGTAACGTCCAATCCACCATGGGTAGATTCATTTATTTTGTCGAGGCGCACCTTGTCTGGTTTGTAATCGTCGTCGCGGGGGGAGGCTTACTCTTTCCGGCCACCGGAATAATGCTTAAGTTCGCGATTGGGCCATTACTGGCATTACTGATGTTGATTATCAGCCTCACATTCGATGCGCATGCAGTGCGCATCGTGTTCCGAAAGCCGTCACGGCAGTTGTTGGCATTGGGGCTGGTCTATGGGCCTATGTCGATTGCCGGGTGGCTAACGGGCCGTCTATTTTTTGGAAGCGGCCCGCTGGCTGCTGGCCAAACCTTGCTCGGCACGCTGCCGACAGATGTGTCTTCTCCTCTTTTGGTACTGATGGCGAAAGGCAATGTGGCGCTTGCCGCTGTTTTCAACGCAGTCAACACCGCGTTATGTCCGTTTATTGTTCCCTTCCTGTTTTTATGGCTCACCGGCCTTCAGTTAGACGTGCCGCTTGGATCAATTATTCTTGAATTAACACTAATCGTGCTTCTTCCTACCGTGATTGGGGTCAGCTTGCGTACAAGGTTCTCGGCTTTCTTTGCACGGCATGATTCAGCGTATGCAGGGATAGGGTCGATTCTGTATCTGCTGATCCTACTCGCCGTGGTCGGGCCGAATGCCACCACGATCATTGGCTATGGCTGGTATGCGTTTGTGATTGCGGGCGCGGCCCTGTGCCTCAATTTGATTGGGTACCTGGTAGGTATGTCCTCACGGTTACTCACCTCTGATCGCAAAGAGGTGATTACCTATCTTTTCACGGTCAGTAAAAAGGAATTCAGCATCGCTGCAGCGTTTGTCGCTGCTTCTGGCTTGCCATCAGAGATCGCAATTCCAGCCGCTTTTTTTGCCGTGATTCAAATGATCACTTCGCCCATCGCAGCGAAGATCCTCGCCCGCCACTGAAGGGATGGCCGTATCGGCTCTTCGTCAGAAGAGCAACCTGCACACGGGGTGTACAGGTTGCTCTTACCGACAAAACAGACACCGCTACTCATAAAGGTGGCAAATAGTACCTATGCTAAGTCACTGCGACCAATACTGACCTTGCTAAAAGCATTTAACACAGAGGCTTCGCAGGGTATCTGTTCCTTTTTGGATTTAGGGTGCTTGAACGTATCGGCGAATCCTGGGCAGTGACCAACTAGTTTTTGGACAACACCTTCTACGTGCCGCACGTTAGACAGCACTTGGCGTAACCACTGCTCGAAGCTGCCTTGGTGGCTCAGCGTGAAGACTAAACCTTTATAGGAAGGAGGCTTGGATGCCTCCTCGCTACCGCCAGCTCTGGGTTTTGGAGGGCGTCGTTGGATCTCCATGAGATAGAGCGTTTGATCTAACACATGCACCCGAACGACGAGCACCCCGCGAGGTACCTTGGTCTGAGTATCAATGTAAACCCAATTAGCGACTGACGTTTCCACCTCCTCGTCTATTTCGAAAGGTTCGAGGCTGATTAACCGAGGGTCAGGAGAAGTGCTGAATCCGTCTTCAAAGGTAAACCAGCTAACGCCACGAATCGTTGCGGGATAGGCCGATTGTAAATAGAGAAGCGCATTCCACATATCACGTAGAAAGCCCTGTGATTCCAGTGTAATAGGAGCATGAATAGACGCTTGTCCCACTCCCTTCCCTGACCCATGTGGCTCCCCAGTGGAGAAAATGGTTTCGTCACCCGGAACGGGGACGCCTCGTGTATCGGGCACGTTTTTTCGGGTATATCGTTTATCCAAGACGGCGCGAGGCTTACCTAAAATAACGAATTCGTCCTCAGTAAGGTCTAGCCAGGAAGAACCATGGTCGGGCTCGTCATCATCCGTCAGGTCAATGACATCGGGGATGTCTTGAAGCTGATGATAGGGGAACTGAGAGGGGGCATCGTCGCCATCGGTGGCTGGTACTGTCGTTGATTTCTCTCTTTCACGGTGGATCGTGGCACCATCGGGCTGCGTACAGCCTAATATCTGCAAGCCTAGGAATGTGTTGCCACCATCAATTGGAACGCCAGAAACAGAGATTTCCCCGCTGCCTTGAAACCATGGAGTGACTTTTAAAAGCATCTTATCTTGGGGGAAGCTGGCTTCAGTCTGCGCATAAATATCTCTGGCAGCTTGTTCGGCATAGGGGTCGTACAGCATGTGCGCGAGCAAAATCGCATCGTGCCTATGAACACGATATGTAAATCTGACAGGCCAGGTACCTGGCGATGGGGGCGCATTAAGCGGTCGATAAAGCCGTTCTTTGACCTCCTCCCAACAGTAAGTGGCGAGCACACGCTTGATTTCAGATGATCGACCGTAAACGCGTGCAAAAAATTCGGTGCAAGGGATGAGCAGATGTTTGCCATCTGGGAGGTCAAATTCAATCAGGTACGATTTGTGTTTTCTGTCCAGCGGTAAATAGCTTGCCTCATGAAAGGAGGTATAGAGGCTGCGCCCTGCTTTGTGCAAGTCGTCTAAGGAGACAATCCGCCAGCCGCCCGGAGAGAACGAAACAGGGAATGTTTTCTCCTCAAATGCGATGCGGGAGTTGCTCACGCCCTTTTCCCAGACGGAGCCGATTCTCAATAGTCCGACATGCGTTAAGACCGTCGTTCGCTTAATCACGTCTCCTAATTTGTTCTCCTGATCAATAGGTCTTAAAAATACATAAATTTTAGGGACGCTTTGTGAGCGGATATTTTTGAAGATAGGCCCGTACCACCAAACGACCAAGCGCTCAGTTTCGTCTTTAAGGGTGCCATCTTGAAAGCTAAAGGTTCTGGATTGTTTGAGAGAAACGGTCACAAGGGCGTGCTCTATGTAAACTCAACATAGAGATTGTCGCAGCAATTATTGTTTAGTCGCAACAATTGTTGAAAATGACAGCCGCCACCTACCAGGGCGGCGCCGCTGGCACTGTGATGGGGCTGTCGAAATGGCCTTCTTCCCCAGTCCGCTTCCAGCGGTAACCCGCAAACCGAGCGCACAGCAGCGACTGCCAGAGCATCCTCCTCAGAGAGCGGCGGCAGAATGCCCGGCAGGCGGCTGGCCAGCATGGTTTTGCCGGTGCCAGGAGGGCCTGCAAACAACAGGTTATGCCCCCCGGCCGCCGCGACTTCCAGCGCACGGCGAGCCTGCTGTTGGCCGCGCACATCGGCAAGGTCATCCACCGGGGCGGTGGTTTTCACCGAAGCGCTGAGCTTGTGCGGGGGTATCTTCTCTTGAGCGAGTAAGTGCGCCACTACCTGCCAGAGAGTATCGGCAGGCAGCACCGGCAAATCGCCTGCCAGGGCGGCTTCATCGGCGCAGTCGCGGGGAATGATCAGTGCTTTTTTCGCCCGCCGGGTGGCCAGGGCAAAGGGCAGTATGCCCGGCACCGCGCGCAGCTTGCCATCCAGGGCCAGCTCACCAGCGCACTCCATACCTTCCAGCGCTTCCACGGGAATTTGCCCGGAGGCGGCGAGGATACCTAGGGCAATGGGCAGATCAAAACGGCCACCCTCCTTAGGTAGATCGGCGGGGGCGAGGTTTAAGGTAATACGGCGGGTATTGGGAAAATCAAAGCCTGCATTAACCAGTGCACTGCGCACCCGTTCGCGGCTCTCTTTTACCGCCGTTTCCGGCAAGCCCACTAGCGTTAGGCCCGGCAAGCCGTTGGCCAGATGTACCTCAACATGCACCGCCGGTGCATCTAAACCTACGCCTGCGCGCGTGGCTACGATGGCAAGCGTCATCGCCTTTCCTCTGCTGTTGTTACTCACGACAATGTAAGCTAAAGCTACGTTACCTTAAGTATTTAACCTATCGTAATTAAGAACGCTTTGGTAGCTTCACGTTCTTCTACTCATTGCCCTGATGGCTAACCGATGGCGCAGCCTCTAGCGCCGTAGTCAGCTTTCGGGCAAAGCGCTGGGCGGAGGGCAGTGCGCCGAAGCTCCATACCGGCGGCAGGCGAACTATCCTGTCGTGCCTGACGCTGGGGAGCTGCTGCCACAGGCCGCTTTTTGCAAGCTTCTCTTCGGCTCCGGCGGGCAGCGGGTCGATGATCACCAGCGTAGCTTCTGGGTAGCGCGCCAGCGTTTCAATCCCTACCAGTGCAAATCCCCAGGCATTCGTGGCTTGATCCCAGGCATTGGAGAGGTCGAGCTGTTCCAGCACGGCGTTGTACAAGCTGTTTTCCCCAAACACCCGCACGTGGCGGGCATCCATAAACTGCACCATCAGTAGCGGCGCGATTTCTGACTGTGAGAGGGGCCGGGATTCGCGCAGCGTGGCCATCAAGGCTTGGGTCTCTTCAATAAGCTGCTCGGCCTGGGGCTGGCGCTCGGTTAACTCGCCTAGCTGACGGGTCAGGGTTTGCATTTCCTGCCAGGTATCGGTGCCGGGGGAGTAGAGCGAGAACAAAGTGACCGGCGCAATTTTCTCCAAGCGTGGCGTTAAACCCGCGAACATGGGCGAAATCAGCGTCTGCTCTGGTGGCACCTGGGCTAGCAGCTCCAGGTTGGGCTGGGTGCGCAGCCCCATATCGCTAACATTATCAGGAATGCGCGGTTCGCCTACCCAGGCACGGTAGTCACTCTGCTGGGCGACGCTGCTTACAGGCGCGTCAATAGCCAGCAAGGTTTCGGCGATCGTCCAGTCGACCGTGGCCCACTGGGCCTGGGCGTTAGAAATGCTCAGCAGGCAGGCGGCAAACAGCCCGCAGCGCGCGAGCAAACAGAACAGGGAGGTGTGGCGCATGGTGGTGAGAGGCCATCCGGAAAAATAAGAGATACATTTAAACGATAATATTTATTGTTTGCAAACGGGCATTTAAGTAAAAAATGCCCAGGCGTAGTGGCCTGGGCAGGTGAGATCACGATTACTTAACTATGCTTAGTATAAGGACTTGTAAAGGGGCCTTAGAATCGGCGCTTAGAAACGGTAGTGAACGCTGGCGGTTACGCCGCGCTCGGCACCGAAGTAGCAGTACTCCAGGGAGTTGCAGGAGGCCACGTACTCTTTATCCAGCAGGTTATTCACGTTTAAACGTGTTTCGACACCATCTACGCCGAGTTGGCTGAGGTCGTAGCCAATGGTGGCATCCACCAGGGTGTAGTCGGGCACGGTTTCGGTGTTGGCTCGGTCAGCGGCGATATCCGCGTAGTGGCGCACGCCGACCCCCATATCCACGCCGTTCAGCCAGCCCGCGTTGGCCTGGTAGTGGCCCCAGAGCTGCACTTGATGGCGAGGGGCGTAAATCGCGTTGTTGCCCTGGTTGCCATCATCGCTTTTGGCGTAGGTGATGTCGGTGAAGCTATAGCCTGCCTGAAGCGAGAGGGTATCCGTTAGCTGGGTTTGCGCTTCCAGCTCCAACCCTTGGGATTCGATCTCCCCTACGGCTCGGTATGGGTCGGTGGGCTGCTCTTTGGTGGCGACGTTCTCCTGACCGATATGGAACAGCGCCGCGCTGTATTGGTTTTGGCTACCGTTAGGCTGGTATTTAACGCCGGTTTCCCACTGTTCGCCTTCCATGGGCTGGAGCAGATCGCCACTCTCATCCACGAAACTGGTGGGGGTGAAGGCGGTAGAGTAGCTCAGGTAGGGCGCTACGCCGTTATCGAACAGGTAGACCACCCCGGCGCGGCCACTGAACTGGGTGTCGCTAAGGGAACTGGTATCACCGCTATCGCGGTTGGCATTGTCGATATTGACCCAGTCGTAGCGGCCACCCAGGGTGAAGCGCCAGTTATCGAGGGCTATCTGGTCTTGCAGGTAAACCCCGGTCTGGTCGATCTCATGGCGTTCGCGCACCGGGGCGTAAAACTCGATGGGGTCGCTGCCATAAACCGGGTCAAACGCATTGAGCGGCGGGAAATACCCAGTGGGCCACGATACGTCGTTTTCCCGCTGCTGGTAATCCACTCCAAACAGCAGCGTGTGATCCATAAAGCCGCTGCTGAGTGTGGCTTCAAGCTGGTTATCGAGTGTCCAGGCTTCCAGAGATTCATTGCTGCCGGAGTAGTAGCGGGTGAGTTCATTAGACGTCGGTGACGTCCAACCAAAACCGTAGACCTGATTGAGCACTACGTCGGAATTGAGATAGCGCATCAATTGACGGCCGGTCACCTGGTCGTTGAAGCGGTGTTCCAGGGCGTAGCCGAACATGCGTTGGGTTCGCTCGTAGGTGTCGTAATCCTCTTCACCATCAAAGAAGTTGTTGCTGATCTTGTGGCCATTATGGGCGACCACGGCCCCCTCATAGGGTACGCCGGAGTGGTAGCCGCCTTCGGGTTCATCCTGTAGGTAGGCTTCTACGGTGAGGCTGGTGTCATCGGTGATATCCCAGGTGAGCCGGGGCGCAATGGCATAGCGCTCCTCTTCTGCCGGGCCAAACTGGGTATCCGCGGCGCTGGCAATCCCGGTCAGGCGAAAGGCCACCCGCTGCTCTTCGCCAATAGGGCCGGTGAGGTCAAAAGCGGCGCTGCGCTGGTTATTATTACCCACTCGAAAACGCAGCTCACCGCCCTGTTCAAATTCTGGCCGCTTGCTGTTCAGGGCGACTACCCCGCCAGGGGAGGCGCGTCCATAGAGTACCGAGGCGGGCCCGCGCACCACTTCAATGCTTTCCAGAAACCATGGGTCAATGCGCATACTGCTATGGGAGTTGGCATCCCCCATTACTTTCAGGCCATCCAGGAAGGTATTGCTCAAGCTGCCGTCAGAAAAACCGCGCAGTACCAGGTAGTCGAAGCGATTGGAGGCGCCTACCTGATTGCTGTAAACACCTGGCGTGTAGTCGGTGGAGCGCTGCACGGTACTTACGCCGCGGTTATCCATCTGTTCGCGGGTGATCGTGGAAACGCTCTGGGGTATTTCGATCGTCGGCGTTTCCACTTTGGTGGCAGCCTGCTGGGCAGTCACCGTGACGGTGGCTAACTCGGTGCTTTCTTGAGCGTATACCGGGGAAACAGCCAGTGCCGAGAGAACGGCGACGCTAAGCGGAGAGCGTAGAAAACGGTGATGGGGGATGAGCATGGAGGCACCTGCAATAAGCATCAATTAACCAATGTGTTAATGAGAATTATTGCGCTTAATGGCTACTGAAAGGTATGCGCAATGACAAAGGGAGTATGCGTACTGCCAAAAAACGTCCAACAGAGGAACTTAGCGCTCCAAAAACAACCCTGCGGCTTTAATGGCGATGGTGTACTTCATGGGGCGCAATGCCAAAAGCGCGCTTAAAGGCGGTGGCAAAATTGGTGGCGTGGCGGTAGCCACAGGCGTGAGCGGTTTGCTGCACGCTATAACCTTTGCGTAAGTACGCTTGAGCTTGGGTCAGGCGACAACGTCGTAGGTAGTCGAATATCGAGCAGCCGTAACAGCGGTGAAACTTGGTGCGTAGGCTGCTCGGGCTCATCGCGGCATTGCGGGCCAACTGCTCAAGCCGATAATCCTGGTTGGGGGAGTGTTCGAGCTGCTGACGCAAGTGCTCCAGGCGCTGGTGGTCGCGCTGGGTTAAACCCGGTGGCAGGCTGACTGCCTTTTCTTCGTCGCTGGACTCAAGGGAGGCGGCAGGCAGCCCATGAGCTAACAACTGGAGCGCGAGCCCCTGCCATAGCAGGCGCTGCCGCTCTACTGGCCAGTTCGAAGCCAGTGCTGCCTCCAGGCTATGGATAAGGAACTGCGGCACCTGCCAAGTATGCAGTACGGGCGCTGCCGGAGGGGCAACATTGATAGGCGAACAGCTAATGGGCGAGAAAGAGAGAGGCTCTGTGCAAGCCAGAATCGATACGTTGAGAATGCGCAATCGTTGTGGCGCGGGCTGGAAGACCTCAAGCCCGGTCTGCTCGTTGAAATGGGCACTGAAGGCGTCGCCGGCCTGCAACTGAAACGACTGGTGCCCTAGGCCGACTTGGATATGGCCCTCGAGTATCACGCTGAGAAACCACGGCGCGGCACGCCGGGAAGTGGAGGCGTAAGCGTGCAGGACATCAAGATCAGAGTGTGTCACCCGCAGCGTGGGGTCTACCTCAACGTCCATCACCCGCCCATGGGCAACACAAGGCGCTGGCTGGGAGCGGTCAGGCGCTTCGGGAAAGCGGTAGTCGATCCCGAAGCGCTGACCAATAGCCAGCAGGTCATGGGTGGTTAGTGGTACGCAAGATGGCGTTATTGAGCCGAGTGTAGCCATCCCCGTTACCTCACCCTTGAGCGGTTGTCAGCGAGTAGCGAACCAGCACTCAGTACTCCATCGACCAGTTCAGGGTGTAAGTACGCCCGCGGCCCTGGTAGTCGTAGAGGTACTCTGGGCCGTAGTAGGGCGAATAGAACATGGCGGCTCGCTGACCCCAGACGGTGGAGTACTGATCATCCAGCAGGTTCTGCACTCCCAGGCTTAAGGTGCCAAAATCGGTTTCCTGGCTGAGCGATAAGTCGAGGGTGGTATTGCCATCGATCTCGCGGTCGGCATCGTCTTTCAGGTCGAAGTTGTGGTTGGCCTGCAAGCGAGCCGAACGTACATAGTCCGTCCAGCCAATAAAGGCAGTGGCGGAAGAGAGCGATGCATAGCGGGCGTCACGCTTCTCCCACTCCCCTTGGTCGTTCTCCTGCTCGGAACGCACCAGGTGCAGGGTGCCCCCTGCCTCCAGGCCATTATCAAAGTAACGGGTCACGGCGCTTTCCAGGCCGAAGTCGCGTTTCTTCTCATCGACGACGCTGACGCTTAAATCCTCGGCGTTCTCTACCGCTTTGTCCGACCAGGCGTAGTAAAGCGCTGTTTGGGTCGTCCAGTTGCCACCCTGGTAGCGCCAGCCTAGCTCTATCTGATCCGTCTCGATGGCAGATAACGGGTTGTTATCGACACTTACGTCGGGGCTCTTGCCGTAATATTTGGCAGGATCTGGCAGTTCGAAGCCCTGGCTAAACTGCAGCCAGTTCTGGTGACCGTTGCCGTAGTCGTAGAGGGCGCTGGCATTGAAGAGCGTTGCTTCATAGTCATTCTCGCCGCCAGGAATCCCCTGGAATTCATCCACCTCGACGTCCATATGCTGCTGCCGCAACCCTGCGGAGAGCTTGAGCGCCTGGGTGGCCTGCCAGTCGCCCTGGAGGAAGCCTGAAAGCCCGTCCACTTGATAACCGGGGTAGCGAGGCTCAACCCCCGATGCCTGCTGAACCAGGCCGCCGGAAGCATCCGATATGTCGGTATCGAACAGCATCTGGCTGGCATCGAAGGTTTCACGATCCAGATCGAGGCCGTAGGTTAGCGAAACGTCATCACCCAGGCGCGATTCAAACAGCGCTTTGATGCCGCTTAAATCGGTGTTTTGTTGCGAGGCGCGAAATTGCAGGCCGTCGGCGACTGGGTAGGGAAATGCCTGGAAGCTGGACTCCTCCTCCCGGTGGAACGCCTGCAGGTAGAAGTTTTGCCCCCACAGGTTGGCGTGGTGATAGTTGACGTTGACGAGCTTACGGTCGGTTTCCGGATCGCGCTGTGAACGGTAGCCATCGCGAATTTCGGCATCGTTCAAGTTGGGCGTGGCAGCGTCGAGGTTGGGAAAGTAAACACCCCGGTCACCTTCATAGCCTGAACGGTACAGCTGGGCACCCAGTTCCAGACTCTGTTCATCGGTCAAGCGGAAAGAGAGGTTGCCCAATACATCAATGCTGCGATTATCCTGTAGGTCGGTCTGGGCGATATCGGGAAAGATTTCCTGGCCGCTGCCGTCATAGTGGCGGCCGTTGTCGCCAATGGCGGTACCCAGATAGCCTTGAACCCGCTCGTTACCACCGCTGATGGATTGTGCGAGGCGTCGATCTATGTCATCGCTGTTGTTGAAGCCGGTGGTGATGCCTGCTTCAGTACGCCAGTTCAGGCCTTCTTCACCTTTGCGGGTAATGATATTGATCAAGCCCCCCGTAGCACCGCCGCCATACAGGCTGCTGGCGCCGGAAAGCACTTCCACGCGCTCAATATTGAAGGGATCGATGGCATCGAACTGTCGGGAAAGCCCACGGGAACTGTTCAGCGATACGCCGTCGATGAGCACCTGCACGCCCCGGCCTCGCATGTTTTGCCCATAATTGGTGCGCCCTTGAGGCGCCAGATCCAACCCCGGTACCAGATGCCCCAATGCTGTCTTTAGGTCTGCACCATTGCGGGTCTGCTGTTGCAGCATCTCTTTGTCAATTACCCATACAGCACCGGGAATTTGACTGATCTGACTAGGAGTGCGCGATCCAACGACCACCATGGTCTCGTCGGCGCTAGACGCAGTATTTTGGGCGAAAACGCCATTGGAGAAGCTCAGTAACAGGCCGGTGCCAACAAGCCCAGATATTGAAACAGACGACGGCGAAAAGAAAGGCTTTGCAAAAGGCAGCTTTGCAACAGATAGGTTTGATAGTGACAGGGCGTGCATAGTGAACAATCCGCAGACGGTAAGAAAATCAAAGGCGGAGAGTATCACCACGAAAAACAAAGTCAACGATAGTGATTCGTATTTATTTTGCGGTGCGCGCAGCAATAGGCCATTTCCCTATTGCTGCTAATGAAGCTTGAACGTTAAGCGGGTTTATTCTTCTCGTCTTCTGCATCTGATTCCGGCGCATGCTGCTCTGGAACTGGTGGGGCTTCAGCTTCGAGCGGCGTGGACGTCGTTGGCGCGGAGGCATCAACGGCTGCTTCAAGGTTAGCGACTTGGCGCTCTAACGCCTCTACCCGCGAACGGGTGCGCTGCAGTACATCCATTAAAATGTCGAAATCTTCCCGTGAGACAAGCTCCAGGCGGTCGAAGGCGCCACGCACGACTTGCTGCACGCCCTTTTGAATATCTTCTGGCGCCTGGGAGGCGTTTTGTAAACGGTCACCAATCTGCTGGGCCAAGCGGCTAATACGGTCTTGAGGCGCCATCGTTCTCTCCTAGATAAACCTGCTTTAAATATTGCTTACCGGTAAGGATACGCAACAGTTGGCGAATTCGCATGTATCGCGTGCTTTTACTGCTTAACCCAGGGTGTGCATCGAAATAGAGCAGGCTACTTTTGCTTACGCTCTTTTTTGGTGCAATAGCGGTGGTGTGACAATGGCTTTGCTCGGATTTAGCCCTGAAGATTACTTTTGGTAGCGGCTAATCAACTGACTTTTAAGAAAAAAAAGTCAGCTGGCACAGTATGCGCATTATCGGTTCAGGTGCTTATTCTGGCGGCTGTGCCGCTACCAATCTAGCAGGACTTATCCAGCAGGGGAGATCCGGGATGAAACTCATCACCGCTATCATCAAGCCATTTAAGCTCGACGACGTTCGTGAGGCATTGGCCGACAACGGCGTTCAGGGCATTACGGTCACTGAAGTTAAAGGTTTTGGCCGTCAGAAAGGGCATACCGAGTTGTATCGTGGCGCGGAGTACGTCGTCGACTTTCTACCCAAGGTAAAAGTGGAAGTGGCCGTAGACGACGCCCGTTTGGAGAGCGTATTGGATGCAATCTGTAGTGCGGCTAACAGCGGCAAGATCGGTGACGGCAAGGTGTTTGTGACACCGCTTGAAGACGTTATTCGGATTCGGACAGGCGAGCGCGGTGCAGACGCCGTTTAACGCTGCTTTTTCGGATCATTTCTATAGTTCAACGGGGAACTTACAATGAATGAGTTGACTGATCTGAGCTACGCGCTCGATACGTTCTACTTTCTAATTTGCGGTGTGCTCGTCATGTGGATGGCGGCAGGCTTCTCCATGTTAGAGGCGGGCTTAGTACGCTCCAAAAACACCGCTGAGATACTGACCAAGAATATCGCGCTGTTTGCCATTGCCTGCACCATGTATCTGCTGGTGGGCTACTACATCATGTACTCCAGCAGCGCTGGCGGCTTCCTGCCCAATCTGGGCTTCTTGATTGGCGCTGAAAACAGTGTGGATGCGGTTACCGCAGGCGGCGATGACGCGCCCTACTACTCCATGCGTTCTGACTTCTTCTTCCAAGTCGTGTTCGTGGCAACCGCCATGTCAATTGTGTCGGGTGCCGTCGCTGAGCGTATGAAACTGTGGGCATTCCTGGCCTTTGCTGTGGTAATGACCGCGTTTATCTATCCGGTGTCTGGCTACTGGACTTGGGGTGGCGGCTGGTTGTCTGAAGTGGGCTACTCTGACTATGCGGGTTCCGGCATTGTGCACCTTGCCGGTGCGGCGGCTGCGTTAGCGGGTGTGATCGTGCTAGGCCCACGTAAAGGTAAATACGGTAAAGACGGTTCTATCCACGCTATTCCCGGTGCCAACATGCCGCTGGCAACGCTGGGTACCTTCATTCTGTGGATGGGCTGGTTCGGTTTCAATGGCGGTTCCGAGCTTAAACTTGCGGCTGTCGATTCTGCTAACAACGTGGCTCAGGTGTTTGTAAACACTAATGCAGCAGCGGCAGGTGGTGTGATTGCGGCACTGATCCTGGCCAAACTGTGGTTCCGCAAAGCTGACCTGACCATGGCATTGAACGGTGCCCTGGCTGGCCTGGTGGCCATCACCGCCGATCCGCTCTCTCCGACCGCACTGAGCGCTACCATTATCGGCGCGATTGGCGGCATCATCGTGGTCGCAGCCATCGTCACCCTCGATAAAGTGAAGCTGGATGATCCGGTCGGCGCGATCTCGGTTCACGGTGTTGTCGGTATCTGGGGCGTGCTGGCAGTGCCGCTGAACAATGACGGCGCATCATTCGGTGCCCAGATCATCGGTATCGTAGGTATCTTCGCTTGGGTATTCCTGGCCAGCCTGGTGGTATGGCTCATCCTGAAAGCCATCATGGGCATCCGGGTTAGCGAAGAAGAAGAGTATGAAGGCGTTGATATCGCTGAGTGCGGTCTCGAAGCCTATCCCGAATTTGGCATTAAGAAATAAACAGCGGTATTAAGAAATAAACAGCGGCATTAAGAAATAACTTAATGCTGACCTAGTGAGCTGGCGTGCTCCTTCTGGCCTCCCCTTAGTGGGAGGCTTTTTTATTCTCTGCCGATAGCGGTGTATGCTGGTAGTTAGCGGTTAACGGCTGCAACATTCGCAGCCGTTCAACCCGACCCCATCATGGCCACCCAGTTAGAGGATATGGTAATGAAATTGATCACAGCGATTATCAAGCCGTTTAAGCTCGACGACGTACGCGAGTCGCTCTCCGATATCGGCGTGCAGGGTATTACGGTGACGGAAGTGAAGGGCTTTGGGCGCCAGAAAGGGCATACCGAGCTGTATCGTGGTGCTGAGTATGTGGTGGACTTCCTGCCCAAGGTGAAGCTGGAAGTCGCCGTGGACGACGACATGGTCGAGCAGGTGATTGATGCCATCACCCAGGTGGCGAACACAGGTAAAATCGGCGACGGCAAAATCTTTGTGATGCCGCTGGAGCAGGTGATTCGTATCCGTACTGGCGAAACGGGCAAAGACGCGGTTTAACGGTGAAGGGTAAGGTGTGAATGGTAAGTAGTGCCGAGTAGACAAAGCCCCTGTGGATGCTCTCCCCAGGGGCTTTGTATGAGTGATGCGATCATTCTGGCGGCTAAACTTTTTTCTATTCACCACTCACTCATTACGATTCACTATTTACGTCTCACTTCTCGACAAACGCACGCTCGATGACGTAGTCGCCCGGCTCGCCCATGCGCGGCGAGATATTCAGACCCAGCTCGTCAAGTAGCGCGCTGGTATCGTCCAGCATGGCGGGGCTGCCGCAGATCATCGCGCGATCCTGGCGCGGATCAATGGGCGGCAGGCCGGTGTCTTCAAACAGCTTGCCCGTACGGATATGGTCGGTTAGGCGCCCCATGGTGTGGAACTCCTCCCGAGTAACGGTGGGGTAGTAGACCAGCTTTTCAGCGATGTCTTCACCCAGGTATTCATGGGCTGGCAGCTCTTTGGTGATAAAGTCGGCGTAGGCCAATTCAGAAACTTCCCGCACACCGTGAACCAGCACTACCTTCTCGAAGCGCTCGTACACTTCAGGATCCTGGATCAGGCTCATAAACGGCGCCAAGCCGGTACCGGTGGAGAGCATGTAGAGGTTGCGGCCCGGCAGTAGGTCATCGCATACCAGCGTGCCGGTGGGCTTGCGGCTAACCATGATCTGATCGCCTACTTTCAGGTGCTGAAGGCGTGAAGTGAGCGGGCCGTCGGGTACTTTAATGCTGAAGAACTCAAGGTGGTCTTCGTAGTTGGGGCTGGCAATGGAGTAAGCGCGCATCAGCGGCTTGCCGTTCACTTCCAAACCAATCATCACGAACTGACCGGTTTTGAAACGCAGGCTGCGCTCGCGGGTGGTGCGGAAGCTGAACAGGGTATCGTTCCAGTGATGGACGCTAAGCACTTCTTCCAGAGCAAACTTACTCATGCCGTTTTCTCCATTAGTCGATGCTGGCGCTAGTCCGCATCGGTCATATTCTTAAAAAGAATAAAAATGATTAAATATGTTGCCAGCAAGTCTAAGCAAAGGGTGGTATATCTGTTAAGCGAATTATATTGATAACGGTTATCTGAAAAATAGATATAGATCAAATAAAGGTCAGACTCTATGCACTACACCCTGCGGCAGTTGGAAGTCTTTGTGGCGGTTGCTCAGCATGAGAGCGTCTCCCATGCGGCGCGGGCGCTGGCCATGTCTCAGTCGGCAACCAGCACGGCGCTTGCGGAGCTTGAGCGGCAGTTCGACTGCCAACTGCTGGATCGGATTGGTAAACGCTTAAAACTTAACGCACTGGGTTTTCAGCTGTTGCCCAAAGCGGTGGCGCTGCTGGATCGCGGCGAAGAGATTGAAGAGCTTCTACGTGGCCAGAAAGGGGTTGGGTCGCTGGATGTAGGGGCTACGCTGACCATTGGCAACTACCTGGCCACGCTGCTGATCAGCGATTTTATGCAGCGCCACCCCGGTAGCCGGGTGCGCTTGGCAGTGCGCAATACGCGCCATATTATCGAAGGCGTGCGCCAGCACTCGCTGGATTTAGGCTTGATCGAGGGGCAGTGCGACGATGACATGATCATCAGCCAACCCTGGGTGGAAGATGAGCTGTGCGTGTTTTGCTCGCCGCGACACCCACTGGCAGGCCGCGAGCACCTTGAACTTGAACAGCTGCTGCGTGAGGACTGGATTATGCGCGAAGAGGGCTCTGGCACCCGCATGACTCTGGAGCATGCCGCGCGCCACCGCCGCAGCCGGTTTAACACCCTGCTAGAGCTAGAGCATACGGAAGGTATTAAGCGTGCCGTGGAGTCAGGGCTGGGGATTGGCTGTGTCTCGCGCCTGGCACTGCGAGATGCCTTCCGGCGCGGCAGCTTGGTGCCGCTGCCTACGCCGGAGTTGGATCTAAAGCGTCAGTTTACGTTTATCTGGCATCGGCACAAATACCTCACCACCGGCGTGCGCGAATTCCTGCGCCTGTGCCGTGAAATGACCGCTGGGGCCAAGCGCAGCGACGATATTGCGCTGCCGCCGATTCCTTAAGCGTTTATCGCTCAGTCAATTCGGGAGCAGGCAACTGATGGTTGCTAGGGGCGTTTTTTGGCTCAAGTGTAAAGCCGCCTACCAGCGCAGCGAGCCTATCCGCCTGATCGTTTAGCTGTTCAGCGGCGGTCGTCGACTCCTCCACAAGCGCGGCGTTTTGCTGGGTCATTTGGTCTAGGTCGGTGACGGCAATGCTCACCTGGCTAATGCCCTCGCTTTGTTCTCGAGCGGCCGTACTGATATCTCCCAACATTTGCGTTACCCGCGTGACGCTTTCTGCTAATTCGTGCATTGCCGACTCCGCATCTCGAACCATTTGGGTACCGCTTTCAACCTTGCCAGCCGAAGTATTAATACGCTGGCGGATATCCTTGGCGGCTTCGCTACTGCGAGAGGCTAATTTGCGAACTTCGTCGGCGACCACGGCAAACCCACGACCGTGTTCGCCAGCCCGGACGGCTTCCACAGAAGCATTCAGGGCAAGCAGGTTAGTCTGAAAGGCGATGCCGTCGATGACGGTCACGATGGCCTGAATTTCATCGGAATTGGAGCGAATATCATCCATCGTTGCCACGACTTGCTCAAACGCGCTGTCGGTACGCGAGGCTAACTGCGAGGCGGTTTGTGAAAGCCCACTGGCTTCTTGCGAGGCGTGAGTGGTATGGCTAACGGTGCTGCTGATTTCTTCCATCGCAGATGAGGTTTGCTGCAGGCTGGCAGCGGCCTGTTCAGTGCGCCGTGAGAGGTCGTGGCCACCTTGAGTAATTTCATTAGCCGCGTGGTTGACGGCTTCACTGCTACGGCGCACATCCAGCAGAATAACCTGAATTTTTTCTGCAAAGGCATTGAACTGCTCAGCTACCGCGGCACTTTCATCTCTCCCATGCACCGGTAGACGTTGGGTAAGGTCACCATGGCCTGAAGCAATCTCTTCCATGCGGCTTGCAAGCCGCTTAAGAGGCCGTGCGATTCGCCCGCCAATCCACCATAGCGCTGCCACCCCCAATGCTGCCAGAAGTAGCCCTACTACCGTCATGCCCAGCGTATTTTGCTGGCGCTGCTCGCTGAGAACTGCTTGCAGCTCGCCTAACTCCGCAAGCGCTACGTCTTCAGGGAGCTGGAGTACCAACACCCAGGGGAGGCGAGTATCGCCAATGGTAATAGGCTGATAGCGCTGCAGTAGACCATCGTTAACGCTGCTTTGCAGGCTACCTTGCTCTGATGCCTCTCGGATGCCCGCGAGAATTGTACTGCTAAGGGAGTCACTGGCAGGCGAGCCCAGACTCTCTACGCCTGTCGTGTCGGCGACTAGCCCCCCACTTCCCGCGATGAGAGCCATGCGCCCAGCGCCTTCGTATAGCGCTTGGTTGGCATCGCTTAGCAGGGTTTGGATAAAGTTAAGGGAGAGGTCTACCCCCGCAACGCCACGAAACTCGCCATCCACCAAAATGGGGGCGTTAAACGAAGTGACCAGTTGCGTCTCGCCGCCATAGTCATAAGCCGCCGGATCGATAATGCAAGGAACTAGGGTTTCACGAGGGCAAAGATAGTATTCTCCTTCCCGAACGCCGCTGGGAAGGCGTTCTTCACTCTCCATGGTATCTCCCAGCGGCAGCACTTCTAGCGTTTCATCCTCGGTGCGGTACCACCAGGGCATAAAGCGACCGCTACCGTCATGGCCATAGCGCTCATCTCCTGCATATCGTGCGTCGTCACCAAACGCATTGGGCTCCCAGCCGATAAATGCATCCAGCAGTGTCGGGTTGTCGGCCACAGTTTGGCGCACTAAGTTAGATAGTTCGCGGCGGTTCAGGTAAAGCGAGCGGCGCCCCTCTTCATCCTCCATACCCATCAAAGCATTAGTAGTCGCCAATTGATTGGCGATAGTCATGGCATTGTTGAGTTCGCGCTGAATACGCCCGCCCTCTGCTTCGGCAATGGCATCTAAGCGCGCATTCAATGCACTTTCCATTAATGCGCCGGTATGCTCATTCACCGTTTGCTGGGTGCGGGCCGCGGCGACCAAGTTATAGATGACTAGCGCAGCCACAATCGCGAGCAAGCAAGGGCCCGCAAGTGCGACGACAAAAGAGCGTAACGAACGAAAATGCATAGCGTTACCCCTTAAGTAATGTGATGGCGGCGGTTGTCATGTGCTTGGTACTGCACTTGCAGGGCAGGTGCCGCGGCGTGAGACAGCTTAAAACTACTGATAGTGCCTGCCAGATGATCGGCCTGTTCTTTTAGTTGCTCGGCGGCGGTCGTGGACTCTTCCACCATGGCCGCGTTTTCCTGAGTCATGCGATCCAGTTCTGCGACGGCAATGTTGACCTGATTGATGCCATCGCTTTGCTCGCTGGTGGCCGCATTGATCTCCTCCAAAACATCGGTAACGCGGGTAATATGCGCGACGATGTCTTGCATGGTAGATCCCGCATTACGCACTAAAGTGGTGCCATTGTTAACCTTGGTTTGAGAGTCCTCAATCAGCTTTTGAATATCGTTGGCGGCATCACTGCTACGCCCAGCCAGCTTGCGTACTTCGTCGGCCACCACGGCAAAACCACGGCCATGCTCGCCAGCGCGGGCAGCTTCCACCGACGCGTTAAGCGCCAGCAGGTTGGTCTGGAAAGAGATGCTGTTCATTAACGTGACGATTTCACCGATTTTATCGGAGGCGTGGGTAATGTCTTCCATGGTGGTAACCACATTCGCCACCACCTTGCCGCCTTCGTTGGCTACTTCTGAGGCAGTTTGAGAGAGCTTGTTGGCTTCCTGAGCCGAGGCAGCAGTGTGCTGCACGGTGCTGGTGATTTCTTCAATCGAAGCGGACGTTTGTTGCAGGCTAGAGGCGGCGTTCTCGGTGCGGCGTGATAAGTCCTGGCCACCCATGGCGATCTCATTGGCCGCGTGGTGAACAGATTCACTGCTGGTGCGTACATCGATTAATACGGCCTCCATTTTACCTACGAAACGGTTGAAGGCCTTGGCAATTTGAGTGACTTCATCATTACCCTCTTCGGGCAAGCGTCGGGTTAAATCGCCCTCTCCCGATGCGATATCATCCATCGCATTACGAACTCCCAGCAAGCGGCGTAGCAGCAGAGAAAGCAGCAAACCGAAGACCACTGCCGTGATTGCGGCCACAATCAGCAGCGTGACTATCGATGTAGTGGCGATGGCGCGCAGGCCCGCTGTTGCCTCGTGTTCGTCCAGTGCCACAATCAACTGCCAGCCACTGCTACCTCCCACGTTATTGCCCATCAGCAACGTATCGCTGTTTTGCAGTGAAAGCGATTGGGGTTCATCGGCTTGGGCGATTTCGCTAAGCCGGGTGTTGGTCAGTTCATCGCTCAAACGTGTGGAAGGTTCGAGCGTCATGTCAGCGTCAGGATGCGCGATCAGGGTGCCGTCTTCAGTGGTTAAAAAGCCGAAACTGGACGGCGTAGGGGCAATGCCGGTAACAATTTCGATCACATCCTCAATAGTAATATCCGCACCAATGACTGCGGCCAGCTGCCCATTACGGTAGAAAGGGCGTGCAAAGGTAACGATTAAGCCCCCCGTTTGGGCATCAGTGTAAGGTGCCGTAATAATGGTCTCTTGCGCTTCGGCTGCGCCTTGGTACCAGGGCCGCTGACGCGGGTCGTAATCGCTGGGGGGCTGCCATCCATCGGAAAAAATAGCGTCTGGTGTGGAAGGATAAGCAATGTAGGCTGTCATAAAGCTGCCTGAGCCAGCCAGTTGTCGAAGTGCGGCAAGTGGCTCATCGCTATTGGCTGCATCATCCATGCTGGAAAGCATGGTATAGCGTGCGTTAAACCACTCGTTGATAGCTTGCGTATTACCGTTAACCACGGCGCTAAGATTGCGCGTTATTTGCTGGCTATTATGGTGCTTTACGGTGGTGTAACTGGCAATGCCGTTAACCACCAGGGCGAGGGTAATCGCCACTAATGCAGCCAATAGGATGCGTGCTCGGAGGGTAGATAGCATGGTCGCTCTCGACGTAGAAGTGCATGTCAGTACTCAGGGGGAGGTACCGTTTATAATGTCTTCTAGGCTATCGGCGAGAGCGACCCTTTCTTTAGTCTTACATGGTCTTTAAGTTTTGGATATTACTAGCGTAAATCACTAACTGCTTGTTGAATATCGGCCATTGAAGCTTTACTTAGATCTTTTGATAGGGAATGAATCACCAGCTTTTGGGTAGGGGCATCGAGTTTATCGCGTAAAAGCCCTAAAAATTTAGGTGGCGCCACCATAATGAGCTTCTTCATACTGTTGCCTACTCGAGCACTATAAAGTCGCTGAGCGACCTCTTTCGCAAACAACTCGTTTTCGTGCTTAGTAGCCGTTCCCTCTTCGCCAGCCGAGCGAGAGGTAGTGGACATCGACTCATGCACATCGCCTCGACCGTCGGTGACCAAGTCACCTTCGTGTAGACGTCCTTCAGCGTGAACCATGCTTTCTTGCTCTGCCAACGTTAAGGCATCTCGGGTAAAAATGCGTGCGCGAGCGGCGTCGGCTACCACGATATAGGTTGTCATCGCTGTGCATACTCCATGTCGTTGATGGTCATCTAACCATGGCAAGCGTTTGGCGTTAGGTCAAACGCTTGCCTCGGCTTAAGCAACGTGGGTTACAGCACCTTGCTACGCAGCAAGCTGGTGACGGCTTCACCAATCAGTACCAGCACAATAATGGCAATCAAAATGGTCGCCACGGTAGGCCAGGCAAAGGTGTCAATTGCGCCCTGGAGGATAACGCCGATACCCCCGGCGCCCACCAACCCAAGTACCGTCGATTCGCGGATATTGATATCCCAGCGGAGGATGACGATGGCAAAAAACGCGGGCATGACCTGAGGCACGATTGCATAGGCGACCACTTTGGCCTTGGAGGCCCCGGTGGCTTCCATGGCCTCTACGGGGCGCCGGTCAATCTCCTCTATTGCTTCGCCCATCAGCTTGCCGATAAAGCCAATCGAGCGAAACATGATGGCGAGTATGCCCGCTAATACCCCAGGGCCAAAAATGGCCACGAACAGCAGCGCCCAGATGATGGTGTTCACCGAACGGCTTGAGACCAGAATGAAGCGACCAAACCACAAACAGGCGCGGTTGGGGGTAGTATTCTGGGCGGCGATGTAGGCCACCGGGAGCGCCAGGAAAATCGTCAGAAAGGTAGCCAGCGTAGCGATATGCACGGTCTCGATCAGCGCTGCGATAATGCCATTGAGCCCCGCCGCACTGGGTGGCCACATGCGTGCGCCAAGCCCGGAGATTTGGTTGGGCGCATCCCACACCCAGGGCCAGAAAATATCAATATCGCGCACCGCCCAAACCACTAACATCAAGGTAGCTAGCAGAACGGCGTAACGAATCAGGCGCTGTTTGCGGTCATAGCGTTGCCAAATACGATCGGCAAGCTGCTGTGCGTGATCTACCATATTTTTTTCCTTACCCAGCCGCTGACACCTTCACTGAGCAAAATGACCGCGATGATAATGAGCAGAATCGCAAAGGCGAAATCGTAGTCGTAACGCCCAAAGGCATTCATCAGGGTGCCGCCAATGCCGCCTGCCCCAACGATTCCGACCACCGCTGATGCGCGCAAGTTACTATCCAATTGGTACATGGATAGCCCTACCTGGCGTGGCAGAATTTGCGGAAAGACCGCATAAAACAGAATGGCCACATAGCCAGCGCCGGCGGCTTTCATCGCCTCTACTTGGCCCCAATCAATCTCCTCGATCTCTTCGGCGAGCAACTTGCCCACAAAGCCGATGGAGTAGAGTGTCAGAGTCAGAATACCTGCGAGTGGGCCAAATCCAACGGCAGCGACAAACAGGATGGCAACAATTACCGGATGAAAGCTGCGCGATACGATAATCACCGACCGGCCAATCACATAGATAGGCATTGGGGCGATATTACGTGCCGCCATCACGGCAAAGGGAATAGAGAGTAAAACCCCCAATAGCGTCGCCAGAATGGCGATTTGAAAGCTCTCTTTAAAGCCTGTCAGCAGCAGCTCGTAGCGCTCTAGGCTGGGTGGGAAGCCGCCGCTAAATATGCGTGCCGCGCGGGGCAACCCTTCAGAGATCCGCGCCCAGTTGAACGGCAGCGAGCCGAACGCCCAGACCAGATAAACCACGGCAACCACGATTAACCCATAGCGTAGCAACGGGTTGGCAATGAACGGCGGCTTTCGCCAGGTGCGGGGCGCCGTTGAAGGGGCCTCAGGCGGAGTCATGTGAGGGTTCCTCCGCTGGCGTATCAGTAATCGCATCGTCCGGCGCTTCAATGCCACCGTAGATGGCGTCTAACGCGTCTTTGTTGAAATCGGCAGGCAACCCATCAAAGATCATCTTGCCGTGGCGTAGGCCCACAATCCGCTCGGTATAGGTTTTGGCCTGTGCGACGTTGTGGATATTGATGAGTACTGGCAGCGAGAGCTCACTGGCCAGGCTTTGCAGCAGTATCATGATTTGCTCGGAGGTGCGTGGATCCAGCGAGGCAGTTGGTTCGTCCGCCAGCAGAACATCAGGCTCCTGCATCAGGGCTCGCACGACGCCTACCCGCTGGCGCTCGCCACCGGATAGCTCATCAGCGCGCTTGTTGGCGTAATGAGCGATTCCCACCCGCTCCATTAGCACAAACGCACGCTCAATATCAGCCTGAGGGTAGCGGCGCGATATCGCTTGATAGAGATTCACATAACCCAACCGCCCGGCCAACACGTTCTCCATCACGGTCAAGCGATCCAGTAGGTTAAAACCTTGGAACACCATGCCGATCTTGCGGCGAGCACGGCGCAGCTCGGCGCCTTTCAGGTTCACCAGCTCATTGCCGTTGAGTTTGATCGAGCCGGAGGTTGGCTCGACCAGGCGATTGATACATCTCAGCATGGTGCTTTTGCCCGCACCCGAGGCGCCTACGATAGAAACAACGCTGTTTCCCTCTACCTTGAGGTCAAGCCCTTTCAGCACGGCTTCATCGTGGCCATAACGTTTGACCAGATTGGTAATTTCCAGCATGTGTCCGCTTCCATCGTCGAGACAATAACCGCACCGCCGGCGGCGGTGCGCTACGTTTACTCTTCCAGGTTTTCTGGCGTATAGCTCACGTTATTGGCCGCTTGGATGGTACGAATTACCTGCCAGTTGTCTTGGTAGTTGATGGGTATGAATTTCTCGACGCCCTCAAACTCTTCACCAAGTTCGGTGCCGACAAAATCAAAGCTAAAAAAGGCTTCCTCTATTTTCTCGACCAGGTCGGGATGCAAGTTGTGCGCGTAGTTATAGGAGGTAGTGGGGAAACGGTCGGATTCGTAGATCAGGCGCACGTCTTCTTCATCGTAAAGACCGCGTGCTGCCATCCGCTCGACGACTTCTGAGGCCACGGGGGCCGCGTCGTAATCCTTGGCCACCACGCCCAGCATGGATTGGTCGTGGCTACCCGAATAGACCACTTCGTAATCCTCATCGGGGGTGATGCCGAGTTCCGGCAGCAGCGCACGAGGGGCTAAATTGCCCGAGTTTGAGGTGGGTGAGGTATGGGCAACGCGTTTGCCTTTGAGATCCTCAACCTCATGGATATCAGAGTCGACATGAGTAAATAACTGCAGGGTGTAACCGAATTGGCCGTCATCAGAGCCCATCAAGGCAAACGGCACGGCACCGGCCAAATTCACCGCAAACGGCGTAGGGCCAGTGGAGAAGCCAGCGATATGCAGCCGACCGCTGCGCATGGCTTCAACTTGGGCAGCGTTTGACTGTACGGCGAAGAAACGCACATCCCGTTCGGTAACCTCGGCCAAGTGATCGATAAACGGCTGCCAGATATCCGAATAGATAGCCGGATCCTCCACGGGGGTATAAGCAAAAATCAGCGTGTCTGGATTGACCCACTCAGCCTCATCGGCAGGGCGATCCGCCACCATATCGCCATCTTCATCACAATAGATGGTATCCAGGGCGCCACGTTCGCACTCCGCGAAGGCATGGGTAGAGAGCAGGGTGAGCGGTAGTAGGGATGTAGCGATAAGTATCGCAAGCGGGCGCTGGCGGAAGAGCGAAGTTGTCATGGTGAGCCTCGTTTGTGCGTTATTGTTGTGTTCTTGCTATGGGTCAGGCTGTATTTCCTTGGCTGCGTTTTGCCACTATTGAAAGCGGAAACTGTTTCGTAAGTGGACATTCCGCGTCAAGGATGGTTATTTTCGAAAGTAGACACCTTCAATCTAGGGTTTGTGACAAACTTATGTCAAATACTTTACAGCCGCTCTCCGACCATTGGCGCAACCGCTATTTATTCATGCGCCACGGCCATAGTCAGGCTAATCAACAGAGGGTGATTGTCAGCTCGCCGGGGCGCGGGGTGGAAAACTTTGGTCTCTCCGAACATGGTGAGCAACAGCTTGCCCAGCTCGTTGCCGACTGGCAGTGGCCTGTGCCGACCCGCGTGGTGCATTCAGACTTTTTGCGTACCACCCAAACCGCTGCCCATGTGGCGGCCAGGTTCGAGTTGGTACCCAACGTGGATACGCGCTTGCGGGAACGAAATTTTGGCGAACTAGAGGGGTTGGGGGACGAGCACTATCCCAGTGTATGGGCGTTAGATGCCGAGGATGCTGAACACCAGCACCATGGAGTAGAAGCGTTGAGCCGGGTGGCGAGCCGTATGCAGGCGGTGATCGGTGATTGGGAACAACAGGTAAGCGGGGAAGTCATTCTGCTCGTCAGTCACGGTGATCCGCTGCAAATTCTGCTGACTGCCCTGGCCGGGAAACCGCTGACGTCCCACCGTGAGCAAACCCCGTTAGCACCCGCTAGCATTACTCTTTATGGGCATGGCGTGTAATCCACTAAAAGCTGTGTGGTAGTCTCTAAGAAAAGTAAAGAGAACCTGCTATGCCTGCTCCTTTTTCGCCGGATGCGCCGAGCCTGCTGAATGCCCTTGCTGTGGGCAGCCGCGCGCTCATCGACGCGCACTTTTGGAGTGAGGGCGTCGATCAGCTATTGGCGGCGCTAGGGGAAGCGTCGGGTGTCAATCGGGTGTGGATATTTCAAACCATAGAGCGCAACCCAAACGGTGTCTTGCAGGATTTTGTTTTTGAGTGGGCATCTTCATCGCACTATCGTGAGCGAACGCAAAAACGCTTTCGCTTTTTTACCACGCTGATCGACGATTCCGAGTATGAGGAAATGGTCAATCGTCGGGAGCGTGGTGACTCGCACACCTGTATTACCTCGCAGGTGGATTTGGGGTCGCTGCGCGACAATTTGGAAAGCCAGTCGATTTTATCGATGGTGACCGTTCCGATTATGGTGGATGGTCAGTGGTGGGGCACTTTGGGCTTCGATGACTGTGAGCGTGAAGTTGACTGGGAGGGAGCGGGGTTGCAGGCGCTAGTGATCGGCGCTGAACTGATCGCTTCGGCTATTTATCGTCAGCAGCTTACCCGCAGGCAGCGGCAGGTTGATCTGCTGCAGCAGGTCGCCGCCTGCGGCACCTGGGAGATTAATACTCGCAGTGGCGCAACCTGGTGCTCTTCGGCGTTGCTGCTTTCGCTGGGTTATCCTGGTGATTATGCAAGGCTCCCATTGCGCCGCTTACTGGCTCATGCCATGCCCACTGACCGCTTACGGGTGTTTGGTTTGATCCGCGAGTGCCAACAGCGGCTGCAAACCCAATGCCGCATTGATGTTCAGCTCAGGGTCGCATCCGGGCAATGGCGTTGGCATGAGCTGGTGATGGAAAGCTACTACTCCGATGATGGCTATTTAGCGCGTATCGGCGGCCTAGTCATCGATATTAGTCAACGTAAAAAAAGCGAAGAGCAGGCCTGGGCGGCGGCGGAGTTTGACGCCTTGACCGGCACACGCAATCGACGTGGCTTGGCTAATCACTTAGCACAACTCAATGAGCAAGCTGAAGCGGCAGCCTATTATTTGCTGATGATTGATATTGATTACTTCAAACATATTAATGATCGCTACGGTCACCCCGCGGGGGATACGCTGCTGGTGGAAATGGCAAAGCGAGTACACGAGGCCCTGCGGCCCGAGGATTGTCTGGCAAGGTTCGGCGGTGAAGAGTTTGCTGTTACGGCGGGTGATTTATCGCACCAACAGGTAGTCCAGCTGGGTGAGCGTATTCGCCAACGAGTAGCCCAGCAGCCGTTTTACCTGACGGTGGGTGATTCGCAAGTGCCGATGATGGTGACACTCACCGTCAGCGTGGGGATTGCACCTCTGGCGCTCACCAGTGATTTAGACCACAGTCAGGCAGTAGCCGTTGCCCAGGCCGACCAAGCGCTCTATGCCGCCAAAGAGGCGGGGCGAAATCGCGTTGTGGCTCACTGGCAGCCGTGATGACGACGACTGATGAGGTTTATTGCTGCGACGGTGGAATCCAGGCAATCATATCGACTTCCACATCAGCGCCGCCAGCCAAGCCGGTTACCCCGATACAGGTGCGGGTGGGTAGAGGCTGGGGAAAGTAACTGGCGTAGACCTTATTCACTTCGTCGAAGTGGCCCATATTGGTAATGAACACCCGAGACTGCACCACATATTCGAAGGCACTTCCGACTTCTTCCAGCACAATCGCCAGGTTCTGCATTACCCGATGAGTCTGTTCGGTGAAGGTGCCCAAAAGCATCTCGTTGGTCTCTGGCACCGTCGGCATCTGGCCAGTGATAAAGACCAGATCACCTACGCGGCAGGCGTGGGAAAAAGGCGCAATCGGTTGCGGGGCGCGGTCGATAAACAGCTTTTCAATCATGCTTTTATCCTTTTTTGAATGATGTCGTTGCGAGGAGCGGAGCGACGAAGCAATCTTGTTTGTAGTGGCAGGAGGATAACTTCAAGATCGCCGCGCTACGCTCGCGATGACATGCTGTTTTTTTAAAGTCTGTTAACTATCATGGGCCTCAAGTGAGGCCCATGATGACGAACTTATCCACAGCTGCTTTGTCGCTGGGGCTGTGTATTAGTGCCCCAGAATCTGGCTTAAGAACAGCTGGGTACGTTCAGACTGGGGGTTATTGAAGAACGGCTCAGGCGCGTTCTCTTCAATGATTTGCCCCTGATCCATAAAGATCACCCGGTCGGCGACGGTTTTGGCGAAGCCCATTTCGTGGGTCACGCAGATCATGGTCATGCCTTCTTCCGCCAGTTCCACCATAACGTCCAGCACCTCTTTGATCATCTCGGGGTCTAGGGCGGAGGTGGGCTCGTCAAACAGCATCACGTCGGGGTGCATGCACAGCGAGCGGGCAATCGCTACGCGCTGCTGCTGGCCGCCCGAGAGTTGCCCCGGGTACTTAGTTGCCTGCTCGGCAATGCGCACCCGTTCTAGGTACTCCATGGCTAGCGCTTCGGCCTCTTTGCGGGGCTTCTTTTGTACCCACATTGGCGCAATACAGCAGTTTTCCAGCACTGATAAATGCGGGAACAGATTGAAGTGCTGAAACACCATGCCGACGCTACGACGAATCTGCTCAATGCGTTTGACGTCTTGGGTCAGCGGTAGACCGCCCACCACAATTTCACCCTTTTGGTGCTCTTCAAGGTGGTTAATGCAGCGAATTAGCGTTGATTTACCCGAACCTGATGGGCCGCAAACCACGATACGTTCGCCGCGTTTTACCTCAAGGTAGATATCCCGCAGTACGTGAAAATCGCCGTACCACTTGTTAACGTTGTGCATCTCGACCATCAGGT
Source organism: Halomonas sp. ATBC28 (assembly GCF_005937175.1). Lineage (NCBI taxonomy): Bacteria > Pseudomonadati > Pseudomonadota > Gammaproteobacteria > Oceanospirillales > Halomonadaceae > Halomonas > Halomonas sp. ATBC28. The sequence continues at coordinate 99,876 of NZ_VCQL01000002.1, read as the reverse complement.
CAGAAGCACTGGTGTCAGAGGTGTTGGTGGCTGCTTGTGTCATGTTGAAATCCTACTTAAAACGTAATGAGATGCGGCGCTCGTATTTAAACTCGAACTAGTGCTTATGGCCGGTGTTTAGCTTGCGCTCCAAGTACTGGCTGTAGCGCGACATGCTGAAACAGAATATCCAGAACACGAACGCGGCAAATACATAGCCCTCTACCGAGAAGCCCAGCCAGCGCGAGTCGGAAAGCGCCGCTTGCACAATGCCCAACAGGTCAAACAGCCCGATGATCATGACCAGGGTGGTGTCTTTAAACAGTGAGATAAACGTATTGACGATGCCAGGAATCATCATTTTCAGTGCCTGAGGCATCACGATTAGCCCCATGCGCTTCCAATACGTCATCCCCAGTGCCGCGGCGGCCTCATCTTGCCCTTTGGGAATCGCCTGCAAACCACCGCGAATAACCTCGGCCATATAGGCACTTTGGAACAGCGTCAGGCCGATTAGCGCACGTATAAGGCGATCCACGTTAAGTTCAGACGGCAGGAACAGCGGCAGCATCACCGAGGCCATAAACAGAATGGTGATTAGCGGCACACCGCGCCAAAACTCGATAAAAATCACGCAGAAGGTTTTGACGATGGGCATGTTCGAGCGTCGCCCAAGGGCTAATACAATGCCAATAGGCAGTGCGCCAATCATCCCCACGCTAGCCAGTAGCAGCGTCAGCATCAAACCGCCCCAGCGGTGGGTGGAGACACGCGGTAGATCAAAGTAGCCGCCGTGTAGCAGCACGTAGGCGATCACCGGGAAGATCAGCAGCGCAAACAGTGTCATCCAGCGCTTAAACGGCAGGCGCGGAATGACCATCCAGGCAATAATGCCCGCGAACATGGCAAACACGATATTGGCGCGCCAATACTCCTCACTCGGGTAGAGGCCGTACATAAACTGGGAAAAGCGTGCGTTAACGAATACCCAGCAGGCGCCCACCCGTGTGCAGTCTTCGCGGCTGTCGCCCACCCAGTTGGCATCAATAAATGCCCACTGAACTGTTGGCACCACGAGTAGATAGAGCACGTACAGGCCCAGTAGCGTGAAGATGCTATTGATAGGGCCGTTGAACAGATTGCCTCGTAGCCAGGCAACCGGCCCAATGGTGCCTTTAGGAGCCGGGCGCTGAGGTATGGTTTCTTTATTGTGAATCATGGGGTCGCCTCCGGCCTAGCGTTCGACCAGCGCAACGCGAGCGTTGAACCAGTTCATGAACATGGACACCAGCAAGCTGATGATCAGATAAACCGCCATGGTCATGGCAATGACTTCGATTGCCTGACCGGTCTGGTTGAGCGTGGTGCCGGCAAAAACCGATACCAGGTCGGGGTAGCCGATGGCGGTGGCCAGTGACGAGTTTTTAATCAGGTTGAGGTATTGGCTGGTGAGTGGCGGAATAATGACGCGCATAGCCTGGGGAATGATGATTAGGCGCAGCACTAGCTTGCGCGGCAAGCTCAATGCCTGGGCGGCTTCCGTTTGGCCATGGGGGATGGCTTGGATGCCCGAGCGCACAATCTCCGCAATGAAGGACGCGGTATAGATAGACAGCGCCAGCCACAGGGCCAAAAATTCAGGGATAATGGTAATACCACCGCCGAAGTTAAAGCCGCGCAGTACCGGCATCTCCCAGGTCACCGGTACACCTGTAGCGACCAGTACCAGCAGTGGTAGGCCAAAGATAATCACCAGCGACATCCAGAAAACCGGTAGGCGCTTGCCGGTGGCTTCGTGACGGCGCTTGTTCCACATGACCAGTGCGATGCTGGCAATAATAGCCACCACGAAGGTGGCTGGGATAAGACCAAATCCTGACTCGAACAGAGGCTGAGGCAGGTACAGCCCGCGTACGTTCAGGAAAATGGCTTCACCAAAGGCCATGCTCTCTCTAGCGCTGGGTAACGTCCGCAGTACAGCAAAGTACCAGAAGAAAATTTGCAGCAGCAGGGGGATATTACGAAACGTTTCGATATACGCATTGGCTAGCCGAGCGATCAACCAGTTGGGCGATAGCCGCGCGATACCGACGATAAAACCAATAATCGAGGCAGCTAACACCCCCAATCCACCGACTAGCAGCGTATTGAGCAAGCCAATCACAAAAGTGCGGCCGTAGGTACTTTGGGAGGAGTACTCGATTAAGCTTTGACCAATACCAAAGCCGGCTGTGTTGCCCAGGAAGCCAAAGCCAGTGGTAATGCCGCGAGCATTCAGGTTGGCTTGGGTATTGCCGATAATATAGATCAGGAAAGCCGCGACAACGGCGACCAATATAAGCTGAAAAATAAGTGCGCGCTTAGCGCGGTCTCGCCAAAACGGCGGCTTGTGGCCAGCGGGGCGAACGTTAGGTCTTACAGACATGGATGGCGTCTCCGCTACACGGAAGGTCAATCAAATGGCCCGCCACGACCTTGAAACAGGTCCTTTAAACAGATACCTGTGAAGAGGGTGGCGGGCCGGGGTCAAGCGAGACGCTTAGCGAATCGGGGGAGCGTACTGGAAGCCGCCGTCTGTCCATAGGGCGTTAACACCGCGCTCAATTTCCAGCGGCGAGCCCATGCCCACGTTGCGGTCGAAGCTTTCAGCGTAGTTACCCACTTGGCTAATAATGTTGTAGGCCCAATCTGCTTCTAGGTTCATGCCTTCACCGTAGTTGCCGTCTTGGCCTAGCAAGCGAGCGATGTTGGGGTCTTCAGAGTTAAGCATTTCTTCAGCGTTTTCACTGGTGACGCCGTACTCTTCGGCGTTAATCATGGCGAACAGCGACCATTTCACAATGTTGAACCAAAGATCGTCACCCTGACGAACCACAGGGCCTAGTGGCTCTTTGGAGATAACGTCAGACAGGATCATCGAGGCTGAAGGATCGTCTAGCTGAATACGTAGCGCCGCTAGCTGAGAGGTATCGGAGGTTAGCACGTCACAGCGGCCGGCCTGATAGCCACCCACGGTTTGCTCAGAGGTATCAAATACGATCGGGTTGAATTCCATGTCGTTAGCACGGAAGTAGTCAGCCAGGTTCAGCTCGGTAGTGGTGCCAGACTGAATGCAGATGGAGGCGCCGTCTAGCTCGTCTGCACCGGTAATACCCAGGTCACGGGATACCATGAAGCCCTGGCCGTCGTAAAAAGTAACCCCGGTGAAGTTCAGGCCCAGAGTAGTATCGCGGGTAGTGGTCCAAGTGGTATTACGTGATAGAACGTCGACTTCACCTGATTGCAGGGCGGTGAAGCGCTCCACGGCGTTGAGTGAAATATAGTTGACGGCTTCTGAGTCGCCGAGTACCGCTGCCGCTACAGCGCGGCATACATCAACGTCGATACCTTGCCAGTTACCGTCGTCGTCCGGAGCTGAGAAGCCCGGCAAACCATCGCTCACACCACACTGAACGGCACCACGCTCAATGGTATCTTCCAGGGTGTCGGCTTGAGCAGTTGCCATTCCCGCCAGGCTAAGTGAGCCAGCGGACGCCAGAAGCGCTAAGTGTTTTTTATTGAACATCTAGTTTCCCTCGAAGTTATTGGAATCAGCTACTGAAACCAGTAATTGAAATAGTTATGCATGCCGTAGCATGTCACTAAACCTAGCAAGGAAGATGCCAACAAGGGTACAGGCGTTAATTCAGCGCTTTTCAACGCTACTCAACGAATTCGAGACGAAGGTCTAGGTGCAAAAAAGGTTACCGCCCTCCTCGCATTGCACCGTAATAGGGCAAGCTGAGGTGGGCGGTAACACGAAGGCAGGTATTAGGCGTGGTTTACTCGGCTGCGAATGCCTTGCGCATAAATGGCGGAAGGGCGAGCGCACCGCGATGGGCGTCAACGCTATAGTATTCAAGCGGCAAGTCGTGGTTGGTGGCTGCCTGCTCGCGGAACGTATTCACGTCGGTGGCTTTACCCGCCAATGTTACGCTCCACCAGCCTGAAGGATATACCGGCTGCGGGAAGGGCAGCGTGGCAACGCTGTCAAAACCGGCTTTCAACATGTCGTTGCGCAGCTCTCGGATGATCGAGCCACTGTGGTAAAGCGGTGATTCGCTCTGCTGCACCATTACGCCGCCGCTTTTCAAAATACGGTGGCAGCGCTTGAGAAAATCGGTTTTAAACAGCCCTTCAGCGGGCCCAACCGGGTCGGTGGAGTCGATAATCAGCACATCGATGCTCTCATCAGGTGCATCGTCCACCCACTTGACGCCGTCGGCGAACAGCAGTTCAGCGCGGGGGTCGTTATTCGACGCTACCAACGACGGGAAGAAGCGCTCAGAGGCCTTGGTGACCTCTTCGTCGATGTCAATTTGGGTAACTTTCTCGACACTCGGGTGGCGCAGCACCTCTTTTAAGGTGCCGCAGTCGCCACCGCCGATGATCACCACACGTTTGGGATCTTGGTGGGTAAACAGCGCCGGATGCGCAATCATCTCATGGTAGAGGAAGTTATCGCGATCAGTCAGCATCACGCAGCCGTCCAGCACCATTAGGTTGCCGTAGGTCTCGGTGGCGTAGACCTCTAGATGCTGGTATTGGCTCTGTACATCCAGCAGTTTTTCAGAGATCTTCAGTGAGAAAGCGCTGCCGTGGCTATCAAAGACTTCGGTAAACCATTGGTCGTCGCGTAAATCGCTCATCAATTGGCTCCTGAGTGCTGTGCATTTGTGTGCGTTGGAATATCGCGGTGATACTGTGGGCTTAATTCGTGCAGCGCCTCCATAAAGGCAGTGACGTTGTCGGGGTTGGTAAACTGGCTGATTCCGTGGCCCAGGTTAAACACGTGGCCAGGGCCATGGCCGTAGCTTTCCAACACGCGGGCTACTTCAGCGCGGATAGCCGAGGGGCGGGCAAACAGAACGTTGGGATCAAGATTGCCCTGTAGCGCCACTTTGTGACCAACCCGGGCACGGGCATCGGAAAGCTCGGTAGACCAGTCGATACCCAATGCATCGGCACCGGCGCAGGCGATATGCTCAAGCCACTGGCCGCCGTTTTTGGTGAAGAGAATCACCGGTACGTGGCGGCCGTCGTGTTCGCGGATCAGTCCCGAAACGATCTGCTCCATGTAGCGCAGCGAGAACTCAAGGTACGCAGGGGTAGAGAGTGCGCCACCCCAGGTATCAAAAATCTGCACCGCCTGGGCTCCCGCGCGAATTTGGGCGTTCAGGTAGTCAGTTACCGCATGCGCCAGCGTATCCAGCAACTGGTGCATGGTATCCGGGGTATCGTAAAGCATGGTTTTCAGATGGCGGAAGTCCTTGCTGGAACCGCCCTCCACCATGTAAGTCGCCAGCGTCCAGGGGCTGCCTGAGAAGCCGATCAGCGGCATGCGGCCGTTCAGCTCACGACGAATGGTCGACACCGCACGCATCACGTAATCCAGGTCGCGCTCGGCGTCGGGCACGCTTAGCGCGGCGACTTCTTCCTGTGTACGCACGGTTTTGCGGAATTTTGGGCCTTCGCCGGTTTCAAAATAGAGCCCCAAGCCCATTGCATCGGGAATGGTTAAGATATCTGAAAACAGAATGGCCGCATCAAGCGGGTAACGCTCCAAGGGCTGCAGGGTGACTTCGCAGGCCAGGTCATGGTTGCGGCAAAGATCCATAAAACTGCCCGCATCGGCCCGGCTGGCGCGGTATTCCGGCAGGTAGCGGCCCGCTTGACGCATCATCCACACCGGGGTGCGGTCGACGGGCTGGCGCGCTAGTGCGCGAAGAAAGCGATCATTTTGCAAAGGTGTAGTGGTCATAGACACTTGCTCTTAGGAAATTTGCCCGCATCGTATTGGAAACCGTACTTGAGAGCGTACTAGAAACCGTTTTGGGGATCGTATGAGGGCAATTGTACTTGAAGATAGGTGTTAGGGCGGCGTACTCGATGGCAAAAATCGTCGCACCCGGCCAATTTTTCTCCATTATTTAGTCGCTTTGTCAGCGTGAGGCGGGCGCCGCTTCCTGTTAGAATACTGGCCCACTTTGCCAACACTGGTGTGGTTAACTGGTTTGGTCAATCAGCGAGGTAACCTGTGACCATTCGCTTCATTGCCGCTTCCCGGCTGCCCACGCCCTGGGCAACGTTTACTATGCATGGCTTCGAAGATGAGGCTACCGGCAAGGATCATATCGCCTTAACGTTGGGTGATGTGACCGGCGGCGAGCCGGTGTTGGGGCGGGTGCACTCCGAGTGTTTGACCGGTGACGCTCTCTTCTCCATGCGCTGCGACTGTGGCTATCAGCTCCAGGAAGCGCTAAAACGCATCGCTGAAGAGGGCCGCGGCGTGCTGTTTTACCTGCGCCAAGAGGGGCGGGGAATAGGCCTGTTAAACAAAATTCGTGCCTACCACCTGCAAGATCAAGGTGCTGATACGGTCGAGGCCAACGAGCAGCTCGGTTTTGGCGCCGACATGCGCCGCTATGATCTGTGCGTGCCGATGCTTAACCATTTGGGCATCACAGCGTTAAGGCTCATGACCAACAATCCGCGCAAGGTGGATGCCCTCACCCGCGACGGCGTGAATGTCGTCGAACGTTTGTCGATCACCACCGGCCTGAACCCTCATAACGAGCAGTATCTCTCAACCAAAGCGGGCAAGCTTGGTCATATGATGGCTTTGGATGACTTCACCCACGCCAGTGATGTGGATATTGAGCGCAAGGGGTGATACGAGTGGGGGATGGCATGCGAGGAGCGCTCCAGGATGAACGCCGTCAGTAAGGAGCAGTACAAGCAGTATAAACAGCAGCGTGAAAACCTTCCCGAAGAGCAGGGCGAATTCAGTGTATTCGAAGAGTGGCTGCACAGTATCACCCACGGTATCGGTGCTGTGCTCAGTTTGGTGGGAATGGTAGTACTGTTGGTTGCGGCGAGTTACGCCGCCCATGTCGACCCGTGGAAAATTGTCAGCCTGAGCCTGTACGGCACCACGCTAGTCCTGCTTTATACCGCCTCTACCCTTTACCACGGCATCCCTCATCGGCGCTGGAAGCAGCGCTTTCAGTTACTTGATCACTGCGCGATTTATTTACTCATCGCAGGTACTTACACGCCCTTTTTACTCGTCAATATGCGCGGCACTACAGGCTGGGTTTTGTTTGCCGCCGTGTGGTCGCTGGCGTTGGTGGGCATTGCCTGCATACTGCTATGGCCTCAACGTTTTTCGATATTACGTGTGGCGATTTATCTGCTCATGGGCTGGATGATCGTGCTGGCATCAGGAGAGATGGCGGCGAGTCTTTCAACGACCGGCATTGCCCTACTGGCCGCGGGAGGAATTACCTACACGCTAGGGGTGATTTTCTACGCCGTGCGTGCGATTCCCTACAACCATGCGATTTGGCATCTATTTGTAGTGGCTGGCAGCATCTGTCACTACTTTGCTGTTTATAGCGCCGTTCTACCGCACGTTTCAGCTGCTTAATGGTTAATCGCTCGACTTCGAATCATTGCCTGCTTGAACCCGCCTGTAAATTAGATGGTTTTTAAGGGGTTAAAAATACCTGTAACTCGCAGTTTCCCACTGTAGACTAAACGTTAAACTTAAGTTTTAGGATGTTGAGCCGACAGTAGTATCAGGTTTAGATGCAGACCTTGATGTATTTAACGCCGTGCATCCTGAAAAAAACACAGTGGGTTCGTATAGTGATGTCTATTGCCACACCCAAAACGACATTCAATAAGCTTTTCCAACAAGAGGATTGTCATGAGCACTGTTAACAACGCCCACGACACGACGATGCCGTCGGTACTGGGCAAAAAAGACAGTACTGATGAGATGGTGCATCGCATAGGCCACTTAACGCGCCTACTGCGGGACAGCATGAAAGAGCTGGGCCTAGATCAGCAGATTAGCCAGGCGGCGCAGGCAATACCGGATGCTAATGACCGGCTCAATTACGTTGCCTCAATGACGGAGCAGGCCGCAGAGCGGGCATTGAATGCCGTTGAGCGCGCTCAACCGGTGCAAGACAGCCTTGAAGAAGAAGGCGCTGCGCTTAATGAGCGCTGGCAGGCGGCGGCAGCTAAGCTCGCGGCAGTAGAAGGTGATGCTAAGCTCGTCGAGGATACACAGAACTTTTTGAGCAGTAAGCTTCCCACCGCAACCGGGGCTACTCAAAAAGAGCTGCTTGAAATCATGATGGCCCAAGACTTTCAGGATCTCACCGGTCAGGTGATTAAGAAAATGATGGAAGTCATCAAGCTCATCGAAGAGCAGCTTGTTCAGGTGCTGGTCGATAATGTTCCTCACGTCACCGACGGCGTTAAGATGGAAGATGACCGCGATGAACATGCCAAGCTTCGTAACGGGCCGCAGGTGAACCAAAATAAGACGGATGTGGTGGCAGGGCAGGATCAAGTAGACGATTTGCTTGATGACCTTGGCTTTTAAGCAACGCCCGACTAGTTTAAAAACCGTTGCCACATACTGCCAGCAACGGTTTTTAAAGCGTTTAGATGTTGATTAACTCTCTGCTGCTGCCTGCTCTTTTTCGATTGCTCTAGCCATCGCGGCGCGCTGAATATGGCGTTCGCGATAGGCAAATAGCGGTTCGGGTAAGCGGTGCTTCATGCTGACCGCCCACGATAAGGTATGGGTTAAAAACAGATCCGCAAGGGTAAAGGTGTTACCCACCAAGTTTTCTTGCCCGTTGTAGCGGCGCTCCAGCGCGCTTAGCGCACGCTGAAACTCCCATGCGCAGACCGGCAAAATAGCGGGAACGCGTTTATCTGTGGGCAGGGCAAACTTATGCTTGGCTTGATTCCACAGTGGCTGCTCCATTTCGGTGACGATAAAGCTGAGCCACTGGTCGACCTGAGCGCGAGCGGCAGGGCTGCTGGGTAGGAGGGTGCCGTCGCCATATTGCTCCGCTAGATAACGGCAAATCGGCACTGATTCAAATAGCGATACTTCTCCATCTTCAAGAACTGGCACCTTGCCATCCGGGTGACGCGCCAAATGCGCGGCTGTTTGCCCCTCGCCTTTATCCAGCGCCACATGCTGGCACTGATACTCTAGGCCTAACTCTTCAAGTGTCCACGCTGCTCGTAGCGAGCGGGAGTGGGGGAATGTGTATAGCGTGATCATTACGGCTCCTTAGTACCCTTAATCTTCTCGTTGTTGTCTTTGCGACGGTTTTTTTCTAAATGTAGTAGAGGCCTAACAGGCTGCACTGCAACCTATAGAATTAAGCTTAAATGCCCCTGAATAAGCGCTGGTTATAAATGTCTTGGCGAGTTTCTATTAAGTGAATATCGGTAATGGTGGGGTGGAGAGGGTTAATGACGGCAATATTCTCCATTGCCCCGGGTACAGCACAGCTGGGAACTAGCAGCATCAGCGTATCGCAACGCTGCAGCCATGCAGTACCTAGTGTTTGAGTGCTTTCAGGGTAGGGGTAGTGGTGCCAATCGTCGGGTAACTGGTGCTGGGGCCAGATGTCCCTACCGGTATCGTCGGGGAGCTCGAAAATACCTAACCGGTAGTTGGCGGGTAGCAAGCGGGGAGAGGGCAGATAATTACCGAGTTCCAGCATCGCTACGCTTGCAGAGGTGCCGAAATAGACGACAGGGTTGCCTGGAGCGTTCCATCTTGCGCCATCCCGGTAGCTGGCGCCAAGGCCGCTTAAATTATTCATATAGCGTTCGGGAGCGATGCGGTATAGCTTCATTAGCTAAATTCACCGAACTCAATTTTACGCAGCGCTTCCCTCACTAACTGGCGACCTTCGAAAGTATCAAAAAGATTCAAAGGCGTCTCGCCCGCCAGCGCAGGAATCGGCGTATTTAGCCACTCATGGGCTTTAGCGGTATCGCCAAAAACAGTTTGAGCATGGTAAAGCACGCGCAACACATCCAGCACCTCTTCGCTGTCGGTGCGGCTTAGAGCTTTGCGATGGTAGAAGCGATGCAAATTGCCTGGCGTGGTTTCCAGCAGTCTGACAAACAGTTCACGATTATTGCCCATTGCCTGAATCGCTTGTTTTACCACGCTGCCTGGGACACCGACGCGCACCGCGTGAATAAAGGCGATCTTATCCGTCAGCACATTAACCGATACGCTAACGCCACTAACAGCTTGCTGGCTATTGGAATAATGTTCGAGCGCTTCCATAAGTACCTCCTTCGCTGAACGCTATAGAAGTATGCATCATTTTGATGATGGCTTTCCATCAAAATGTTTTCAGCGCTTCTGAGTATCCTTTCTCTTTATCCCTCCCTCGCCTCGCGGATCCGCTCGTAGGCATTGCCGATTTCGCTGGTGCGCGCCTGTGCGATATCACGCATGCTCTCGGGCAGGCCTTTGCCGGCCAGTTTGTCCGGGTGGTTTTGGCTCATCAGACGGCGGTAGGCTTTTTTGATTTCAGCATCGCTGGCGTCATCAGAAACCCCCAATACGCGGTAAGCGTCCTTGAGAGCCTCTTCGCTGGCGCCTTGAGAGTTTGCGGCCGCGCCGTGCAACATCGCTTCGATCTGCTGAACTTCGGCGTCGCTGCAGCCTACTCCCCGGGCGACACGTAGAATCATCTCGTGCTCGGCGGGGTGAAGCACGCCATCTGCGGCGATAGCAGAAAGCTGAACCTGGATAAATACCTGGCGCAGTACCGGCTGGCGTTGGGTTAAGCGGTTAACGGTGGCCAGCTCGGCGTCTAGATCGAAGTCATCGGCGCGACCACGCTCAAAGGCGGCTCGGGCCTTGGCGCGCTGTTCGCCCTGGAGGTGCATCTGGTCAAACAATTTCTCGGCAACGTCCAGCTCGCCTTCGGTCACTTTACCGTCGGCTTGGCATAGGCAGCCCATCACCGAGAAGATCGACTCCAAAAAGCCTTCCTGGATGCGCATCCGGGCGATATTCAGGCGACGGCTAAGGCGCTTGCCTAGCCACCAGCCCAGGCCACCGCCAATCAGCAGCCCTACCGGGCCTCCAAACGCAAGGCCAATCAAGGCGAAAATAATAATTAGAAATAGCATATTAGTCTCAAAGTAATTTAAAAAATAATGGCTTATGGCAGTCGAGCGCGAATAGCCTGCTCAATGCCTTCGATATCCAGTTGACAGTCGGCAAGCAGCTGCGCGGGAGTGCCGTGCTCTACAAAGGCGTCCGGCAGGCCGAGATTGAGCACTTCCACCTGAACGCCTTCGGCGTGGAGCAGCTCATTCACGGCGCTACCTGCGCCACCGGCAACCACATTTTCTTCCAGTGTCACCAATAGTTCGTGCTCGTCGGCTGCGTGCAGCACCGCATCGCGATCCAGCGGTTTGATGGAGCGCATATTGATATGGGTTGCGTTGAGTCGTTCGGCGACTTCCGCTGCGGCGCTGTTGAGGCTGCCAAAGGCGAGCAGCGCAATACGCACACCATCGTTGTCGGCATGGCGGCGCACTTCCGCTTTGCCAATGGCGAGTGGCTCAAGATGCGCGGGAATTTCCGCACCTGGGCCGGTGCCACGGGGGTAGCGCACAGCAGCAGGACCAGGGTGGTGATAGGCGGCACTGAGCATGGCGCGGCACTCGGCTTCATCCGCCGGGGCCAGAACCACCATGCCGGGCACACAGCGCAGAAAGGAGAGATCCATGCTGCCGTGGTGCGTGGGGCCGTCTTCGCCCACCAGGCCCGCGCGATCAATGGCGAAAGTGACGTCCAGGTTCTGCACGGCAACGTCATGAATCAACTGGTCGTAGCCGCGCTGCAGAAAGGTGGAGTAAATCGCCACCACGGGTTTCATGCCTTCGCAGGCCATACCCGCCGCGAGCGTTACCGCATGCTGCTCAGCAATCGCCACATCGAAATAGCGCTGAGGGTACTCTTTTGAAAAGCGAATCAGGTCGGAGCCTTCGCGCATGGCGGGGGTAATGGCCATCAGGCGCTTGTCGCTTGCCGCCATATCGCACAGCCATTCGCCGAACACATTGCAGTATTTTTTCTTCGCGGGTGGCGGGGTAACCACCGGTTTCTTGACCGTAGTCGCGTTGGCTAGCGTTTCGGGTTTTTCCAGCTTAGTAATAGCGTGGTAGCCAATCTGATCCGCTTCGGCGGGCAGAAAGCCTTTGCCTTTCACCGTCTTGATATGCAGAAACTGCGGGCCGTCGAGGTCGCGCAGGTTTTCGATCGTATGGGTTAACGCGTCTAGGTCATGGCCATCAATGGGGCCTACGTAGTTAAAACCCATCTCTTCAAACAGCGTGGCGGGGCTGACCATGCCTTTCATGTGCCCTTCAGTGCGCCGGGCAAGTTCCAGGGCGCCGGGCAGGTGCGAAAGCACTTTTTTACTCTCTTCGCGTATTTTCAGGTAGGGCTTGCTGGAGAGCACCCGAGCTAGGTAGGTCGCCATGCCGCCGACGTTCTCGGAAATCGACATCTCGTTGTCGTTGAGCACTACCAATAGATTGGCATTCACGTGGCCAGCGTGGGCGAGGGCTTCAAAGGCCATGCCGGCGGTCAATGCGCCGTCGCCAATAATCGCGCACACGTGACGCTTATCGCCCTGTGCCTTCGCTGCCAGTGCCATACCCAATGCCGCCGAAATCGACGTGCTGGAGTGGCCGACGCCAAAGGTGTCGTACTCGGACTCGGCGCGGCGTGGAAATGCTGCCAGACCGCCGTGCTGGCGAATACTTAGCATGGCCTCGCGGCGGCCGGTGAGAATCTTGTGCGGGTAGGCCTGATGGCCCACGTCCCACACTAGTCGGTCGTGGGGCGTTTGGTAGACATGGTGCAGGGCAACGCTCAGCTCGACCACGCCGAGCCCAGCGCCAAAGTGACCGCCGGAAACACCCACGCTATAGAGCAGGTAGGCGCGTAGCTCGTCGGCCAGTTGGGCGAGCTGGGAGGCATTCATGGCCCGCAGCGCGGCGGGGTGGTCAAAGGAGTCGAGCAGCGGCGTCGTTGGGCGCTCGCGGGGGATTTCGTCGAACAGCTTCATGGGCATCTTTAGTGGTCGCGCTCGATCATGTAGTGGGCTAAGTCGGCCAGCGGTGCAGCACGCTCGCCTAATGGGGCGAGTGCGGCAATGGCCTCGTCAATCAGGCTGTGCGCTTTGCGTTGAGCACCCGCTAACCCCAGCAGGCTGGGGTAGGTGGGCTTGGCGCGTGCGGCATCGGCGCCTGACGTTTTGCCTAGGGTAACGGTATCGCCGGTCACATCTAGGATGTCGTCGTGAATCTGAAAGGCTAGACCAATGGCGCGGGCGTAGCGAGTAAGCGCGTCTAAGCGCGGGTCATCGTCGTCGACGGCTACCAGGCCGCCCAAACGCACTGCAGCGACGATCAGTGCGCCGGTTTTATGGGCGTGCATATGGGCCAGGGCATCGACATCTGGGTGATCGCCGACGGCGTCTAAATCCAGCGCCTGCCCCGCCACCATGCCATCACGGCCAGAGGCGGAGGCCAGGGTGTGCACCAAATGGCTCAGCCGGGGGTGCGCATTGCTGGCCAACACTTCGAAGGCCAGCGCCTGCAGGGCGTCTCCGGCCAGAATCGCACTCGCTTCATCAAAGGCTTTATGCACAGTGGGCTGACCACGACGCAGGTCGTCGTCATCCATGGCTGGAAGATCATCATGGATCAACGAGTAAGCGTGGATTAGCTCAATGGCCGCGGCGGGGGCATCCAGAGCATCGTCTTTAGCACCGAGTGCCTGACCAGCCATATACACCAGTAGCGGTCGCAGGCGTTTGCCGCCGGCCAGCAGGCCATGGCGCATTGCCGCCTCAAGGCGTGGCGCTACCGCTGGGCGGTTATCAAACAGCGCCGCTAGGGTGGCATCTACGCGGGCATTGCTGGTCTGACGCAGGGTGGCAAGCTGGCTAGGCTGCATGGCTACCATGGGGGCGTCTCCTTGCTCTCATCCTCGGCCGCATCCTTAGGGTCGTCGGGGCCAGTAAAGGGCGTTACGTTTAAACGTCCTTCGCTATCTTCACTCAGCGCCCGCACCTTGAGTTCGGCGCTATCCAGGCGCTGCTGGGCATCGCGGGTCAGCCGCACGCCCTGTTCAAACGCGGTCAGTGCATCTTCCAATGAGAGCTCGCCTGACTCGAGACGTTCAACGATGGTTTCGAGTTGCTCAACCGTCGCGGCAAAGTCCTGTGGGGGTGATGTCGTGTCACTCATTGGGGGTGCCTGTAAACCGGTATGTTTTTTAAATAAGCTTAAATAAGCCCACAGTATACACCGAGGCTGGGGGGCGGCGTCTGCCCTCTTCAATACAGCTTGTTGTGCGACTTGCGATCCATTCATTGTCACCACGCAGACTTTTCATCATTCACACCCGGCCTGAACGATGCGGGTTGTGCTACGATATGCGCCTCCCGTGAACCGATACACGGCGCATGCCGCCGACCATAGAGGTTGATTCAGCCATGGCCAAAACGTCCCTGGACAAGAGCAAGATCAAGATCCTGCTACTCGAGGGCGTCCACCAAAGTGCGGTGGACAATTTTCACACGTCAGGGTACGCCAATATTGAGCACCTGCCGACGTCCCTTGATGAGGATGCGCTGATCGAAAAGATCCGCGATGTTCACTTCATTGGTATTCGTTCCCGCACCCAGTTAACGGAGCGCGTGTTCGAGGCGGCAGAGAAGCTAGTCGGCGTTGGCTGTTTCTGTATCGGCACCAATCAGGTCGATTTAACCGCTGCCCTCACCCGCGGTATCGCGGTATTTAACGCGCCGTACTCCAATACCCGTTCGGTGGCCGAGCTGGTGCTGGCAGAAGCGATTATGCTACTGCGCGGTATCCCAGAGAAAAACGCCCGCGCTCACCAGGGTGGCTGGCTGAAGTCAGCGAAGAACTCCCACGAAGCGCGCGGTAAAACGCTGGGTATCGTTGGCTACGGCAGCATCGGTGCGCAACTTTCGGTGCTGGCCGAATCGCTGGGCTTTAACGTCATTTACTATGATGTCATCGCCAAGCTGGGTATGGGTAATGCAAACCAGGTAGCAAGCCTTGAAGAGCTGCTGGGTCGTTCCGATGTCATTAGCCTGCACGTGCCTGACCTTGCCTCTACCCGCTGGATGATCGGCGCAAAAGAGATCGCTGCCATGAAGCCCGGTGCGATCTTTATTAATGCCTCCCGCGGTAGCGTCGTTGAAATCGAACCGCTTGCCGAAGCGCTTAAAGCGGGCAATCTCAACGGCGCGGCGATTGACGTCTTCCCGGTAGAGCCGAAAGGCAACGAAGAAGAGTTTGAGAGCCCGCTGCGTGGCTTGGAGAATGTGATTCTGACCCCGCATATCGGTGGCTCTACCCTGGAAGCTCAGGAGAATATCGGTATTGAAGTGTCAGAAAAGCTGATTACTTACTCTGATAACGGCACCACCGTGACCTCGGTCAACTTCCCCGAGGTGGCGCTGCCCGCTCACCCGGACAAGCACCGTTTGCTGCATATTCACGATAACGTACCGGGCGTGCTGTCGCAGATTAACCGCGTGCTGTCTGAAAATGACATCAACATCTCCGGTCAATACCTGCAGACCAATGAAAAAGTCGGTTATGTGGTCATTGATGTAGATAAAGCCTACGGCCCCCAGGCGCTGGAAGCATTGAAGCAAGTGGATCACACGCTGAAAATTCGTGCGCTCTACTCGGCGCAAAATAGCTAACGCAATTGGTTAAATAAGTTGGCTGTAAAAACGGCGCCTCTTGCGAGGCGCCGTTTCGGTTTAGGCAGTTTAGTAGGTTCGGTCTTTAAGCAAGATCAAACAGCAGCACTTCGCCTGCTTCCTTGCCGGTAAGGTTTATCGCCTCATCCGGTTGGAACGCCGCGGCGTCGCCTGCGCTCAGCGTCTCACCGTTAATCTCCATTTCGCCGTTCACCACATGCAGCCAAGCGTAGCGCGAAGGCGGCGCTGTTGCCTGTTCGCCAGCGTTAAACAAACCCGCGTAAAGGTTCACATCCTGGTTGATGCTCACAGACCCGTCGCGGCCTTCTTCAGAAGCCACTAAACGCCATTGCCCTTGACGCTCAGCACTAGGAAAAGCCTTTTGCTCATAGCTGGGTTTAATGCCGAGCTGCTTGGGTTCAATCCAGATCTGCAGGAAGTGCAGCCCGTTCTCCTTGGAGTGATTAAACTCGCTGTGCAGCACGCCGGTGCCCGCCGACATGCGCTGCACATCGCCCGGGCGCATCACCTCGCCATTGCCCATATTGTCTTTGTGCTCCATCTCACCTTCAAGCACATAGGAGATAATCTCCATATCCCGGTGAGGATGGGCGCCAAAACCATGGCCACCCGCTACGCGGTCTTCATTGATCACGCGCAGAGCGCGGAACCCCATATGGTTGCGGTCAACGTAGTTGGCAAAGGAAAAGGTATGGAAAGAACGCAGCCAGCCGTGGTCGGCGTAGCCCCGCTCGTTTGAACGACGAATAATCATGGTGTGCTCCGCAGGTTGCGTGAGATTGAATAATGACAATATACGCCTTACTGACGCTCCGTGGGGTGAAGCTTTCTGCACGTTCCTGTCGAATAAATCGATGTATTAAATGTGATTGCCAGCGCTAAACTTTTGGTTAGCTTTCGAGTAAAATCCTGGCCTCTTCTAACCCGGTCCGCCCTTTGCGAGGGTGACTACCAGGAGTTTTGCATGTCAGTAACTGTTCAAACGCCGCCCATTGTGGTCGCTGCGCTGTACAAATTTGTCACCCTCAATGACTTTGAAGCGCTGCGCGAACCGCTGCGCCAAACCATGCTCGATAACGATGTAAAGGGCACGCTGCTGCTCGCCAAAGAGGGCATTAACGGCACGGTGGCGGGTAGCCGCGAAGGTATCGACGCACTGTTGACTTGGCTGACTGCTGACCCTCGCTTGGCTGATATTGATCACAAAGAGTCGTTTTGTGACGAAACGCCGTTCTACCGCACCAAGGTCAAACTCAAAAAAGAGATCGTCACCCTCGGCGTGCCGGATATCGACCCTAACGATACCGTGGGCACTTACGTCGAGCCGGAAAACTGGAACGACATCATTGCCGATCCGGAAGTACTGGTGATCGATACCCGCAATGATTACGAAGTGGCGATTGGCAGCTTCGAACGGGCGACCGATCCTAAAACCACCACTTTCCGAGAGTTTCCTGAGTACGTGCGCGAGCACTTCGACCCAGAAAAACATAAGAAAGTAGCCATGTTCTGCACCGGCGGCATCCGCTGTGAAAAAGCCTCCAGCTTTATGCTTAAAGAAGGCTTTGAAGAGGTCTACCACTTAAAAGGCGGCGTGCTGAACTACCTGGAAAAAGTCCCGGAAGAGCAGTCGCTGTGGCGCGGTGAGTGTTTTGTGTTCGACAACCGGGTGACGGTTCGCCACGACTTAAGCAAAGGCGAGTTCGAGCAGTGCCACGCTTGCCGCATGCCGATCTCCGCCGAGGATATGCAGTCTTCTGCTTACGAGCCGGGGATTAGCTGCCCCCACTGCATCGACTCGTTGCCGGAGAAGACCCGCGCGGCGGCCCGTGAGCGCCAACGCCAAATCGATTTAGCCAAACAGCGCGGCGAGCCGCACCCCTTAGGCCGTGACACCCGCCTAATGAAAAAATGAAGTAGCGCACTTGTAGGTAAGATTTTTAAACAAAAACGTACGTAAAGCTTGTGCGCTAGACTGATGGGCAAAGTGTTACTCAACCTCAGGAGTTCACCATGCCCATCACCACTGATGACCTTTCCACAACGGCCTCCCTCCTACAACGTTTTGACCAGCAAGGCGTCACAACGCTGACGATGAGCGCGCCAGAGCGCTTTAACGCGCTCTCGGAAGCCATGTTGCAAGCGCTTCACGACGCGTTAGCCGAAATTGCCGACGATAGCAGCGTGCGCTGTGTGGTACTTGCCGCCGAAGGCAAAGCCTTCTGCGCCGGGCATGATCTGAAGCAGATGCGTGCCAACCCCGATAAAGCCTACTATCAAGCGCTGTTTGCCCGCTGTAGCGAAGTGATGCAGGCCATTGTGCACTTGCCTGTGCCGGTCATCGCCAAAGTGCAGGGCATAGCCACCGCTGCGGGCTGCCAACTGGTGGCGAGCTGTGATCTGGCGGTGGCGGCACGCAGCGCACGCTTTGCCGTTTCCGGCATCAATGTTGGCCTGTTTTGTTCTACTCCAGCGGTAGCACTTTCCCGCAACGTTGCGCGTAAACACGCCATGGAGATGCTGCTTACCGGGGAGTTTATAAGCGCGGATCAAGCCGCTGAGAGGGGGTTGATTAACCGCGTGTCAGATGATGACGCGCTGGACGAAGCAACTGAAGCCCTGACCACCAGTATCTGCTCTAAAAGTGCCGTTGCGGTGCGTACCGGAAAAGCCATGTTTGCCCGTCAGTTGAGCATGCCACTCGACGAAGCCTACGCCTTTGCCGGGGAAACCATGGCCTGCAATATGTTGGCCGAGGATGTGGGTGAGGGGATCGATGCGTTTATAGCTAAGCGGCTACCGCGCTGGAACCATCGCTGAATGAATGGAATTCGTTTCCGTAAACGCGACAATTGCCATGTTGTCACGTTATCCTGACGCCCTTTGTATTTTAGGGAAGGCGCCGTCAGCAAGGGCGCTTTTAGTAAGTAGTAGGAGCGCTTTTGGGAGCGTCTTTTAGCAGTGCCTATTTGGAGAAAGCCAAGTGAGTGAAGCCAAACGCAGGACGGTCGGTCGTCCGGCGAGTACCGCCAAAGCTAGCGGAGGCCATAGCCAGTCGTTGGTGCGTGGCTTAACGCTGTTGGAGTACCTTGCGGCCAGCCCGCTTGGTTTAGCCCTTTCAGATGTGGCGGAGATGGCTGAGTTGGCGCCCTCTACCACCCACCGCTTGCTGCAAGCCTTGCAGAGTCAGGGGTTTGTGACCCAGGAGAACGAGCAAGGCCTATGGCGCATCGATGTCAAAACCTTCCGTATCGGCAATAGCTTTCTTGAAGCCCGCGACGTGGTGGCCACAAGTCGCCCTTTTCTACGCCGTTTAACCGCTGAGACCGGCGAGACCGCTAATTTGGGCATTCGCGATGGGGTCACGGCGGTATTTTTAGCGCAGCATGAATCACCGCAAATGATGCGTATGATCACCCGCCTAGGTTCCCGCGCGCCGCTGCATGCCTCCGGCGTAGGTAAAGCGCTGCTAGCGTGGATGCCCGATGATGAGCGCGCCAAACTGCTGGATGGCAGCGAGTTGGCAAGAGTGACCGCCAATACGCTCTATCAATCCGACACACTTCAAATGGAAACAGAGCAGATTCGCGCCCAAGGCTTTGCCTGTGACCGTGAAGAGCATGCCATTGGCCTGCACTGCGTGGCCGCCTGTGTGTTTGATGAGCATGGCACGCCGTTGGCGGCGATCTCGGTTTCTGGCCCGGTGGCGCGCATCCCGGAAGCTCGCTTACTCACCCTGGGAGCGCTGGTTCGCCAAACGGCCGATGAGATAACCCAACAGTTGGGTGGGCAGGTGCCACGTTAACGTCGCTCACTGAGTCTATGCTAAGCCTGTTTTTTGTCGCCCTGGTCAGCGCCACGCTGCTTCCCGGTGGGTCGGAAGTGTGGCTAGCGCGGCTGTGGTGTCTCGGCGAACCGCCTCTGGGGCTGTGGGCGGTGGCCACGGCGGGCAACACTCTCGGCAGCATGATCAACGTGGCGATGGGCCGCTATGCGCGTCAGTTTCAAGATCGCCGCTGGTTTCCGGCCTCGCCACGCAGCTTAGCCCGAGCGGAGCGCTGGTATCATCGCTTTGGCGAGCTAAGCCTGCTGGTTTCCTGGGCACCGATTATTGGTGACCCTCTCACTGTACTGGCCGGCGTTTTCCGGCTGCCCTGGTGGCGGGCGCTAGCGTGGATTGTGGTCGCTAAAGGTACGCGTTACGCGGTGGTGTTACTGCTGGCACAGCAGTGGCTATTACCGCTTTGCCAGTGAAACGCCTTATTAATCAAGTCATGTTAACCTGTACAACTTTTTCACAAGCGGCGCTGGCAGTGTAGAGTGTAAGCAACTTGGGCTGCCTATTATTGGCTTGCGTAAAACTAAGCAGCCGTTAGATTGAACAGAACACTCACCCAAAAGGAGGTTTAGGTGTGAAGCCACTTCGTTTATTACCCTGGCTAGGTGTCTGGCTATTGGCAATGATTGCCTTAATAGCCACGCCAGCAATGGCGCAGAGCGCGCCAAGTGAGTCGACCAGCGCCGATGGTGCTGCATCCTCTGAAGAAGCAGCGCCTACGTCCTATGAGGCGCTGGCGAACCTGCTAGAGGATGAGCAGTCGCGGCAAGAGCTGATTGAGATGTTGCGCAATCAAGCCTCAGTGCTGCCCAATGGCGTTGCTACCGAACTCTCCCCGGAAGCGGCCGCTCAAGGCAGTGAGATAGCGCCGGAGGATGTCTCGCTGCCACGCCAACTCGCTGAGCTCACCAGTCGTGTGGTAAGCGATGTGGGTGGCCAATTCGAGCAAGTGGTAGGCATTGTCGGCGGTCTGTTTTCTGGCCAAGAGGCCGACAGTGTCTTTGATATGGCCGCCTTCACCAGTGCGGCGATTAATCTGGGTATGGTGATTGTCGCCACCTTTGCACTGTTTATGATTGTTCGGCGGTTGGCTAAGCCGCTGTTTACCAAAATCAGCGGCTGGTCGCTGAATGGTAAAAATTTAACCCCCGTTTTACGTTTGGTTTTCTGCGTGGCGATTGCGGCAGTCATCGATGTGCTGCTTGTCGGCTTGGCCTATGTGGGTGGTAATCTGCTGGCCACCTTTGCGATTGGTGAAGCAGGGGAGCTCTCGACCCGTGCCTCGCTGTTTTTAAATGCGTTCTTGATTATTGAACTGCTCAAAGCCGGTGTGCGAATGCTGTTCTCTTCGCGCTACGAAGGGCTGCGGCTACTGCCTATCTCTGCCCAGGAAGCCTCCTACTGGAACCGCTGGTTAGCGCGGTTGATCGGCATGGTCGGTTACGGCCTGATGGTGGTAGTCCCGCTGGTTAACTTCTATGTAGCGGCCTCACTGGGTCAAGCGGTCGGTACGCTGATTATGCTGTTGGCGTTTATCTATGCGGTGGTTGTGGTGCTAAGAAACCGCGCCCGTCTGCGCGGTAATCTGAACGAGATGGCGGCAAAATCAACGCTGACTGCCAGCCGCGTCTCGCTGCAGCTATTTGCCCGTACTTGGCACCTGTTCGCGCTGCTCTATTTCTTGATCGTATTTGTGCTGACGTTAACGCGCCCCGGCGATGCGCTGCCGTTTGTGATGTTTGCCACCTTGAAGTCATTGGCCGCGATTGTCGTTGGGTTGTTGGTGTCGTCTTTTCTTACCCAGACCATTGGCCGTCGGATTACCCTGTCGGACGATCTGCGGCGCAAATTACCGCTGCTTGAAAAGCGCTTAAACAGCTACGTGCCCAATGCGCTTCGCGTGCTGCGTACGATCATTCTGATTGTGGTCATCATGATGGTGCTGAACGCTTGGGGCGCCTTTGACCTAGCTGCCTGGTATGCCTCTGAAGGTGGCGCCGTGCTGGTTGGCAACCTGACCAGTGTTGCGGTGATTTTGATTGTGGCGCTCGCCGTGTGGCTGGGCCTGGCAAGCCTGATCGAGCATAAGCTCAATCCGGAAACCGGCTACGGTGAACCCTCTGCGCGGGCAAAAACCCTGCTCAGCCTGTTTCGTAATGCCCTGGCAATCGCTATGGTCACGATTACCGGCATGATCGTACTGTCGGAAATTGGCATCAATATCGGCCCATTGATTGCCGGTGCCGGTGTACTTGGTTTGGCGATTGGTTTTGGTGCTCAGAAGCTGGTGCAGGACGTTATCACCGGGGTATTTATCCAGGTCGAGAACGCTATGAATACCGGCGATGTGGTCACGGTGGGTGGCGTGACAGGCACCGCCGAACGGCTCAGTATCCGCTCTGTCGGTATTCGTGATTTGTCCGGTACTTATCACATCGTGCCGTTCTCCAGCGTGGATACCGTGTCTAACTATATGCGCGAGTTTGGTAACCATGTGGGTGAGTACGGTATTGCCTATCGTGAGAGTATTGATGATGCCATTGCACAGCTTCAATTGGCTTTTGAAGACCTGAAAGCCAGCGAAGAGCATAGCCATAAATTGTTGGCGGATCTGACCGTGGCAGGTGTCATTGCGCTGGCAGACAGCTCCGTGAACATCCGTGTGGTGATCAAGACTACGCCGGGCGACCAGTGGGCCGTGGGCCGCGCCTACAATCGCCTCGTCAAGCTACGCTTCGATGAAGCGGGTATCGAGATACCTTTCCCGCATACCACGCTCTACTTCGGGCAAGATAAAACTGGTTCTGCGCCTCCCGCAAACCTGCGTGTTATGCAGCAAGCCTTTACGATCGATGGTAGCCCGGCTGGGCAGCCTAAGTCGGGTGATATTACATCGGATGACAGGTTTGATCCACGCGGTAGTAAAACTAGCTCTGATACTTTTGAACACGAAAAGCCTGACCATGACGACGTCGATGAAACTTAAACTGTTGTTATCGTGAAGCGATTGTTATCAATCGCTGCAACGAGGCCGCCTTCAGGCGGCCTCGTTGCGTTTTAAGGGCTGAATTTTTATTTAATTGGCATAGTTTTCTGAGTGCCGACCCTCCAGATTGATTGACTCCCCGCCATCGACAAACAGAATCTGCCCCGCTACAAAGGGGTTTTCCAACAAGTAGTGCAGAGCTTGTACAAGGTGGTCGGGGTGCCCCTGGCGCTTGAGCGGAATGCCTTCAATACGCCACTCAATATAGGCGCTAGTGCGCTGGGAAGCGGGCAGTACCACGCCAGGGGCGATGCCGTTAATGCGAATGCGCGGTGCGAACTCCAGTGCCGCCATACGAGTCATCTCCGCTAGGCTCTTTTTCGATAGCAAATAGGCTGCATAGGGATACTGGTGATAGGCCACCTTATTATCGATGATATTGATCACCTGGCCCTCTTGAACGGTTTCGGCAAAGTAACGGGTGAGCAGTAGCGGGGTAAACATATTGACCCTGAACTGTGTCTCCAGCATCGCCAGCTCGGTCGCCGAGATCGGCGCGGGTTCATAGGCAGAGGCGCTGTTCAGCAGCAAATTAAGCCCTGGGAAGCGCTGCTTGGCCGACTGGAGTAAGTCGTTTAAGTCTTCGTTTAAAAAATCGCAGGAAAATATTTCGCACTCCCGCCCTTTAGCGCGGATACCGCTGGCGACCTCTTCGGCCTCTTTGCGGGAGCGATTAACGTGTAGAGCAATATCAAAACCGGCATCAGCCAACGCTTCGGAGAAGAATCGGCCCAAGCGGGTAGCACCGCCGGTTACCAGAGCAGCCTGATGATGCATAAAGCGTTCCCTACTGTTTTATTGGTATAGGAAGACTTTCTGCGTGAGTGTAGCGTTTGTCAATAACTTATACACAGCTTGCACGTGGCACGTGCTTAGAGGTATTGATAGATGAGTCCTGCTTACAGGGCCATTCGAGAAGACGTCACTTTTAACAGGATGTCGCTATGCCACCAACGACGTTGTTTACCAAACAATCTGAAGCGCTCCATGAGTGCTTGATCTCTTTAGGTTCTAACATCGACCCAGACCACTATGTGGCTCAGGCGGTCGATATCATTAACCGTGAGTGCGATCTGTTGGCCCGTTCCAAAACGATTCGCACCCAGCCGGTGGGGTACCAGCAGCAACCCGACTTCCTAAACGCCGCGCTATTGGTGAGCACACCGCTTGAGCGTGAAGCGTTTCGTGCTTATCTCAAAGGGGTGGAAGATCGTTTGGGACGTGTTCGGGGAGCGATTAAATCGGGGCCACGTACCATGGATCTAGACATTGTGGCTTGGGATGGAGAGGTGGTCGATGACGGTTACTACCTGCACGACTACGTGAAAAAGCCCGTCGATGAAGTGCTGGCGAGTAGTGGCCGCAGCCTTGAGCCTCAAAAGTGTTCATGATTTTTGCGTTTAGGCCGATAGTAACGCCATAGCCTCCAGATTTTGGGGGGGCTACCCTTTTGCCCGAGGTGTGCGTTGTTCAGCCTAAATACCAATTTGATGTCGCTTATCGTGCAGAATAATCTGCGCGGCAGTCAGCAGGCCATGCAGACCGCAATGCAGCGCCTCTCTTCTGGGCTGCGCATCAATAGTGCCAAGGATGACCCTGCCGGCCAGGCGATTGCCAACCGTATGACGGCGCAAATCAAAGGCATGACCCAGGCGATCCGCAACACCAATGATGGCATATCAATGGTGCAGACGGCGGAAGGCTCGCTTAATCAGATTAACGACAACCTACAGCGCATCCGTGAGCTGAGTGTACAAGCAGCTAACGGTACCAACTCTTCCGACGATCTTGTTTCTATCCAAGACGAAATTGATCAACGTTTAGAAGAGATTGAGCGGATCGCCGGGAAAAGTAACTTCAATGGCATTGGGCTTTTGAACGACACTAAATCACTGAACATTCAAGTGGGTGCTAACGTTGGCGATACCATTGCCGTTCGTTTTGAAGCCATGAATTTACAGGGGTTGGGTCTTGATGGTTTGGACGTGACTGAGGATTTCAGTGGGACGGATAAACCGATAGATAGAGTGGATGAGGCGATCAAGCGGTTAGATCGCCAACGTAGCTATTTGGGGGCGGTGCAAAACCGTTTTGAAAGCGTAATTGATGGCCTCAATAACAGTATTGTTAACACCTCCGCTGCCCAGTCGCGTATTCAGGATGCCGATTATGCTAAGGAAGTCTCCAACCTTGTGCGCGCCCAGATCCTGCAGCAGGCAGGCATTGCTATGTTGGTTCAGGCCAACCAGCAGCCGCAGATGATTCTGCGCCTGCTGGAAGGGCTATAAGGTAAGCACTGTAGCGCAGCTCTCTTAATCAATAATGCCCTGTTCACGGGCCATGGCGTAGGCTGCCTGTGGGCCATTCCAGAGTGACGGCAGCAGTATCAACGAGACCGGAATCGCGGTGATAACAATGAACTGCTGCAGCGCGCCAATCTGGCCTGCGCCCATATACAGCAGTACCGCTGCCATCAACGCCATGGCGATCCCCCAAAACGCCCGCATGACCGGGCTGGGGTTATCGTGCCCCGCCCCCACTACCGCAATGGCGTAGCTCATTGAGTCGCCGGTGGTCGCAACGAAAATGGTGGTCAGAAGCAGGATCGCTAGTGCCATCCAGGTACCGCCGGGCAGTGCTTGGGCAATGGTTAAGGAGGCTACATCAAACTGGAAGTTGTTCAGCGCCTCGGTTAAATCAATCACCCCGGTGAGTTGATAATAAATGCCTGAGCCGCCCAGCAGGGTAAACCACACGGTGGTGGCAATCGGTGCCAGGATTGCTACCGCGATGATCATTTCGCGGATGCTGCGACCGCGGGAAATACGCGCCACAAAAATCGCCATCAGCGGCGCATAGCCAATAAACCAGGCAAAGAAGAATACTGTCCACCACTGCATCCACCACGCCGGAGCGGTCTCTGCGGTCATGGTCGCCATGGTAAAGAATTCGCTGACATACGCGCCCATGCCTGAAACGTAGCTATTGACCAAAAACAGTGTGGGGCCAAAAACAATAATGACCGCGCCAATGGCTAGCGCCAGTAGCACGTTAAAGCGGCTAAGTAGTTGAATGCCTTTGTGTACGCCGCTCATGGAAGAGAGCACGTAGATGCTGCCGAGTACGGCTAGAATGATCAACTGGCCGGGATAACCTTCCGGTAAGCCAAACAGCTCGTGCAGGCCGAAGCTGACCTGGGTGGCCAAAAAACCAATTGGGCCCACAGTGCCCGCAACCAAAGCAATTACGCAGCAGGCATCGACGATGCTGCCCAGCGGGCCGCGCATTAGTCGCTCACCCAGTACGGGGTAGAGCAGGGTGCGGGGCTGAAGCGGCTGGCCTTTCACGTAGTGCGCATGGGCAAGCACCACGGCGGTTAGCGACCCCAGTACCGCCCAAGCCATAAAGCCCCAGTGCATGAAGGACTGCCCCAAGGCGCCGGAAACGGCTTCCGCCGTACCTGCTTCGCTATCAAACGCGGGAGGCGTTACCACAAAGTGGTATACCGGCTCACCGGCGGCAAAGAATACGCCACCGCCTGCCAGCAGCGTACACAGAATGATCGAGAGCCACTTAAACGTGCTCATTTCTGGTGCATCTAAATTGCCGATTTTAGCTTTAGCGGCTGGGGTTATGGCCAAACCGATGGCGATAAAGAACGTCAGCAGGAGCAGCAGTTGAAAGTAACTGCCCAGCACTAGCGCGGTCCAGGCGAAGCCAGCGCTGATGCTGTCAGCTACCAGAGTTACGTCGTAAAGCGACAGTGCGAGAAAGGCAACGATAAAGCCGATACTTAATATCAATACAATAGGGTCGCCGAGCGAAAACCGCTGAGAGCCCTCAGAATTGGGGCTGGGGTGGGTCATGTTAAATACCTTATGTGGAGCGAGAAACTGAAATAGCAGCCTATTAAAGCGTGCCGTTAAGCGGTGTAACGCCACATGAGCGTTCAGAAGTTGGTGATTGAAGCAGGCGAAATTACAGGTAAAAAAAAGCGCCATTCAAGGAATGGCGCAAGACAGGAAACTGAGCTTAGTATATCGCCAATTTAGACCAACGTCTAATATGTTTTAACTTGGTGCGTTGCTCAGGGGCAAATGCACCGTTTTGGCCATATGGCGGAGGGCGGCGGCACTTAACTGTCTACCTAATAGCATGAAAATTAAATAAAAAATCAATAATGGCAGTATTGCTGCAATGCTAAAGCATATTTTGTATACAAGGTATGCTCACGATGATGACCTCCACTTCTAAACGCCGTTTTTCTACTTCAACACTAGGCTTTCCCACTGCAACACCAGGTTTTTCTACGGCGCGCCTGCTCACCGGCTGCGCGGCAGCGCTGATGTTAATACCGGCTATCAGTTACGCCGACGATACCCAAATACGTTTTCAGCTGGATTGGCGCTTTGAAGGCCCCTCCGCGCCGTTTTTGATGGCTGAAGAGAAAGGCTACTTCGCCGACGAAGGGTTGGACGTTCAGATTGATTCCGGCAGCGGCTCGGCGGGTGCGATTAATCGCGTGGCGTCCGGGGCCTATGAAATGGGCTTTGGCGATCTTAATGCGCTGGTCGAGTTTCTCGCCGAAAACCCCGATGGCCCCGGTATCCAAGGCGTCTATATCGTCTACGACGGCACCCCCGCGGCGGTGTTTGCCCGCAAAGACCGCGGCATCGAGAGCCCGGCTGATTTAGCCGGTAAAACCATCGCCGCCCCCACCTTCGATACCGGCTACCGCGCCTGGGGCGTGTTTGCCGCGGCTAATAATCTGGACGCCGACGCGGTGGAGTGGCAAAACGTTGACCCTACGCTGCGCGAAACGCTGCTAGCCCGGGGCGATGTGGATGCAATCACTGGCTTCTACTTCACCAGCCTGCTCAATCTTGAAGAGCGGGGAATGAGCGAAGACGAGCTGACTATTATGCCGTTCCCAGACTACGGCGTGCCCCTGTACGGCAACGCCATTATCGCTAGTGAATCCTTCGCCGAAGAAAATCCGGAAGCCGTGCAGGGCTTTCTGCGCGCCTTCAACCGCGCCCTGGGCGACACTATTGCCGATCCCGAGGCTGCCATTGAGTATGTTAAAAACCGCGATGGCCTGATCGATGTGGAAATGGAGACTAGGCGCTTAAAACTCGCTCTGGATGGCGTCGTCGACACTCCTGAAGTGCGCGAAAATGGCGTGGGCGGAGTGGATGACGAGCGCCTGGCTCAGGCGATTCAACTGGTTGCCGATGCTTACGACCTCACGTCAATTCCTTCGCCCGATCAGGTGTTTAGTTCAAACTACTTACCTGCCCAGGAAGAACGCATGCTGTTTCCGGCCGAGGGCGAATAAGCATGTCGGCAGCGTTCGTCACCTTTGATGATGTTAGCCTGGCCTATGATACGTCGGGTAATGCCATTGAAGACATCAACCTGAGTATTCACGAAGGCGAGTTCGTCGCTTTCGTGGGCCCCTCCGGCTGCGGTAAATCGACCTTTATGAAGCTCTGCACCGGTCTGCATGCGCCTACCACCGGTGCCGTACGAGTGGATGGAGAACCGGTCACCGGGCCGCTGAAGATCTCCGGCATGGCATTTCAGAACGCCAACCTGCTGCCCTGGCGCACCACACTGGATAACGTCCTACTGCCGTTGGAGATCGTTAAACCCTACCGCCATCAGTTTCGTAAACGGCGCGAAGAGTTTGTCGGCTGGGCGCGCAAGCTGCTCAAGACCGTTGGGCTTGAAGGCTACGAAGAGCAGTATCCGTGGCAGCTTTCCGGTGGTATGCAGCAGCGGGCATCAATCTGCCGGGCGCTGATTCACCAGCCGCGCCTGCTAATGCTGGATGAACCCTTCGGTGCACTGGATGCGTTTACCCGCGAGGAGCTGTGGTGCGTGCTGCGCGACCTGTGGGAAGCGCAGCGCTTTACGGTAGTGCTGGTGACCCACGATCTGCGCGAGGCGGCGTTTCTGGCCGATACCGTCTACATCATGAGCCGCCGCCCTGGCCGGGTGATCGAACGTCGTCAAATCGAGCTGCCGCGCCCTCGCGCACTGGAAACCACTTACCAAAAACCCTTTATTGATCTGGTTCAGGAGCTGCGGGCTCAAATTGGCGAAGTGCGCAGCACTTAATAAAAGCCCCCAGCACCTGATGAAAGGCGCACTTATGACGAAAAATAATCAGTTAATTGAACGACTGGCGCCGTGGATAGCGGTGGTCGCGTTGGTTGTTATCTGGGAAGTAACGGTGCGGGTGTTTGATGTGCCCAGCTTTATCTTCCCCAGTGCCTTGGAGACGGCCCAGGCGCTGGTAACTTATTCCGGGCCTATCGCCATGCACTCCTGGCAAACCTTCTGGACAACGCTGATTGGCTTTGGATTGGGTGTGGCCGTGGGGCTGGTGTTGGGCTTTATTATCGGCTCGTCACGCTTTCTATATAACGCTTGCTACCCACTGTTAGTCGGCTTTAATGCCATTCCCAAAGTGGCTTTCGTGCCCATCCTGGTCGTCTGGTTTGGGATCGGCTCGGTGCCGGCGATACTCACCGCCTTTTTAATCTGCTTCTTCCCCATCGTGGTGAACGTGGCTACCGGTTTAGCCACGCTGGAGCCTGAAATGGAAGACGTACTGCGAGTGCTGGGCGCGCGGCGTATGGATGTGCTGCTGAAAGTGGGCCTGCCACGCTCGCTGCCGTACTTCTTCGCCTCGCTGAAAGTCGCCATTACTCTGGCGTTTGTAGGTACAGTAGTGTCAGAAACGGTCGCCTCCAATCAGGGCATTGGCTATCTGATGATGAGCGCCGGTTCGCAAATGCGCATGGGGCTGGTCTTTGCCGGGCTGCTGGTGATCAGCGCCATGGCCATGGTGATGTACGAGCTATTTGCCCAACTGGAAAAACGCATGACCGGCTGGGCGCACCGTGGTCAGAATCGCTAGGGCCAGTGCGCAACTCACCAGCGGTAAAGCAGTGAAGCGCTGGTGGTGTTGTCGGTGCGCTCGCTGGTGTCGTCAGGCGGTTGGGAGTTGTGCTTGATTTCATGAGATAAGCGCAGCGACAGCTTTGAATTGAGCCTTGCCGTGAGCGCTGTAAGCGACCGCGACGTGGTATTTTGGTCGGTGTACTCAAACGACATTTCCTGCTGAATATCGGCGTAGTCAGAAAAAAACCATTGATAATCCAACGCTGTATAAGCCACTGCTAACCGATAATCGCCATGTTCGCGTAGTCGGTCATGACGATAGCCTGGCCCTGCCTCCAGCGAAAAAACATGGGTATCGTTCTCTAAAATCTGACGCCCATAGCCACCGATGGCAGAAAGCTGCTGGTCGTAACCGGCAAAGCGATCCTTCTCCCAGCGGGCAAACCCAAACAGATAGTGGGGGCCATCCAGTTCATAGCGTTCGCGTCCTGCGACTAAGTACTGCTCGGCGCTGGTTTTGTCATCCTTGGTGACGTTACGCACTTCACCACGCAGCGAGTAGGTGAAGTTACCGGTAAGCCACGTCAGCAGCGTTTTACCGATCAGCGTCTGGCTATCGGTATTGCCCGAGAGGCGGGTAAAGCCCAGTTCAGCATCGCCACTGAACACGGGCGCATCTTCCTGGGGAGGCGGTGGAGCGTAGAACGGGTTGGCATATGCCACGGTTAGCCATAGCGGCCAGCAGGCCAGCAAGAGTATCCATCTAACGATCGCCACTACATCCCTCCTTGATTTCGGCATTGGGCCATTATATCAGCGAACGATGACTCTGGGGTGACGGCGATTAACGCCGTTGGCTGGCGCGTGCCATAATGGCGCGGTCACGCATTTCGAGTCTACCTATGAGCGCTTCCCGCCCCCGAACGTTAGCCGACCTGCAGCGCTGGCGCCGCACTCGCGCAAGGCGCAGCTGGTATAAACGCAGTTTTCGCCTTCAGGTAATGCTGTTAGTCGGACTACTGTTGGCAGGCATGCTACTGGCGCAGGGCACCTACCTCAATCACCGCAAGGCAGAAATTATTAGCCAGCAGATGGGCGAGCGAGCGCTGGCGGTGGCCAAAACGGTGGCGTCGATGCCGCAAATTATCAACGCCTTTTCAATTCCCGACCCCTCTTTCATTATTCAGCCCCTCGCAGAGCGCGTTCGCCATGAAACGGGCGCGCGCTATGTCGTTGTAGGCAACGCCCAAAGTATTCGCTATTCCCACCCCGTGCCGGAGCGGATTGGGAAGCCAATGGTGGGGGGCGATAATGACCAGGCGCTGATTCATGGCCAATACTATGTATCCGAGGCAACCGGGTCATTGGGCACTGCCATTCGTGGCAAAGCGCCCATTTGGGATGAAGAGGGCAATATCATTGGCCTGGTGTCCGTCGGCTTTATGATGGATCGCGTGGCCATGGACGTAGCCCGCTACAACAGCTTTGGCTGGGCGCTGGTGGCGCTGATGATTTGTCTCGGCTTTGCCGGTGCTTACTGGCTATCGCAGCATCTTAAAAAGGTCATTTTAGGCCTGGAACCCTACGAGATTGCCCGCTTGGCTATGGAGAAAGAGGCCATTTTGCAGTCGATCCACGAGGGTATTCTGGCGGTTAATCGTGAAGGTCATATTACCTTGGTCAACCAGCAGGCGCGGCGCTTTCTCAACCTGGACGATGAGCATGTGCTGCTGGGGCAGCCCATCCGCGAGGTCGTGCCCAATTCGCGGCTATTGGAGGTGCTCCGACGCGGAGAGCAGGAGTTCGACCAGGAGATGTGGCTGGGCGATCACCCGGTAGTGGTCAACCGCGTGCCGATTCTGCACGAAGGCGAGATTGAGGGGGCGGTGGCCACTTTCCGCAGCCGTCGCGAAATTGTCGATCTTTCCCATGCGCTTACCCAAGCCAGCC
This sequence comes from Halomonas sp. ATBC28, assembly GCF_005937175.1. NCBI lineage: Bacteria > Pseudomonadati > Pseudomonadota > Gammaproteobacteria > Oceanospirillales > Halomonadaceae > Halomonas > Halomonas sp. ATBC28. The sequence continues at coordinate 68,483 of NZ_VCQL01000002.1, read as the reverse complement.
GTGATGTGGATATGCTGCGTGCCCAGGCCCACGAGTTTTCCAATAAGCTCTATACCATCTCAGGATTACTGCAGTTAGAACGCATCGAGGAAGCCCTCGCGCTGATCCATCAAGAAACCGAACGCGCCCAGGCGCAGATGAGCTTTTTAATGCGCAACGTGGCCGACGCCGTGCTTAGCGGTACGCTACTGGGTAAACTTACCCGGGCGCGGGAGCTGGGCGTAGCGTTGGAAGTCGATGAGCAAAGCTCGCTCTCCTGCCCGCTAACGCCCACCGGCCAGGAAGTGATGATGAGCGTGGTGGGTAACTTGCTGGACAACGCCTGCCATGCAGCGCTGAATGGGCCGAGTAAAGCGCCCAAAGTACGCCTGTTTTTCACCGATTTGGGGGAGCAGCTGTTGATCGAAGTGGAGGACAACGGGCCCGGAGTACCTGCCCAGCTCGCCGAATCGATTTTCCAGGAAGGCTTTTCGACCAAAACGGGCAAACACCAGGGCATTGGCCTGGCGCTGGTAGCCAGGCTCTGCCGCCAGCACGGCGGCGCCGTGACCCTGGAGGAGAGCGAGCTGGGGGGCGCATGCTTTATCGCGGTGCTCGACCGCTCGCTGTGTGCGCAGCAAGACCAACAGCAGTCTCAACAACAATTTTAAAAACAATTTCATCAACAATTTCAAAAACAGTGACCACGACGGCTAGGGGGGAACGCAATGTCTGATGGGCAGTACGGCATTTTGGTCATTGAAGACGATTTTCGCATTGCCGATATCCACCGGGCCTTTATTGAACAGAGCGACGGCTTTTATGTGGTGGGCATGGCGCGCAACGGTAGCGAAGCCAAGGCGATCATGGCGGAACAGGCCACCAACATCCAGTTGATCTTGCTCGACGCCTACCTACCCGATGTTGAAGGCCTGGAGCTGCTATGGGCGATTCGCCGCGACTACGTGCATGTGGATATCGTCATGGTTACCGCTGCCCGGGAAGTAGAAACCATCAGCGAGGCGCTGCGTGGTGGGGTATTCGACTACCTGATCAAGCCCATTGAAGCCGCGCGAATGACGCAAATGCTGACTCGCTTCCGTCGCGAGCGTGAAGCCTTGGCCAACCGTGCCGAGATGAATCAGGATGAACTGGACTCCGTGCTGGCGCGCCTGAAGCCCGGCGAGCCGTTGCGTGCTAAAAGCCAAACCCTGCCTAAAGGTATTGATCGGCTGACGCTGCGCCGGGTGATTGATGCCCTGGCCGACGCACCCGACTCGCTCACCGCCATGCAGATGGCACGCATCATGGGTGCCAGTCGCTCAACCGCCCGCCGTTATTTAGAGTTTTTAGTTGCCGAGCAGGCGGTGAGTGCTGAGCTGGGCTATGGTGATGTAGGGCGGCCTGAGCGCCGCTATCGGCTGTTGGAGGCAGCACACGAGTGGCTGGCTTCTCTATAAGCGCATGCTATAAGTAAGTCGGCGTGAACAAAATGAACAAAATAGCCATAAAGAACTTTTTGTCTTTTATGCGCACAAGCTTGTCGGTCAGGGTAGTGGTCTTCTAACGTTCGCGGCGTGCAGTCTCACAATAAGAAGCTCTACACAGCAAACTCATCACACAACAAAACTGATACGTGGAGAACGCCATCATGACGTCGCTTACCCTCAAGCGTTTATCTGTATTTGCTCTTCCCATTGCTGCCTTTGCAGGCATGAGCACCGCCGCACAGGCGCAAGAGTGGACACCTGAACGCTCCATCGAATTCGTCGCACCGGCTAACCCAGGCGGCGGTTGGGATACTCTCGTTCGCACCATGTCGCGGGTGATTCAGCAAGAAGAGCTGGCCGATGAAAGCTTCGCTGCTATCAACGTACCTGGCGGCGGCGGTGCCGTAGCCTGGGCCCAAGTGGCCCGCGATAGCGGCAACCCGCACAAGCTGTTTGCCACCAGCCCGCCGATGATTCTGGTGCCGCTGGCAGGTGCTTCGCGCTACGACCACACCGACTTTACCCCGGTCGCGCGGATCAACACCGACTACTCAATCATCCTGGTCGCGGCAGACTCCGAGTATCAGAACCTCGAAGACCTGCTCAATGCGCTGAAAGAAGATCCCAGCTTGAGCGTTGGCGGTGGTAGTGCGCCTGGCTCCATGGATCATATTGCCATTGCAGGCTTAGCCTCTGCGGCCGGAATGGAAGCCTCGGCAGTCAACTACATCCCGTTTTCGGGTGGCGGCGACGCCATGACTAACCTAATGGGAGGCCATATTGAAGCCGTGGTCGGCGGCGCTGGTGAAGCGGTTGGCCAACTGGGTGAAGGCAGCCAACTGCGTGCGCTGGGCGTCTCTTCTGAAGAGCGTTTGGGCGGTGGCTTGAGCGAAGTGCCTACCTACCAGGAGCAGGGCTTCGACTACACCTTCGATATCTGGCGCGGCGTGATGGGCGCTCCTGATATGCCTGAAGAGGCAGTGGCCTACTACGAAGACCTGTTCGCCGAAATGCTTGAAACCGATGCATGGCGCGAAGCGAGCGACCAACTGGGTTGGATCGACGCCTACCAAAACAGCGAAGAGTTTGGCGCCTTCCTGGATCAGCAGCAAGAGCAGTTCAGCGACGTGCTGAGCGAGCTTGGCCTACTGCGCCAGTAATCCTACTCCTTGTATCGCCCAGTCGCCCAAGCGTGGCTGGGCGTTTCCCGCGGTTAACAATATGCGTTAACCGCGGGAGACGTGTTGGCTCCTTCGGAGAGATTCCTATGACTCGTTTAAATACCAATCAGTGGTTAGCACTGGTGTTTGCGGTATTGGCTGTTGGCTATATCGCGATGGCGTGGCAGATCCCTACCTTTCCTCTGCCGCGCCCGGTCGATTCTGACCTGTTTCCTAAAGTATTAGGCTTCTCGTTACTGATCCTGTCGGTGTTTCTATTTTTTGAGAAACCCACCCCGATAGCCGGTGCCGATGAAGTCGACGAAGAGGCGCAGCACGGGCCGCTGCTACTGACGCCCTGGGCGCGGGTCATCGTGACTTCGTTGGCGATTGCCGCCTACGCGCTATTGCTGGTGCCGCTGGGTTTTGTACTCGCTTCTACGCTGCTCTGCGTTGGATTGACGGCCTACTACGGCTATCGCCGCCATGGGGTCAACCTCGCTACGTCGCTGGGGGTAGTGCTGGCGCTCTACCTGACCATGACGAAGGTGATGGATGTTTACCTGCCCACTGGCTTGCTGCCTTTCTAAACAAAGCCTTGTTAGCAGGTCTTTCCGCTAGCAGTTCTTAAGAGAGTAATTCCCATGGATGCCTTCAATAATTTGATGTACGGCTTTGGCATCGCGCTTGAGCCAATCAATATTGCCTACGTATTTGCCGGTGTATTTGCTGGCACCATTATCGGCATGCTGCCGGGCCTTGGCCCTATCAGTGCACTTGCCCTGATGATTCCTATCACCTTTGCCATGGAACCCTCGTCGGGTTTGATCCTGATGGCAGGGGTTTACTACGGCGCCATCTTCGGTGGCTCTACTTCCTCGATTCTGCTCAACGCCCCCGGCGTTGCGGGTACCGTAGCAACCTCCTTTGACGGCTACCCGATGGCCAAAAAAGGTCTGGCGGGTAAAGCGCTGGCGATTGCCGCCTACTCGTCATTTGTGGGCGGTACGGTATCGGTTATTTTCTTGATGCTGGTGGCTCCGCTGCTTTCCAAAGTGGCCGTAAGCTTTGGCCCTTCCGAGTACTTTGCACTGATGGTGCTGGGCTTAACCGCCGTGGTCTCGCTGTCGGATAAATCGCTGATCAAGGGGCTGATTGCCGCCGTGGTGGGGGTAATTATCTCGATTGTGGGTATCGATATGCAGACCGGTACCGAGCGTTTTACCTTCGGCTCCGTTCAGCTTCTCGACGGTATCGACTTCCTGGTGGTGGCGCTGGGGATTTTTGCGCTTGCCGAGGTGTTCTACATGCTGCTGCGCGGCGGTGGTGGCAAAGAGGCGCCGCGTAATGCGATTGGCTCGCTGAAACTGACTCGTAGCGAAGTCAAAGAGATCGCTGGCCCCGTTGGCCGCAGCTCGGTGTTGGGCTTCTTCACCGGCGTTCTGCCGGGGGCTGGCGCGACCATTGGTTCGTTCCTGGGTTACAGCATGGAAAAACGCATTGCCAAAGATGGCGACACCTTTGGGCAGGGCAATATCAAAGGCGTGGCCGCGCCGGAAGCGGCCAACAACGCCGCCTGTACCGGCTCCTTTGTGCCGCTGTTGACGCTGGGTGTACCGGGTTCGGGTACCACCGCAGTACTGCTGGGTGCCCTGCTGGTCATGGGGGTCAATCCCGGCCCAATGATGCTGACAGAGCGTCCGGACGTGTTCTGGGGCGTGGTTGCCAGTATGTATATCGGTAATATCTTCCTGCTGGTGCTTAACCTGCCGTTGATACCGCTGATCGCCAAGATTCTTGATCTGCCCAAGCCGCTACTGCTGTCGCTGATTTTGATCTTCTGCATGATCGGCGTCTACGGCATGAGCTTCAGTGTGTTTGATCTGTTGCTGCTGCTCGGTTTTGGCCTGGTGGGCCTGGGTATGCGCCTGTTTGGTTTCCCCGCGGCGCCGCTGATTTTAGCGCTGATTCTGGGCAACATTATGGAAGAGTCCTTGCGTCGCGCGCTGCAGATCTCCGGTGGCGACTGGATGACCTTTATCGACAAGCCTATCTCGCTTGGCCTACTGGTCGTCGCCTTGCTGTCGCTTGGTCTGCCGTTACTGAAAAAACGCCGTAAGAAAATTCCACCCGACGTGGCTGTTTAACGCCACTACTTAAAGGGTGAATAGCAAGGAGCCTTGGTGATGCCAAGGCTCCTTTTTTTATCTGCGCTTTCTTATCTACTTTTTTAACTAATAATAAAGAGTGGTTTTGTAACAAATAAGTAACTAATGCGTTAATGCTTTGTGTTTAAAAAGTTCAAGTACTTAGTTGGTGCACTGTCTTTTATTGGTGCATTGAGAGGGTGCTTCAGCAGCGTTAATGCGCTTTATTTTGGTGCATGTGGTGGATTTTGAGATTTTCCGATGATTATTAAGTGGCTGATTAAATAGCTATAAGGCAACTTTGTGCCAATCTGGCGCATCCCTTGCAGGTGTTAATGGCTAGTGGACGTATTGGGGGAGCTAACACAACAACCCCAAGTGCGAAGCCAATCATCAAGCCCCAATCATAAGGGGTGCAAGGAGATTAACAATGAACACTCTCAAACGCTCGACACACCCTCGCCCCTTCCTTTCAAGTGGCCGTTTCGCGACCGCTTTACTCACCGCTGCCATCATGGGGGCCAGCACCCAAGCCATCGCCCAAGACGATGACCCGATCAAAGTCGGTATCCTGCACTCGCTTTCCGGCACCATGGCGATTAGTGAGACCGTCCTCAAAGACACCGTCGAAATGCTTATCGAGCAGCAGAACGAAGCCGGTGGTTTGCTCGGCCGTCAGTTAGAAGCCGTGGTGGTTGATCCCGCGTCTAACTGGCCGCTGTTTGCCGAACGCGCCCGGGAGCTACTAGACCAGGAAGAAGTGGACGTGATTTTTGGCAACTGGACGTCGGTTTCGCGTAAATCCGTACTGCCCGTTGTAGAGGAGCTCAACGGGCTGCTGTTCTACCCGGTGCAGTATGAAGGCGAAGAGTCCTCTGAAAACGTCTTCTACACCGGCGCAGCGCCTAACCAGCAGGCGATTCCTGCGGTTGAATACCTTATCAACGAAGTCGGTATCGAGCGCTTTGCGCTAGTGGGTACCGACTATGTCTACCCGCGCACTACCAATCGTATCCTCGAGGCCTTCCTCAAGGATGAACACGGCATCGCGGATGAGGACATCATGGTCAACTACACGCCGTTCGGTCACTCCGATTGGCAGAACATCGTGGCAGAAATTCGCCGCTTCGGTGAAGAGGGTAAACCGACCGCCGTAATCTCGACGGTTAACGGCGACGCCAACGTGCCGTTCTATACCGAGCTTTCCAACCAGGGTATCGACGCTGCCGATATTCCGGTCATCGCCTTCTCTGTGGGCGAGCAGGAGCTTACTGGTATTGATACCGGCCCGCTGGTGGGCCACCTGGCGGCATGGAACTACTTCATGAGCGTCGATAACGATGACAACTACGACTTTATCGATGCCTGGATTGAGTACACCGGCGACGATATGGCAGTGACCAACGACCCAATGGAAGCGCATTACATCGGCTTCAATATGTGGGCCGAAGCGGTTCGCAAAGCGGGCACGACAGACGTCGATACGGTGAAAGACGCCATTATCGGTGTGACCGTACCTAACCTCTCCGGCGGTTATGCGGCGATGATGCCCAACCACCACATCACCAAGCCGGTGCTGATCGGTGAGATTCAGGACAACGGTCAGTTCGATATCGTTTGGCAGACGCCGTCTACCGTGGCGGGCGACGCCTGGTCTGACTACCTGCCTGGCTCCCGTGACCTGATTGCCGATTGGCGCAAGCCGATGGAGTGCGGCAACTTCAACGTCGTGAACGGCTCGTGCGGTGGCAGCACCGCAGCAGAAGAAGCCGAAGCGGCGCTCGCTGAGTAAGCACGTCTATCGCAGTGGAAATAACTTCTTTTAAAACTGCCCGCTCGCTGGTGCTAGGGCAGGCTGAAGCGAGGGTCTTTTGCCATGGCCGGAAAGTGTTCCTTACTATTCCGGCATTTCCGCCATCCATGGCGGTCAGATGGCAAAAGTAGCGCCCAAGGATGGGTTTACAGCGCCCTCGCGGAAGCCTGCGCTGGCACCGATATATTCAGTTACCCTCTTAGATAACCAAAGGAAGAACCCCATGAGGCGTTTCCTTTCCTTAGGGCTGCTGTGCCTACTGTTGTTAAGCATCACAGTGACCGCCCAAGCACAAACGAGCTCCACGAATACTGCCGACGATGCGGCCGCGCTCGAACTGTTGGAGGCGCTGGACGTTGAGTCTTACGCCGCCAAAGGCGAAGCGATCACCGCGATTTTGCAAAGCGACGACGAACGCGCCCGAGACTGGTTGCAGGCCTTGCTGGATGGCCGCTTGCAGCGCACCGAAGACGGCCGGTTCGTGCTGGTGCTAGAGAACCGCGGCCGCGACTGGCCGGTGGCCGATGTCCTAACCGGCGAAGCGCTGGGCGAGATGTCCCGTCGTGATCTGGAGCGTATCGGCATCAACAACAACCTGCGTAATCAGTTGCGCAGTGCCATCGCGGTAGTTGACCTTTACTCGCCTAATGTGGAGCGCCGCCGCACCTCGGCCGAGCGCCTGTTAGGGGAAGTAGATGGTGAGCTGGTGCCCACTCTCGACGACTTGATCGAACAGGAAGAGGACGAGCAGGTGCGTTACCGGCTGACCCAGGCCGTGGCGATCTACCGCGCCGAAGCGGGCGAAATGGCTGGGGTCGAAGCGCTGGACGGCAGCCTACACCCCCGTTCCCGCGTGGCATTGAGCCGGGCAGCCAATAGCGATGATCCCGTCGTCGCCAATGCCGCTGCCGCTTCTCTGGCGGGCATTGAGCAGCAGCTCAAAATCAATCGTGGTCTGGAAACGCTCTATTTCGGCTTGAGCCTCGGCTCAGTGCTGGTGCTAGCTGCTATTGGCCTGGCGATCACCTTCGGGGTCATGGGCGTGATCAACATGGCCCACGGCGAGCTGATGATGCTGGGCGCCTACACCACCTGGGCGATGCAGCAACTGCTGCCCGGCCAACCGGGGTTGGCGTTGATCCTGTCGATTCCCGCAGGCTTTATGGTCGCCGCTCTGGCGGGTGTGGCGATCGAGCGCGGTGTTATCCAGTTCCTCAAAGGCCGCCCGCTGGAAACGCTGCTGGCGACCTTTGGTATCAGTTTGATTCTGCAGCAGTTGGTGCGCACGGTGATTTCACCGCTTAACCGTACCGTCATCACCCCCGAGTGGATGAGTGGTTCGCTAGTGGTGAATGATGCGTTGTCATTAACGCTTAACCGCATGTACGTGCTCGGCTTTGCGCTGGTGGTGTTTGCCGGGCTGATGCTGATTATGCGTCGCACGCGGCTAGGGCTTGAGGTGCGTGCCGTAACCCAGAACCGCGCCATGGCCCGCTCCATGGGCATTCGTGCCACTCGTGTGGATATCATGACTTTTGCGCTGGGCTCCGGCGTAGCCGGGCTTGCCGGTGTCGCGCTCTCTCAGCTCACCAACGTCGGCCCTAACCTGGGCCAGAACTACATCATCGACTCCTTCATGGTGGTGGTGTTCGGCGGTGTGGGTAATCTATGGGGCACGCTGGTTGCTGGCTTATCGCTGGGGGTGATCAACCAGGTGCTGGAACCCTGGGCAGGCGCGGTACTGGCCAAAATTATCGTGCTGGTCTTTATCATCCTATTCATTCAAAAACGCCCGCGTGGACTCTTCCCGCAGAAGGGCCGGGCTGCGGAGGGCTAAACGATGTCTTTAACGACCGAATCATCGACGAATTTTTGGCTAACACGCCCATTCAGCGAACGCTCTACGCAGATTTTTCTCGGCGTGCTACTGGCCGCGCTGGCGCTGGTCACCCTCCTGCACGTGGCAGTGCCGCCGGATAACCCGCTGCATGTGGGCGCCTATACGGTCAACCTGTTTGGCAAGTACCTGAGTTACGCACTGCTGGCCGTGGCGGTGGACTTGGTGTGGGGCTATCTGGGCATTTTGAGCCTCGGCCATGGCGCCTTTTTCGCCATTGGCGGTTACGCCATGGGCATGTACCTGATGCGCCAGATTGGCGATCGCGGTACCTACGGCCATCCGGTGCTGCCGGACTTTATGGTGTTCCTCAACTGGGACAGCCTGCCGTGGTTCTGGCACGGTTTCGATATGGCTTGGTTCGCCTTTGCCATGGTTCTGCTGGCGCCGGGGCTGCTGGCGTTAGTGTTCGGCTTCTTGGCGTTTCGCTCACGGGTCACCGGGGTATATCTGTCGATTATCACCCAGGCACTGACCTTTGCCTTGATGCTGGCTTTCTTCCGCAACGAGATGGGCTTCGGCGGTAATAACGGCCTGACTGACTTCCGCGAAATCGTCGGTTTTGACCTGCGCAGCGATGCCACGCGCCTAGGGTTGTTCCTGGCCACCGGCGTTGCGCTGGCGCTGGGGTATATCCTGTGCCGTGCGATTGTGACCAGCAAGCTGGGGCGGGTCAGCGTGGCCACTCGGGATGCCGAAGCGCGTACGCGCTTTCTCGGTTATCGGGTCGAGCGCTTTCAGCTGTTTGTGTTTGTGGTCTCGGCGATGCTCGCAGGCCTGGCGGGGGCGCTCTACGTGCCGCAAGTGGGGATTATCAACCCCAGCGAGTTCTCGCCGATTTTCTCCATCGAGATTGTGCTGTGGGTCGCACTGGGCAGTCGCGCCACACTCTATGGCGCAGTGATTGGTGCCATTTTGGTTAACTATGCCAAAACCATCTTTACCGGCGTCATGCCTGATGCCTGGCTGTTTGCGTTAGGTGCGATGTTTGTACTGGTCACAGTGTTTCTGCCCAAGGGGGTAGCGGGGCTGTTTCGCTACCTCAAGCGTCGCAAGCGCGACGATTCGGCTAACCCTGATCATCAACAGACATCCAAGGAGGCCTCCGCATGAGTTTGCTGCAATCGCTGTCCCAGCGTGACCGGGTGTTCGATTTTATGGCGCCCCAAGCCTCGCCGGTGGACGTTCGCCACGGGCCGATCCTTTACATGGAAGATGTCACCGTGAGCTTCGATGGCTTTAAAGCCATCAATAACCTCAACCTAACCATCAACGACGGTGAGCTGCGCTGCATTATCGGCCCCAACGGGGCGGGCAAAACCACCATGATGGATATCATCACCGGCAAAACCCGCCCCACCAGCGGCAGCGTATGGTTCGGGAGCCGCCATAACCTGCTGCACATGAACGAGCCCGATATTGCCAGCCTGGGCATTGGCCGCAAGTTTCAAAAACCCACCGTGTTTGAAGCGCTCTCGGTGTTTGAAAATCTGGAGCTGGCCATGGCGGCGGACAAGCGGATTTTTCCTACCCTGACCGCCCGCATGACCGGCGAGATCAAAGACCGCATTGATGAAGTACTGGAAACCATCGGCCTGACGGAGCTGCGTCACCAGCCCGCGGGTATTCTTTCCCACGGCCAGAAACAGTGGCTGGAGATCGGCATGCTGCTGATGCAGCGCCCGCGTCTACTGCTTGTGGATGAACCGGTGGCGGGCATGACCGAGCAGGAGATGGAGCGCACTGCCGAGTTGCTCACCGGGCTGGCCGGTAAACAGTCCGTGGTGGTGGTGGAGCATGATATGGGCTTTGTGCGTTCGATTGCCCGCCAGGTGACGGTCTTGCATCAGGGCAGCGTGCTGGCGGAAGGCACCATGGATCAAGTCTCCAGCGACCCCAAAGTAATTGAGGTCTACCTGGGTGCCGATGACGAGGAGGCCGCCTGATGCTAGCGATCGAAAAGCTCAACCAGTTTTACGGCGAAAGCCACACCCTCTGGGATCTTGACCTTGAGGTGCCTGCTGGCCAGTGTACCTGCGTGATGGGACGCAACGGCGTGGGTAAAACCACGCTGCTGAAAGCCGTGATGGGTGAAGTGGCCGTCAAAAGTGGCGAGCTGCGCTATACCGCCGAGGCAGGCGAGATCGAGCTGACTAAAAAAGCCGTTGAGGCGCGCTCGCGGTTGGGAATTGGCTACGTGCCCCAAGGGCGGCAGATATTTCCGCTGCTGACCGTAGAGGAGAACCTGCGCACCGGCCTTGCCGCCCGCAGTGACGGGCTGAAGAAAATCCCAGAGCGGGTCTATGAACTGTTCCCAGTGCTAAAAGAGATGAAACACCGCCGTGGCGGCGATCTCTCCGGCGGGCAACAGCAGCAGCTGGCGATTGGCCGCGCACTGGTCATCGAACCCAAACTACTGATTTTGGACGAGCCAGGGGAGGGCATTCAGCCCAATATCGTCGCCCAGATTGGCCAGGTGATTCGCCAGTTGATCAACGAAGATGGCCTAACGGTGCTACTGGTAGAGCAGAAGCTGCCCTTTGCCCGTAAATACGCCGACCGCTTTGTGATCATGGATCGCGGCCGACCGGTGGCCAAAGGTGAGATCAGCGAGCTCTCCAATGAGCTGATCAAGCAGCATCTGACGGTTTAAGTTATCCACACCCGGTTACCGTCTGCCCGGCCAAGCGGTTGTCGAAAGGCGGTCGCTTTTTTGCGCGCGGATGAGCCGTGTTTCCAAAAGCTGGGCTTCAAACGCTGGGCGGCGGCTCCACCGGCGCCTGGCGTGCCCGTTGGCGTTTGACCAGTTGGGTAATCACGCCGTAGCGTGGCCCTGCTAGAAAGGCGAGCATCAGGAATACGCCAGTCATGACGGCCATCATGCCGCCAATGGAGACGTTGAGATACACTGCGAGGTAGTAGCCAGAAATACTCGAGGCGATAGAAATTAGCGCACCGATGATAAACATCATCCACAGCCGGTCGGTCAGCAAATAGGCGGCGGAGGCGGGAACAATGGCAAAGGCGATAAACAGCACCGCGCCTACCGCATCAAAGGCCGCTACGGCAGTGGAACTAGTTAGCATTAGCAGTACATAGAAAAGAATCGAGGGCATAAAGCCGAACGTTTTGGCCAGCGCCGGATCGAAGGTGGCCAGCTTCAGCTCCTTATAAAAGAGTCCGATAAACGCGTAGTTGAGCACCGTCATCACGCTCATCGATACCAGCGCCTGAGGGATGGGCAGGCCGAAGATGTCGAGTGTATCCAGCCAGACAAAACCGATCTCCCCGAGCAGCACGGTATGCGTGTCGATATGCACATCATTGGCATAAATATTCAACAGCAGCACGCCGATAGAGAACAGAGCCGGGAAGACCAGGCCGATAGCGGTATCCTGCTTGACCCGTTTGGTGCTCGCTAAGGCTTCGGTGAGCAGGACGGTTAACAGCCCAGTGAGGGCGGCCCCGATCAGTTGTACCGGCCCGCTCTGTTGCTTGGTCAGCAGCCAGACGATGACGATGCCAAACACAATCGAATGGCTGATTGCGTCGGATAACATGCTGTTGCCGCGCAGCACTAAAAAGGTGCCCACCGCCGAGGAGGCGATGCCTACCATCGCGCCCACTAGCATAATGGGCAGGGCAGTTGTGGTCAGTAGCTCTGCCATCATGATGCTAATTCCTCAAAGGCCGCGACCACTCTTCTAGCCTCCGCCTGGCCCTGTGCCGTTAGCCCCCAGCCGTCGTCGCTTGGGGTGGCACCGCGTGGAGAGCGGATTAGGTAGCCTTGCTGCTTAAGCTTGTTGAGCATCCTGCGTGAACCGAGTGTTGAGGGGGCGCATGAGGGATCGGCCGAGTGTTTATATAGCGCATAAAGTAGCTGCTGTTTCTGCAGCGCTGACTTCTGGCGATAGTGCTTTATCACACCCCACAGCAGGCCACGGCCGGGCGCCAATGCCAACGATATAAGCACGATGGCGGTTGCGGTAAGGACAATCAGCGGGCCGGTTGCCAGGCCACGCGATAGGGTGCTGATGGTTGCCCCTGAAACACCACTGACAATACCGACGCCTGCGGCGATGGTGAGCATGCCGCCTAGGTGGCGGCTCCACTGTCGGGCGGCGGCCGCGGGTGCCACGATCATGGCGGCCATCAAAATCACACCGACCATCTGCAGGCCGACGACGACTGCTAGCGCAACCATAGCGGTGAGCGATGCTTCAATCACGGTGATAGGCATGCCGAGCGTGCGGGCGTACTCCGCATCAAAGGTGACCAGCTTGGCCTGTTTCCAGAAGACGGCAAGCAGCAGCAGCGTAACCAGCGTAATGCTGCCCATCACCCATAAATCGGAGCGCAGCGTCGCGGCGGCCTGACCGAACAGAAAGGCCTCAAGACCGCCCTGGGAGGCGTTATTGGTACTCTGTATATAGGTGAGCAGAACGATACCCACGGCAAAAAAGATACTCAGGCAGGCGCCCAGGGCTGCGTCAGTTTTCAGGCGGCTTAAGCGCGTTAGCATCAGCATAATCAGCGCGGCGGCGGAGCCGGTGATCAGTGAACCAATAATAATCCCGCCAATATCCCGGCTGCCGGTGATGATAAAGCTTAAACAGATGCCGGGAAGGGCTGCGTGGGAAATTGCGTCTCCCAGCAGGCTTTGGCGACGCAGCACCGCAAAACAGCCCAGCGGGCCGCTGATCAGCCCCAGCAGCGAGGCGCCAATGACTACATTCTGAAAGGTGTAGTCAGATAAAAGCTCAAGCCACACCATGGGTTACTTCACCTTTGAGGCGGAAAACATTAACGATTCATTGTCGTTAAGTAGCGCGATTTGGCCGCCGTAAGCCTGGCGCAGGTGATCGATCTTGAACACCTCCTCGGCCTTGCCGCTGGCGATGACTCGCACGTTGAGTAGCAGTAGCCAGTCAAAGTAGGTGCGAACCGTTTGCAGATCGTGGTGTACCACAATCAGCGTTTTGCCCGCGTCGCGCAGGCGGCGCAGGATATCGATAATGGCCCGCTCGGTGGTGGCATCGACGCCCGCCATGGGTTCATCAAGAAAATACACATCGGCTTGCTGCACCAGCGCACGGGCCAAAAATACGCGCTGCTGCTGGCCACCTGAGAGCTGGCTAATCTGGCGCTCAGCCAAGGCACTCATACCGACCATCTCAAGTGCTTCCTGAGCCTCGTGGCGCTCTTTTCGCCCCGGTCTTTTGAGCCAACCTAAACGCCCGTAAAGCCCCATGGTGACCACATCCAGTGCAGTGGTGGGAAAATCCCAGTCAACGCTTGAGCGCTGGGGCACGTAGCCCACCCGTTTACGCTGCGTGGCGTAAGGCCGCCCATGCACCATCACCTCGCCTGACAGCGACGGCACCAGCCCCAGGAGGCTTTTGATCAACGTGCTCTTGCCCGCCCCGTTAGGGCCGACAATGCCCGCCATGACACCGGCGGGGATATCCAGATCGATATCCCAAAGCACGGGCTGGTTATGGTAGCTCACCGTCAGGTTTTTAATACTCAGTGCGGTGTCTGTAAGGTCGGATGTCGCCATGGATCACTGCCTTATCGAATGCTTATTGAGCGAGTTGCCACTCGCTGGCCCAGTCATCCAGTGCCTTTGGCAGCGGGGCCAAGGAACCGCCTAGCGCCTCGACAATGTGCTGGGTGTTACGGTAGATCATGCCCATATAGGTACCATCTACCGTGCCTTCATCGCCCATGGCGTCGGAATAAAGCTGGCCGCCGATGGTCACATCATGGCCGCGCTGCCTTGCTGCATCGATCACTGCCTGAATGGTGCGTGGATTGATGGTGCTCTCGACAAATATGGCGGGCACGTTACGGGCAACAACGCTATCCGCCATGCTGCGAATATCGGCGATCCCGGTTTCGGTTTCGGTACTGATCCCCTGAATCCCTTCCACCTCAATGTCATAGGCACGGCCAAAATAGCTGAATGCATCGTGGGCGGTGACGAGAATACGTTGCTCTTCGGGGATGCTGGCAATGCTCTCTTTAACCCACTCATGCAGGGCTAGCAATTGAGCCTGATAACGCTCGGTATTGGTTTCAATCGTCGTGGCGCACTCAGGGCGTGCTTCGCTCAATGCATCGCTTAGGGTGGGCAGTGTTTGGGCCCATAAAGAGACATCCATCCACAGGTGAGGGTCGACTCCGTAGACATCCTGAGCGGTGATCAACGACGCCGGATCAATGGAAGCGGGCGCCACGGCAAGCGTGGGTGTTCGTGCCGAGAAATTCTCCAGCACACTCCCCAGCTGCCCTTCCAATGAGTAGCCTGAATAGAGAATGTGTTCGGCGCCCCGCAGCAAGGCCACGTCGCTAGCGCTTGCCTGATACAGGTGGGGGTCTACGCCGGGGCCCATCATGGCTTCCACATTAACGCATTCGCCGCCTACTTCCTGCGCTACATCGGCAATCATCCCAATCGTTGCCACCACGTTTAAGGGCGTTTCATCGGCAGTTGCCAACGCACTAAAAGGCAGCGTTCCCAATAGAATCACGGCATATTTTGTTGCCATTATTTAGCTCCAGACTCGTCATGAGGTAGATGGGGTGAAATTGCTTTGTGTAAACTGATTTTCCCGAGGAAAGAAGTATAGCCTTGGCTAAGTTTGTGGCGTGATTAATACGTTGTCAAGCGGATAAAAGCGTGGAGCGAAGCAGAAAGGTGAGTCAGCTGGCTAGCAAAAGCACCGTTGAAAACGGGATGGGTGTTTTGCGCATTGTCGTGCCAGGCATCGGGGTGCCCAGAAGGTATAGCGGCTGTTACCACAGTCAGGTGTTCCTCATTGGCCGCACTGCGGCAAGGTGCGTCACTCTTTCCAGCTCAAATTCAGTCCATTTATCGGCCAATCTCTATAAGGCAAAAGTAGTTCGCGCCCATCCGCTTGGCTGTTTGACAA
Organism: Halomonas sp. ATBC28; assembly: GCF_005937175.1. Lineage (NCBI taxonomy): Bacteria > Pseudomonadati > Pseudomonadota > Gammaproteobacteria > Oceanospirillales > Halomonadaceae > Halomonas > Halomonas sp. ATBC28. The sequence continues at coordinate 53,062 of NZ_VCQL01000002.1, read as the reverse complement.
GCCAAAGGGTGCGGCAGATTGGCGCAAAAGCTTCTCTCATTCGCTAAACAGAATGATACTCGGTAGAGTAATTTGCTTGCTTAAATATTATTGCGGGACATTGCCGAGAAGCATCGTTATGCGCCAGAAACGCTCCTTTATACTGTTAGTTGTATTACCCATTGCTGCAATGCTGGTGTTGGGTGGGCTACTGTTTGGTAGTCAGGCCATGTCGGGTCAGCAGGAAAATGAGGATGTCCAGCGCGCGCTGGTGGCAGCGCTGCAAACGTCAAGTACGATAGAGCTACAACATCTTCAAAGCGTTAACTATGGCTATGGGGTGTGTGGCTTATACAGCGTAGCGTCCTCGGAAAAAGGCTTCGCGCCTTTTTTTTATGACACGGTGAATGGTCATCTCATTCTCGATATTAACTCTCGCCAGTATCAGTCAAACTGTGGACTGTCATCTATCTGTTAATAATCAATGATGTGGAGTTCTCACATGTTAAAAATCGTGGCAAATGCAACGCTAAGTATATGTATTATGGCTCTTTGTGCAGGAAGTGTTTACGCCGCTGAAGTTGAAGTAACCGACGCTAAGTTAAGTCTGTTACCGGGTGATCTACCTGGAGCTGGTTATTTCAATCTTACGAATACCGGTGATACGCCGTTAACATTAGTGGGGGCAGAGAGCGCTGCGTTTCATATGACCCACATGCATGTCAGTACGCAAGAAGACGATGTTGCGCAGATGCATGTGGTGGAGGAAATCGACGTCGCTCCAGGTGAAAGCTTTGCCTTTGCGCCCAAGGGGTATCATCTTATGTTCATGCACCGTACTCAGGCGTTAGAGGAAGGTGATAGCGTGGAGGTTGTGCTGCACTTTGAGGATCAGCAAGAGCAGCCCGTCTCCTTTACGGTGGTGGCGCCTGGTGCAAACTAAAGAACAGTGCTGCAACTCTTTGTCCATGTGTAACAAGTTGCTTGTTGTTCTGGCGCTGGTGTTGCTGGTGGGATGTAGCGATCAGCGGTGGCGTACGACCGATATCTCCGAAATGATGCCAGCACTTGACTTTGACTTGGTCAATGAAGACGGTGTTGAGGTCGATGAAACGCTATATGAAGGCAAAGCAACGCTGCTTTACTTTGGTTACACACACTGCCCCGATGTTTGCCCCATTACACTCGCTAAAATGGCCACTGCATTAAGGCGCCTTGATGCCGATGTACGCGATCAAATACAGGTGCTATTTATTTCTGTTGATCCAAGCCGTGATACGCCAGAGGTCATGCAGCTATACACGGAGGCGTTTGGGCCTGAGTTTATAGGTTTAACAGGTGAGCGTGCTGACATAGATGCGGTCGCAAACCGCTACCGTGTCACCTACGATTACGATGAGCCAGATGCCCATGGCAACTATACCGTTACCCACACCAGTGCCGTGTTCGCGTTTGATCCGCAGGGGGATGCACACTTCATGATTCGCGATAGCGATACCCTGGAGTCCATCGTTGCTGACCTTAAACAATTGGTATCGAGCGGCTAACTATTATCATCGCATCCATCAACGCTGACGCAGTGTCAGCGTTGATGGCAAAGGTGACTGCGTAGCGCTATGCGGTTTGTTTAGAGAGGCGGCGCTCCTGACGCGGGCGAACCACCAGCCAGTCGATGATCAGCATCACGATCAAAGATGCCCCCACGAGTGGGAATATCACGCCACCGATCACCAGCATCGCTATCAAACCACGGAAAACACGCTTATCGGACGGTAAAGGCGGCACTCCCATAGCGCCTGAGGGGCGTCGCTTCCACCACATCACCGCCGCTGACACGGCCAGCAGAACGATGGCTAGGCAGACGGCCAGGAACAGTAGCTGATTGAATAATCCAAACTGCTGACCCATATGCACGTTGATGCCAAACTCCAGCCAGCGGCCCAAGGGGCCGTAGTCGGCGTAGGTCATGTCGATCAGGCTCTCGCCACTGTACTGATCCAGATGCACGACGCGCTGTTGGCTAAGGTCATGGGGATAGACCGAGCCGGTATACACCCCGGTTGCCGTGGTCGGCAGGCTTACTGCATAGCCGTGATGTAAGCCCAGTTCATTGAAGATAGCGACAGCGCCGTCAAGGCCAATGCTCGTTGTCTCGCTTGCCCCCTGCGTAGATGCTGGAACTTGTGCCTGTTCGAGAGACCAGTTGGTCGGGCTTTGCTCGTTTAAGCGCACTTCCGACATCGGCACTTCAACGCGAACGCCTGCTGGGTAACCGAAATTGTGACCGTTCGCCCACTGATTAACTTGTGCGCCCCATACGCCAGACCAGGGCATGCCGGTGATCGCCAGAAAGACGATAAACCCGCCCACAAATATACCCAGCACGGCATGCAGGTCGCGCCAGAACACGCGCGTTTTGGGCTTGCCGCGTACGCTAACCACGCCACCCGCGCCCTTGCGGCGTGGCCACCACAGATAAATGCCGGTAAGCACTAGTAGAATGGACCAGCCGCCGACTATTTCAATCAGTTTGCGCGCCGTGGGGCCAAAATATTTCAAACTGTGCAGATAGCGAACGGTCCACATCACCGTACCACGGTCATCCAGCGCTCCCAGCACATTGGCGGTATAGGGGTTGACGTAAACGGCTAACCGCTCGCCCTCTACTGTGTTGACCGTAATCTCCGCCGAGCTATCCGGCGTTGCGGGGTCGGTGAATTTTACGGCGGTACCGGGGTGCGCCTGTAGGGCCGCACTTACCAGCGAAGAGGGGGGGAGCGTGACTTCTTGCACGGCCACGCGCTTAACATCAGCGTGTATTAGCGCATCCAGTTCGTCTTTGAAAAGATACAGCCCGCCGGTGATCGCCAGGGTAATCATAAACGGCAGCACCAACAGGCCAGCGTAAAAATGCCAGCGCCAAACGGCGCGATACAGATCGAAGGTCTTGCGCTTACCTTCTTGTGGGGGTGATGCAGTCGACATGCGGTCTCTCCAAGCCACCAGGCATCTAGCCTGGCGGCTAATCAATAAGGGCAAATAGGTGCTCTATTGAGCACCTGAGTGAATTAGAAGCTGAAATCGGCTCGCGCCCACACCATTCGGCCAGGCTCGTTAATACCGCGATCCAAATCAGCGGGATAGCCAAAGGCTGCATTACCTGCCAGGTTTAAGTGCTCGGTGTACGTGGTGTCGAAAACGTTATCCACACCCACGCTTAGCGTTAGGTGGTTGCTCGCTTGATACGTGCCATTGAGCGAGAACACTCCGAAACTTGAGGACGATTCTAGGTCTTGGCCGACGACATTGCCTTTTTCTAGGGCTGTGCGGTTCTGTGCCGCTACGCCACGCCATAGGCCACCCACGGAGTAGGCATCACGTGCATAGGTCAGACCTATATTCGCTTCCAGCGGCGGGATTTGAGGTAATGCCTCATCATCGTCGGCATTACGTCCCCAGGCATAGGCCAGCGAGGCATTGCTTACCCAGTTGTCGGTCAGTTGATAACTGGCGCCTACTTCGGCACCCGCAATCTGGGCATCGATGTTATCGACTTGAGTACGGCTTATGCTCGCGGTGTTGTAATCAAACAAGATGAAATCGTTCACATACCCTGCATATCCGGACACCCATGCGCTTAAGCGCTGGTCGTTGTACTGCGCGCCGATGTCCAGCTGAGTGGTTTTTTCGGCTTGAACACCGTCGAAGGCATTCACGCTACCGGCCGGGCCTGCTTGGCTGGAACTCAGTTCCCAGTAGTCGGGGAAGCGCTCCACATGCCCAATACCGGCATACCAGGTGATCGGTGCTGAGGCTAAATCTTGCTCGTAGCGGACAAAGGCGCTGGGCAGGGTGTCACGGCGAGTAAGGCCTGCGGTCGCCGTATCCAGATTCTCGTCACTGACGCGATAGCGGTCTACGCGGGCACCGCCAATAAGACGGTCACGTTCACCGATATAACGGGTGACCTCGCTGAAGGCACCGAACTGGGTCTGCTCGTAATCGGGCTGCCAGCGCTCGCTATCCAGGTTGCGGTGTACTTGATGTTCAACGTCGACACCGGCGATCCACGTGGTATTTTCCCATTCCCACGTTGACGCGACACGGGCGCTCCGAGTACGACGGTCTAGCCGCATGGCCATGCCGTCACTCATATCCATGCCGCCACCCATGTCCATGCCGCCGCCCATGTCCATGCTGCCCGGTGAACGTAGCGTGAAGTTATCCATAATATGGTCGGCATAGGCATAGTTGGCCTGCATTTCCAGACGTTTCCAGTGTTCACCTAAATTCTCGCGCCGGAAACGGATGCCCACGGTTTCGCGGAGAAACTTACTGCCATCCATGCCACGCCCTGCATAGCGGGCTTCACCGTCTCCACGGCCAGCGGTGACCTCAAGCCAAGTATCGTCGTCGGGTGTCCAGCCAAGCGCTACATCGCCGTTCCACTTATCCCATAACGAGGGCACGACGTTTCCGTCGCCATCCTTATAGTCATTGGCTTCGGATTGGTTGCCGGTAATGCGTAGATAGCCGTCTTGATTGCCCACCGCGGCATCAATGCGGCGATCAAATCGCCCATAGGTACCCAGCATGACGCTGCCATCCACTCGTACGCCGGCTTCATCGAACTCCTCAGGGCCGCGGTCGAAGCGCACCGTTGCCGCTGAAGCGCCAGGCCCCCACAGAACCGACTGCGGCCCTTTGGTGACAGTGAGGCTGTCGTAATTTTCAGGTGAGATATAAGACGTCGGCGCATCCATTCGCGCCGGGCAAGCGCCTAGCATTTGGCTACCATTTGTCAGTATGCGTAGACGTGAGCCAAACATGCCACGGAAAACCGGGTCACCGTTAGTGCCGCCGTTCCGAATGGCAGAGAACCCTGGAATGGTCTGAAGATAGTAGGCACCGTCGCTGGCAGGGGCCGGTTGTCGCGGTATGCGCGGGTCGGTTTCCACCGTTAGCGGTGAACTTAGCGGTACAGCCGTCACGACCATCGTATTTAGCGCCTGATGATGGTTGTGGTGAGTGGTGGATGATTGTGCCCATGTGCTTTGGGCAGCCAGGCTTGATACCGCGGCGATGCTTAACGTCAGTGCGTGTCGTTGAAAACGGTTTTTTAACCGGGCAGGCGTAACGGCGCCATGCACAACCGTTGAGTGTGACATGATGATCCCTTTTTTTGATGTAGACAGCCGCCAGCCGGAAGCGAGCTTCAGGCTGAAAGGACTGACGATGTGGCGTTATACAGATCGCAAAAAGGGCGGGGCTCGCGTTAGCGCGTGAGGGTAGTTATCACAGGACTGCATCGCCTGTGTCGGTTGCGTCAGCAGTTGATCGTGGGTGATAAACGCTTGCAGGCTGATCGCAGGAAGAAAAGTGTGTGCCGTTGGAAACTGTTGCCAGACAGTGCAGTAGCCACACTGGTGAAACCAGTTGAAGACCGGCTCTACCGCTTCAGCATGGCCTGAATGATGATGGTGTTTACTTGCTGGTGGCGCCGTGTGCTGATGATGGCCCCCGCCCTGGTGACTAGAGGCATGGTCAGTGCGGTGGTTAGCATGATGCTGACCACCGGATTGATACTGGGAAATCAGCGGCCCGCCCAATAGGAGATGCATCGCCACAAACGCCATAAAAAGCGCTATGCGATACCAAAGAGTCCCTACTGAACGTGATAAATACATTTACTCGATACGCTTTGTGGGCCGTGTTGTATTTTTTATATAGATGCCAGGATTTTAGCGGATGAGAGAGTGACAGTTGTGCGGTCAATTGCCACGCTGCTGAAAGCTGTAATGGGTGAGGCGGTGGTGAAAAGCGTGAGCTACGCTATGCCACCGAGGCAGATGAGAGGTTGAAATGGCAGCACCTCGGCCGCTGCGACGATTTGATCGAATAAGGGGTGTGCCGGGTTGAGCATGTAGTTGAGCTCTCTCGGCACGACCACGCTTGGCACTGCCAGTGCCAGACTTTGGCCTGATGCTAGCCAGCCATCGCCAAGTTCAGCGGTCTCTGCGGGCGCGGGTGCTTCCCGCCAGTTTGCAGGTAAATCTTCGGCGCCAACGCTGAGAATGCTTTTGGCGGGCAGCGTCAGGCGCAGCAGCGCATAGGCATTAAGCAGCCGATAGCTTTCCAGATTCACCATACTTTCCAGTAGTGCCAGCGACTCGGAGCTTGCCACATACACACAGGCATTGCCTGGGCTGTTCCAGCGCCCACCGTAAAGCCGTGCGCCCTCGCCATCAAACGCTGTCTCCTGAAACTTACGCTTAACCAGCCGATAGGCGGTGACCTCGCTCATACCGAGACCCCGTGCTCCAGCCGCCCGATCAGGTTCAGCACCGTTTGATACTCCGCCGAGGTCGCGCTCATTTCCACGGGACGGCGCCCGCCTAGCCCTGCATTAGGCTTGAGCAGCCAAGCGCGGGCGCCATCGGCGTCGCCTTCAAACAGATCCAGCGCCGCTTTAAAGAGCTCAGCAAAGCGATACAACCGGTCACTCTCTGCCATTTTGAAACGGCCCGATTTGGCGCGACGGCTAAGCGTAGCAGAGGGAATATCCACGTAGCGCGCCAGTGCCTTCTGCTCAATACCTGATACCTTGGCAATCTGGGGATAAACACGATACTCCACCCCTTCATGCAACAGCTCATGCAACTTGCGGCCTCTGGCTGGCAAGCCAATTTGTTGCCAGAAACCGGACGCCAAAGCTTTGGGTGGCTGGTATTGAGTGAAGTGGATATCCATAATGTTATCCTCATTTGATACTTAAAAAGTCTATCATTTGATATACATGATGCTTTTACCGCCGTCAAGTGATGCACATGACAGAAGATATCTGGCGGGCTTATTCGCTAAAACCCTGCTCTGTGTTCGGTTGACGAAAATGCTTGGCGTGTAATATTGGCTGTTGATCAATAAGAAGCAGGTGGGGTATGCGCTATAAAGATAAACATCAGCTCGCCGCCGAGTGGCAAGCGCTTCTGGAGCGTACGCCCAAACCGTTGCGGCAAGCAGTCGAGACGTTGGTAGAGCACCACGGGCAAAGCTTTGCTGACCACTTTTACCGGGTGATGTTGGAAGACCCGCATGCTTCGCTGTTTCTCTCCAACGATCAAGTGGAGCAGCGTTTACACCCCTCAATGCAGCGCTGGCTGAAGGCCATGTTTGCCGTTGAGCACGCCGATTTTGAGTCCCTGGTTGAGCAGCAGGAAAAAGTGGGGCAGGTGCATGCCCGCATCGATATTCCGGTCAACCTGGTGCTAAGTGGAGCGCGGCAACTGAAGCAGGTGTTTTATCAGCAGATCAACGCCACGTTCAAAAGCCCGCTATCGCCGGGGGATGCCTCGGTGTACGTTTCCGACCATATCGATATGGCCATGGAGATCATGAGCCACGCCTACTCGGTGGCCAGTGACCGTAATGCGCGCACTGAAGAGGCGTACAAGCTGTTTTCACTCACCCAGAGCATTGGCGACGAGCGTGAACGCCAGCGTTCGGCGCTGTTGAATTGGGAGAATGCGCTGATGTTTGCCATAGCCGCCCAGCAGGATATCGCCACGCTGCCGCGGTTATCCAATTCCGATTTTGGTCTGTGGTACTTCCATAAAGCGTGCCATGCGTTCGAGGGTGTGCCAGAGATTGCTACTATTTCACACCATATTCAGCGAGTGGATCGTGAGTGGCTGGAAGCCCTGCAGCATGAGGATATTAACCAACGGCTCAAGGCACTGGGCGAGATTCGTGACGCTGCCCGCACGGTATTGATGCTGCTCGACAATGTGTTAGAGCGCGCCTCCGGTTTGGATGCAGGGCGCGACAGCTTAACCCGGTTGCTCAACCGCAAGTTTTTGTCAGTGGTGCTTAGTCGCGAAATAGACATTGCCCGCCACTCGGAGCACTGCTTTGCGCTGTTGATGGTAGATATCGATCACTTCAAATCGATCAACGATACCCATGGGCACGACGCCGGCGACAACGTGCTGCAGCAGGTGGCGAGCATCCTTGATCGCTCCACCCGTGGAGGTGATTACGTGTTTCGCATGGGCGGCGAGGAGTTTTTGATTGTGCTGGTCAATACTGACCATGACGGCAGCCGGTTATTTGCTGAGCGTTTACGCCAATCGGTGGCTAAGGAGCCGATGCTCGCCGGTGCCGATACGCTGCTTAACGTGACGATTAGCGTGGGTGTAACGCTTCACGATGGTCACCCAGACTATCACCACTCCCTGCAGCGTGCTGATCAGGCCCTTTATGAAGCGAAGCGCGGTGGGCGTGACCGGGTCGTTGTGCAGTAATGGTGTGAAGAGTGAGTGCAGGCTGAGCACTAAGCAAGTAGTGAGTGCATTTATTTGGTGCATTTGAGGTCTGATGTGGTGCTGTTTTGGTGCGCCTAGATGCGTAGCACTGCCAGTCACCGCCGTTCATCCCTACCATTGACCGCACAGCAGGGCTTTTCACCATTTTGGCGCATTAATTGCTTACCTATGTCAAAGGCTTAGTGAAAAGGAAGCGGTAGCAACCCATGATCCTGTGCGAACTCGCCAAACCACACATTGCCTCTGGCCACCGCTTCGATGCAGGCCGCCATTGGGCAGCTTCGTTAGCACTCACCTTCGCTCATCGGGGCAGTGCTACTCGCATGGTGCAGGCGCGTCATCAGGGACCACTGCGGGTGCAGCGCCCTTTCTATCCCGAAGGGCGTAGTGAGGCTTGTCATGTTTATGTGCTTCACCCGCCGGGCGGGTTAGTCAGCGGCGATGCGCTTACCATTAGTGCCCATGTAGAGAGCGGTGCCCATGCGCTGCTGACGACTCCGGCTGCCAATAAACTCTATAAAGCCGACAGCCAGGGCGTGGCATGGACGCAGCATACCCGGTTGAGCGTTGAAGATGGCGCGACTCTGGAGTGGCTGCCCCAGGAGACCATCGCCTTTGATGGTTCCAAGGGTGAACAGCGCACCCAAATTGACCTTCACGGCAGCGCCCGTTGTCTGGGCTGGGAAGTGATGGCACTGGGCCGCCCGGCCAGCGACTTACCCTATGTTTCCGGGCGTATTGAGCAGCACTTCCGCTTAACCCTGGATGGCAAACCGCTGTGGCTAGAGCGCCAACCGCTAGACCCACTACACCCACGCTTTGCCGGGCGCTGGGGGCAGGGCGGTGCCACGGTGCAGGCCACGCTCTGGGCAGTGGGGATTGCCGACGCGCCTGCTGCCATTGAAGCCTTGCGTGAAGCGCTGCCGGATAACCCGCGCTGGGCGGTCACCGTCCGCCACGGTGTTCTGCTGCTGCGCTATTTAGGCAACTCGCGTAACGAAGCCTGGGCGTTATGCGAACAGGCTTGGCAACTGCTGCGCCCCCGCTGGATCGAGCGTGAAGCACATACACCACGAATTTGGCTAACCTAATTAGCATCACTGCGATGCACTGCTGGAGACACATTCCATGGAATTAACCCCAAGAGACAAAGACAAGCTGCTGCTGTTCTCAGCCGCCCAATTGGCGGAGCGCCGCAAGGCGCGTGGTTTAAAACTCAATTACCCGGAAGCGGTGGCGCTGATCAGCTTCGAGATTATGGAAGGCGCCCGGGATGGCCGCAGCGTAGCGGACTTAATGAGCTATGGTCGCGAAATCCTTAGCCGTGAGGATGTGATGGACGGTGTCGCCGAGATGGTCGACGAAGTGCAGGTGGAAGCCACTTTCCCCGACGGCACCAAGCTGGTCACTGTCCATACGCCTATTGTGTGAGGGGTTAATTGTGAGGGGTGAGGAGTGAATAGTTAGGGGTGAGTAGTAGTGGGTTACGCACCCCTCATACCTCTCTCTTTACACCTCACACCTCACAAAAAAACAAAGGAGCAACCAAATGATTCCCGGTGAGTACAAGTTAAAAGAAGGCGATATCGAGCTATGCGCGGGGCGTGAGCGGATTAGCGTCGAGGTGGCCAATACCGGCGACCGCCCGATCCAGATCGGCTCCCACTACCACTTCGCCGAAGCCAACCCGGCGCTGGTGTTTGATCGCGATAAAACCCGAGGCTTTCGTCTGGACGTGGCCGCAGGCACGGCGATTCGCTTTGAGCCCGGCCAGACCCGCGAAGTCACGTTGATTCCCTTTGTGGGCAAGCGCGAAATTTACGGTTTTCGCGGCGATGTCATGGGCGCGCTCGACGGAGGTAAACAATGAAACCGGTTAACAAGATCAGTCGGCAAGCCTATGCCGATATGTATGGCCCCACGGTGGGTGACCGCGTGCGTCTGGGCGATACCGAGCTGTGGATTGAAGTCGAACAGGATGCTACCCACTACGGCGATGAAGTGAAATTCGGCGGCGGCAAAGTTATCCGGGACGGGATGGGCCAAAGCCAGCGCGCCGACGACACGGTGATGGATACCGTGATTACTAACGCGCTGATTCTGGATTGGTGGGGTATCGTCAAAGCCGACGTGGGCATTCAAAATGGCCGCATCGCCGCGATTGGAAAAGCGGGCAACCCTGACGTACAGCCTGATGTTGAAATCGTCATTGGCCCCGGCACCGAAATCATCTCCGGCGAAGGGAAGATCCTGACCGCGGGCGGTATCGATTCCCATATCCACTTTATCTGCCCTCAGCAGGTCGAAGAAGCGCTGATGAGTGGCGTGACCACCATGCTGGGCGGCGGCACCGGCCCGGCGACTGGCACCAACGCTACCACCTGTACTCCCGGCGCATGGCACATCGGCAAAATGCTCCAGGCGGTGGACGATATGCCCATGAACATTGGCTTTCTGGGCAAAGGTAACGCCAGCCTGCCTGAGTCCCTGGAGCTCCAGCTCCAAGCGGGCGCCATGGGGCTCAAATTGCACGAAGATTGGGGCACCACGCCCGCCTCAATCAACAACTGCCTCAACGTGGCGGATGCCTACGATGTGCAAGTGGCGATCCACACCGACACCCTAAACGAATCGGGCTTTGTGGAAGACACCCTGGCCGCGTTCAAAGAGCGCTGTATTCACACCTACCACACCGAAGGCGCGGGCGGCGGCCACGCCCCGGATATCCTCACCGCCTGCTCGAAAGCCTATGTACTGCCGTCATCCACTAACCCAACGCGGCCCTACACCGTCAACACCATCGACGAACACCTCGATATGCTGATGGTGTGCCACCACCTGGATCCCAATATCCCCGAAGACGTGGCCTTCGCCGACTCACGCATTCGCCGGGAAACCATCGCCGCCGAGGATATCCTCCACGACTTGGGCGTGATCTCGATGATCGCCTCTGACTCCCAGGCCATGGGGCGGGTCGGTGAGGTGGTCTGCCGCACCTGGCAAACCGCCCACAAAATGAAGGTGCAGCGCGGCCTGCTGCCGGAAGATGAGGCCCTGGGGGCCGATAACCTGCGCGCCAAGCGCTATATCGCCAAGTACACAATTAACCCTGCGATCACCCACGGTATCGCCCATGAAGTCGGCTCCATCGAAGTCGGTAAGCTGGCGGATCTGGTGCTGTGGAAACCGGCCTTCTTTGGCGTGAAGCCGGCGATGATGATCAAAGGCGGCATGATTGCAGCGGCGCCCATGGGCGATCCTAATGCCTCGATTCCCACCCCGCAGCCGGTGCATTACCGCTATATGTTTGGTGCTTTCGGCCGTGCGGCCAGCCAAACCCGGCTCAGCTTTGTCAGCCAGGCCGCGCTGGATGCGGGCATCAAAGAGAAACTGGGGCTAAATAGCGAACTCGCGGCGTGCAAAAACGTGCGCCAAGTGCGCAAGCAGGATATGAAGCTGAACGATGCCTGCCCCGATTTGACCGTCGACCCGCAGACTTATGAAGTGCGCTGCGATGGCGAAATTTTAACCTGCGAGCCTGCCACCGAACTGCCGCTGGCTCAGCGTTATCATTTGTTTTGAATAGCGCACTATGACCGCCAGCAAGTGCAGTGCCGGGGGTAGGTCTACGTGAGGGCGCTGTAAATACATCCCTGTACACTACTTTTGCCATCTGCCCTCCATGGATGGAGGAAATGCCGGAAATGTATGGAACATTTTCCGGCCATGGCAAAAGACCCTCACTACGACCTACCCCCGGCTCGGCTTCTGGGTGCTTAACTGCAGGTTCTGAACAGGATGATACCAATGCTTAAACTCATAGAACGCTTAGGGCCGATAGAGGAAAGCGCGGCGAGCGATACGCTCACGCTACCCTTTGAGCTACGTATTCGCGGGCGCTTAAAAGCCCAAAGCGATAGCGGCCGCGAACTGGGTCTGTTTCTTGATCGCGGCCCGGTGCTGCGCAGCGGCGAAGGTCTAAAAGCCGAAAGCGGCGAAGTGGTGCGTGTCTGCGCCGCGGTAGAACCGGTGGTTACCGCGCGAGTGAGTGCTGGCTTACCGCTGGCACGGCTGGCCTACCATCTTGGCAATCGCCACGTACAGCTGGCGCTGGGTGAAGATGAAGAGGGCGGCTGGGTGCGCTTTCCGCCGGATCACGTGTTGGAAGAGCTCGCCGAGCTGTTAGGTGCCGAACTAGAGCACCACAACGCAACGTTCGACCCGGAGCCGGGTGCTTATAACCAAGTAGGTGGCGGACATTCACATGGTCATTCGCACGGTCATTCACACGACCACGATCATGACCACTCGCATGAGCACCACCATGCCCACTGAACTCACTGCGCTAGAAAGCCAAAGTGATGAGCTAGCGCTGCTAGGGCTGATGCAGTTGGTGAGCCCAGCGTTACCCATCGGCGCCTTTGCCTTTTCCCAAGGTCTGGAAAGCGCCTTTGAGCTGGACTGGGTGCGCGATGAAGCCAGCCTCGCCGAGTGGCTAAACGGTGTGCTGGAAGATGGCTTAACCCGCTGCGAACTGCCAGTGCTGGCGCGGTTGCATGATGCGTTTGGTCAGGCGTTTGGCCAGGCGGACATGGCAGAAGGTCGTAAATCAATTGCCGCGTGGGATGAGTGGCTGGCTGCTACCCGGGAAACCGCCGAGCTCGCCGCCGAAGATAGCAGGCTGGGCGCCTCGCTAAAACGCCTACTGGGCAGCTTGAACTTGTTGCCTAGAGAGCAGCAGTTGCAAAGTGAGGGATTACTCCCACCCTTGCTTCCGCCCCAAGCAGGTTATGTAACGCTGTTTGCCTACACGGCCCACGTCCGTGGCGTGTCTGTTCGCCAAACGCTGCTGGGGTTTGCCTGGGCGTGGATGGAGAACCAGCTAGCGGTGGCCTGTAAAGCCTTGCCGCTTGGCCACACCGCTGCCCAGCGAGTAATTGAACAACTGCGCCCCGCGCTAGTGAATGCCGTTAATCAGGCACTTACGCTGGATGATGAAGAGCTGGGCCCGGTGCTGCCCGGCCTGGCACTGGCTAGCGCCTTGCACGAAACCCAATATTCGCGCCTGTTTCGAAGTTAGATGACCTAGAAGTTAACGAGGAGAGAACAATGACTCACTGTTTACGCGTTGGTGTGGGTGGCCCGGTTGGTTCTGGTAAAACCGCGCTGCTCAAGCAACTCTGTTTAGCGCTGCGTGATTACTACGATATCGCCGTAGTCACTAACGATATCTACACCCGCGAAGACGCCGACTTTTTGCTCAAGCACGATGCCCTACCGGCGGATCGTATTCTAGGGGTTGAGACCGGGGGGTGCCCGCATACCGCGATTCGTGAAGACGCCTCGATGAACTTGGCGGCCATTGATGAGCTCCAGGCGCGTCACCCGAAGCTGGAACTGGTCATGGTCGAGTCGGGCGGCGACAACCTCTCGGCGACCTTCAGCCCCGAGCTTTCCGACCTAACGCTCTACGTCATCGACGTCTCGGCAGGCGACAAAATACCTCGCAAAGGCGGGCCGGGCATTACCAAATCGGATCTACTGATTATCAATAAAATCGATATCGCCGAGCAGGTGCACGCTTCACTAGAGGTCATGGAGCGCGATTCCAAGAAAATGCGCGGCGAGCGGCCCTTTGTGTTTACCAACCTCTATGACGGCGTAGGGCTTGAGGAGATTATCCGCTTTATTCTCGATAAAGGAATGTTGGACGAGCGCCGAACGGCCATCGCGGGCTAACCTAAGGCGGCCACTGTTCGCCTTTCCCGATCTGGTAGACAACGTCGCCCTGACCCTGCGCGGGGCTCAGGGTGCCTATACCCTCAACCTCTACCGAGGGCGGGAAGTGAGCCCGTTCGACGATGACGACCTGGTCTCTCTCAACGTCCTGGTGCCGTTGCTGGCCAACCTGATCGACATTACCGCCAGGCTTGCCCCCTATCACAACGCTCCGAGGAGGCAGTGAGTTTACTGCCTCCCAGCGAGTCGAGGCGACAAGGGCTTCTCGCCGCAAGCCTCAGCGGGCTTCGGACTAATGTTATTTCCCGGGGTGCTCAACGCAGCGAGGCGTCGTATAGATCTGTTCGGCTTCAAGGGTAGAAAGCGACTCGACTCCACATCGTTCATCTGCACGATGTCAGGCCCTTCCAGCTGGGGCTAAGATGGTGTCATGGCTCTGGTTCCCGGCCACCTTCTAACAACAATGGTACCCGACGATGACCAAGCTCGATGCCGCGGCGTCTGACGACTTACTGGGCTCCTTCAGCCAACTGCTCTGGGACATTAACCAACTTGCCCAGAGGCTTCCTCTGCCCGACTTCCACCCCGCTGCCCTAGCTCGGCTACAGAGACTGCTGGCCTTCGACTGCGCCTGGTGGGGGCGCTCGGTACTGATCGATGGGCGGATCGAGGAGCACAGCCGTTTCTTCTACGAACTCCCCGAGACGTATCTGGCCGACTGGCGCTCCATCGAACATCAGGACGTCACCGTGGAGCGTAGCCACCGCGAGCCGGGCCAGGCGGTGATCGTCGACATGCGTGCCACCACACCGGGGCTCGCCTGGCTGGGAGAGCGCCATGACCTCAGCGAGCTGCTCTGCGTGATTCACACCAGCCCTCGCACCCGGCTCAGTGACCATCTCTCGCTCTATCGCCGCCCCGGCTCGGCCCGCCCCGGCTCGGCCCGCTTCGGCGAGCGGGAGCGCCAGCTACTGACCCACCTGATCAGCCACCTTTCGATAGCAGTGGATGCCAGCCAGATCCGGACTCTGGTGGCGCGTCGCGAGTGCCTGGAAAGCCAGCCGCACCTGGCCCTGGCGGTTTGCGACCGCCAGGGCGTGCTGCATAGCGCCGAACGAGGCTTCAGCGACCTGCTCGGCGATGAGTGGCCCGACTGGCAGGGGCCGACGCTTCCGGTGCACCTGGACGAGGCTGGCTATGAAGGTGCCAGGATCAGCATCCAGTGCCTTCCGGTTCTCGATCTCTGGCTACTCACCGTCTGCCGCCTGGGCCCTCTCGCCTGTCTCAGCGAACGGGAACTGGTGGTCGCCCAGCACTTCGGCAGCGGGCTTACCTACAAGGAAATCGCCCGAGAGATAGCGATCGCCCCCAGCACCGTGCGCCACCATATACGCAGCATTTACCAGAAACTCGACCTCCACGATAAGGCCAGCGTGGCCACTCTGCTCAACCGCTCGCCACCTGGCTGATGCCCGTCGGGCCCCGCGCCCCACTTTATTCCCACTATGCCGACCATCGCCCGAGCGGGTGACGGTGTCGCATACCTGCGTCTTGACCAAACCAGAGGTTATACAATGACAACATCTCTCATGCTACAGCGCTTCATCACCGGTCTGTCTGCGGCTCTGGCACTGAGCGCCACTGCCTCTCAGGCCGCTGATCTCAATGCCAGAGACTTCCTCTCTGCCCCGGCCGGCACCTCGATAGGCGTGCTCTACCTGGGCAACGAGCAGGCCAATCGCTTTCACGGCGCAGCCGACCTCGAGGGCAACGCCCGCCTCGACGTCAATGCCCTGGCCTATCGCCAGATTTGGTTCAGTGATATCTGCGGGCGCCTGTGCACGCCCCAGTTCGTCATGCCTCTGGTGGAGGTGGATGCCCGCCTGCCCGGTGCCGCCGAGCGTGAACGCCAGAGTGGTCTGGGGGATCCCCAGGTGGGCGGCACGCTGTTCTTCGTCGACCGCCCCGAGGATCGCGTTGCCAGCGGCTTGTTGACGATGCTGACCGTTCCCGTGGGCGAGTACGATAGCCAGCGCCCTGGCACCTCTCCCGGCGCCAACCGCTGGGGGGCCACCTTCGTGTTCAATTACACCCGCGGCGTAGGCGAGAAGTGGGTTCTGGAGGCCAACCTCGAAGCTCAACTCTACGGTGACAACGACGACTACCTGGGCATGACCCTTGAGCAGGATCCGCTCTATCGCCTCCAGGCGTTCGCCTCCTACGACCTCACGGACAATACCTATGGCGCCCTGCGCTTGATCCATGCCGAAGGCGGTGCGCTGCAGCTGGATGGTCGAGTGCTGGAAGACACCCGCCAGCGCTATACCCAACTGGGCGTAGAGCTAGGCCATCAACTCTCTCCCCGCCATCAGGTAATGCTGGCCCTCTCGCATAACATCGACACCGACAACGCCTTCCACGGTAGTCAGGCCCTGCTGCGCCTGGCCCGTGTGTGGTGAACCGTAAGACAACCGGAGATTCCCCATGACTCTCGAAACATCGGCTACTGAAGGCGCCTCGTCGCGCTGGATGATCGCCGCCCTCGCCGCCCTGGCCCCGGCTGCTTTAATGGTGGCTCCCGCCATCGCCGGACAACTGATCGAGGCCCAGGGCCACTACACCGGCATGCTGCTGATCACTGCCCTGTTTGGCCTGCTCTCCCTGATCCTTATCTTGATTTCCAGCGGCATCTCGACAACAGTGCGGGGCGCTCGAACCGCCCCTTCCCAAGGAGTGAACTCATGACCCGCCGTACCGCCTTCTTCTTCGATGAACACTGCCTGTGGCACAGCGCTGGCCAGCACGCCCTGGTCATGCCGGTAGGCGGTTGGGTGCAACCCCCTGCCGCTGGGGGGCTGGCCGAGTCGCCAGAGTCCAAGCGACGCTTCAAATCCCTGATGGATGTCTCGGGGCTGAGCCGGGCCCTGGATCTTCGCACGGCTCCCATGGCCAGCGAGGAGGACCTGCTGCGTATTCATCCCGCTGAGTACCTGGCACGCTTCAAGACGCTGAGCGATACCGGCGGCGGCGAACTGGGCGACCACGCACCTATCGGGCCGGGCAGCTACGAGATGGCACGGGTTTCCGCGGGACTGGCGATTGAGGCCGTGGCCGCGGTGCTGCGCGACGAGGCGGACAACGCCTATGCACTGTCTCGCCCCCCCGGCCATCACTGCCTGCCGGATCACGCCATGGGCTTCTGCATGCTGGCCAATATCCCCATCGCCATTGAGGCCGCCAGAGCCCGCTCGGGCCTTACCCGTGTCGCAGTCGTCGATTGGGACGTCCACCATGGCAACGGCACCCAGCACGTCTACTACGAGCGTGATGACGTGCTGACGATCTCGCTGCACCAGGAGGGCTGCTTCCCGCCGGGCTACAGCGGAGCCGAGGATCGCGGCAGCGGCAAAGGTCTCGGCTACAACCTCAATATCCCGCTGCTACCCGGTGGCGGCGAGGACGCCTACCAGCATGCTCTGCAACGACTCGTGATACCGGCACTGGAGCGTTTCGCCCCGGAGCTGATCATCGTCGCTTGTGGCTTTGACGCCAATGGCTTCGATCCCCTGGCGCGGATGCTAATGACCAGCGAGTCCTATCGCAAGATGACCCGCACGCTGCGCCAGGCCGCTGAGCGACTCTGTGGCGGGCGCTTGGTGATGATCCACGAGGGCGGCTACTCCGAGGCCTACGTTCCCTTCTGCGGCCATGCGGTGGTGGAGGAACTCAGCGACGTGTCTACCGATGTGGCGGATCCGATGCTCGAGTTCTTGCGCCTGCAACAACCCAATGCAGACCTGCAGGCCTTCCAGCGTGAGCGCTTGGACGCCCTGGCGGCCAGTTGGAGGCAATAGCGCGACCGGACTCAGATGCGAGGCGAGCCTTGCGCTCGCTTGGTAGGGCTAGAGGAGATTATCCGCTTTATTCTCGATAAAGGGATGCTTGATGAGCGGCGTCCGCAGGCCGAAGTGACCGCTAGCGAACGTCAATCGACCCGCGTAATTGGTTGGCGATTGGGGTCGACGTGCCATGGCAAGCCAAGGCGGGTATTGCGCTCTAATTCGGCAATCACCTGGGCGCCCAGCAGTAAAATGATGGCGCCCACTTCCAGGCTAATCAGTACGACCACCAGCGCTGCCAGCGAACCGTAGACGGCGTTAACGAACGAGAGGTTGGCGAAATAGTAAACCAGCAACAGCCGAACCCCCTCCCACAGCAGTGCTGCCACAAAGCCTCCTACGATTGCCCTACGTAAGGCAATGCGCACCACCGGCAACACTTTGTAAATAGCGCTGAACAGTAAGAACACCCCAGTGAAACTGGCCAGGTTAAGCACCGGCTCGGAAAATCCCGCCAGTGGCAGTTCCCGTTCAAATAGCAGCATCACCAGCGTATTAAGCGAACTGGCCAGGGTGACTACCAGCGTGAGAACCATAAGCGCCGCCCCCAGTACCACCATAAAGGCGTAGGGCAACATTACCGAAACCCAAACGCTGCGTTTGATATGCGGGCTATCCGGCGCATGGAAAATGATCGCCAGGGCGTCTTCCAGCATACGAAAGGCGAATGAGCTGAACAGGAGCAGAATGGGAAAGCTCAGAATGCCAATCACATCTCGCGATTCCAGCAGGCTGCGAACGGCCTCCAGCAACACCTCCGCGTGGGCAGGCGCCATATGGCGTGCCTGTACGGCCAGCACATTGAGTAAGTGCTGCTGATCGACGACTTGGGTTAACAGCACAACGAGCACGGCAAAAAGCGGCACGATAGAGAGCAGAATGTTGTAGCCTACTCCGCCGGCTAGCAGGACACCGTGATTTTTCAGGAAATTGCGTAATACGCGCCAAGCAAAGTGAACCAACCTAGGGAGCAGGAGCAAGACAGCGCTAACAAATGGGTGGTTTCGAACCATGCTTGTTATTCTCCTTGGACATGAGGCCCTATCGCCATGATACGCTGATGGCAATGGAAAATAACAAGGGCAAATATCAAGGAAGTCCCGAATTGCCTGATCTGGCTTCAGGAGAGAGTAGTAAGAGGCAGAAGCTAACTCGCCGCCCTACAAACAAAAAGGTCGCCCTGACCAGGCGGTAGAGAGACCAGGGCAACCGAAGATTGTGGTTAAGCGACTTGCTTAAAACGGGCCATCCCTGGCCACCACAACCTCACAATGAACCTTTACTCTATGAATAACCTTAACTTAGGTTATGAAGCTAATCATTAAATGCTAATTAATTGAATATTAAGTAAAAAAACTAAAAAATGGTTAAAGTTCGTGCACTTTAGGTCGATAAGGCTCCTATAACTACTAAAAACTCTTCACTCAAGACTGACTCTGGAGCTTGCCCACATATGTCCACTCCTTCTGCTCCCAAACGAGCCCTTGGTTTACAAACCAAGGTGCTGATGCTGGTACTGCTCCCTCTTCTGTTAGTGACGGTTGTGCTGGTCGGGTTTAAAGCCTACAGCAGCGCCCAAGACACCCGCGATACGTTGGCAAACCAGCGTGAAATGCTGATTGAAGAGCGCCGCCATGCGGTACGCGATATCGTCCAGATGGCGACTTCTGCCATCGAGCCCATTTACGAACAAGCCGGTGCCAACGATGAGGCAGCCAAGCAGCAGGTAGCCGAGCTGGTGCGTTCCATGCGCTTTGAAGATAACAACTACATTTTTATCTACGACTATGACGGTAACAATATCGTCACGGCGCCTGCACCGGAGCGTGAAGGTACCAACATGATCGACGCGCAAACCCCCGATGGCACTTATCTGATTCGCGAGATCATTCAGCTTGCTCAGAGTGGCGGGGGCTTCTACAGCTATATGTGGGATTACCCAGGTACCGACAGAATTGAACCCAAGCACTCCTTCGTTGACCGCCTTGAAAAATGGGATTGGCTCATTGGTGCAGGCGTTTACGTCACCGATGCTGACGATGCTATTGCCGAACTTGAAGCCGCGGCTGCCGCCGATTTGCGCCAGGGCATTATATTTGCCTCCTTGTTGGGTCTGGGTCTATTTATTGTGATTGCACTGATAGCGTATGGCTTGGTGCGTCGCACGCTGGGGCCGATCAAGCGCACTACTGCGGCTATGCACGATATTGCCCAGGGGCGCGGTGATTTAACCCGTCGCTTAGCAGTTGAAAGCGGTGACGAAATTGGCGAGCTTAGCGTTCAATTCAACGCCTTTGTAGCGCGGATGCAGAACACGCTTCGTGATGTACGCAGCAGTACGCTCAGCGTGCACCAAGCGGCGGGGGAGATCTCACAAAGCTCCGATGAGCTCGCCACCCGTACCGAGCAGGCGGCCGCGAACCTGCAACAAACCTCCGCTTCCATGGAAGAGATCACCTCGACGGTTAATCACAGCGCCGACAATGCCCAGCAGGCCAATACGCTGGTACAGTCTACTGCCGATGTAGCCCGTGAAGGCGAGAACTCAATGGGGCAAGTTGAGAGCACTATGCGCGATATTAACGACTCCGCTTCGCGCATCAGTGACATCATCAGCATGATCGATGCGATTGCCTTCCAGACCAATATTCTGGCGCTTAATGCCTCGGTGGAAGCCGCAAGGGCAGGTGAGCATGGCCGCGGCTTTGCCGTGGTGGCGCAAGAGGTACGGGTGCTGGCCAGCCGTTCGAGCGATGCTTCCAAAGAGATTCGTGCGCTTATCGATACGTCCGTTCAGCACACTGAATCGGGCGCGAAGCTGGTGCGTAGCGCGGGCGACACCATGCGCGAGATTGTCTCCAGCGTGGCGAAAGTCACCGATGTGATCGGTGAGATCACCGCGGGCGCTAAAGAGCAGAGTAGCGGTATCGGCCAGATCAACACCGCCGTGGCCGAAATGGACACCATGACCCAGCAGAACGCTGCCATGGTGCAAGAATCGACCACCGCCGCTGCCAATATGCGCCGCCATGCGGAGCATCTTAATCAGCTAATCAACTCCTTTGTACTCGGCGAAGATGAGCCCACGCAGCAGCAGGCGCTGGCCTCTCCGGCGCCTCAGCAACGTGGCGGTGATAAAGGCCTGAAACGCCCCGCGCTTTCATCGCAAGCCTCGTCACAGCCATCATCCAAGCCTTCACCGGCAACGGCAAAGCACGCTGCAGATGAGTGGGAAGAGTTCTAACGTCCACTAACAGTGCTTGTGGTATCAGCGCTTTTAAACGATGGGTATAAAAAACGGGGCTTGCCAGATGGCAAGCCCCGTTGCGTTAACACCTGTGATGTTTATCCGCTATGGCGCCTGGCCAATCTTTCCGCCAGCAAGTTGACGGCTCGCTTTGCCAGTGGTGAAAGCGCGGCATCCTCGCGTTCCAGCGTGGCTATTAGGCGCTGCTTCATTGATCGTGCCCAAAAGGTTTCCAGGTGGCGACAGGTGGCCGCGGCTGCCATTTCTTCATCACGACCGCCGCCCAGGTTAGCTGCGATCTGGTTGGTCATGTGAATCAGGTGAGTATCTTGGTTCGACGACATTGCGTGCCTCCTCAGCCGTGTGCCATCGCCGCCGACGTGGGACGATGGTAAATCAGATGGCGGCCGGGCCGCGCAAAGCCTGCCAGTAGCAGCCCCGATGCCTGGGCCTGCTCCACGGCCAGGGCGGTGGCCGCCGATACCGCCACCAGAGCACCAATGCCGACACTGGCACACTTGTGAACCATCTCGTAGCTGGCGCGGCTGGTGACCAGCGCGAACCCTTCGCCGAGGGGGCTGGCCTCGCGGGCGAGGGCTCCAATCAGTTTGTCCAGGGCGTTATGGCGACCCACATCCTCGCGCAGTTGTTTAATGTTCCCCCAAGCATCGCACCAGGCGGCACCGTGGCTGGCGCCAGTGGCCCCCTGCAGCGGCTGGTGGATGGACAGCTCCCGTAGGGAACGCTGGATGGCGGCGTCACTCAACTGCGGCGCCATAACATGGGGAATTGGCCGGATGGCCTGCTCCAGGGCTTCGGTGCCGCATAGCCCGCAGCCGGTGCGTCCTGTCAGGTTGCGCCGCCGTTGTTTGAGCTCGGCCATTCGCTGGCTGGCAATAGTGAGGTGAACGGTGAGGCCTTGGGGTGCTTCGTGGATATCGAGGTCGTAGCACTCGTCGACGTTGGCCAGGATGCCTTCTGACAGGCTGAAGCCCAGGGCAAACTCCTCAATATCCGTCGGGCTGGCCATCATCACCGCGTGGGAGATGCCGTTGTAGACCAGGGCCACCGGCCTTTCCAGGGCCAGTAGATCCTCCTGGGTATCGGTGTACCAGCCGTTAGCGCCACGGCGCACCTCCACCGGCTGGCGCGCTACCGCGTCGCGAGTATGGTGGATGCTCATGGAACCTCCTGCTGGGCCTTGGCCAGGTAATCACGCTGGGCCAGGTCAAAGGCGCTAAAGCGTTGCTGCCAGGCCGACGGTTGGCTGACTTTTTCCACCTGCACCGCCGTGACCTTGTACTCCGGGCAGTTGGTGGCCCAGTCCGAGTTGTCCGTGGTGATGACGTTGGCGCCACTGCCGGGGTGGTGGAAGGTGGTATACACCACGCCGGGCTGCATGCGCTCACTGAGCCGGGCACGCAGTACCGTCTGGCCGGCACGGCTGGTGATGCCCAGCCAGTCGCCGTCGCGGATGCCGCGCAGCTCGGCGTCAGAAGGGTGCAGCTCCAGTACGTCCTCATCGTGCCAGCGCTGGTTGTCGGTGCGCCGGGTCTGGGCGCCCACGTTGTACTGGCTAAGGATCCGGCCGGTGGTGAGCAGTAGCGGGAAGCGGCGGTTGGCCCGCTCCTCGGTGGCCACGTACTCGGTAATTGCAAAGCGTCCCAGCCCGATGGGGAACTCAACCTCGTGCATAGTCGGCATGCCCAGCGGGTACTCGGCGTTACAGGGCCACTGAAGACTGCCGCGCTCCTCCAGCTTGGCGTAACTGACGCCCGCGAAACTTGGCGTCAACTGGGCGATTTCGTCCATGATTTCGGAGGGATGGGTATAGTGCATCGGGTAGCCCAGCGCATTGGCCAGATCCTGGGTGACTTCCCAGTCTTCCTTGCCGGCCACCGGGGCTGCCACCTTGCGTACCCGGTTGATACGTCGCTCGGCGTTGGTGAAGGTGCCATTCTTCTCCAGGAAGCTTGAACCCGGCAGCAGTACGTGGGCGAACTTGGCCGTTTCATTGAGGAAAATATCCTGCACGATCAGGCAGTCCAGCGACGTGAGCGCCGCCTCGACGTGCTGGGTGTTGGGGTCGGACTGAGCGATATCTTCGCCCTGCACGTAAAGCGCTTTAAAGGTGCCTTCGATGGCAGCGTCGAACATATTGGGAATGCGCAGCCCCGGTTCGTCGTCCAGTTTCACACCCCACACGGCCTCAAAGCGGCCGCGGGCGATGGGGTCGGCCACGTGTTGGTAGCCCGGCAACTCATGGGGGAAGGAGCCCATGTCACACGAACCCTGGACGTTGTTCTGGCCGCGCAGCGGGTTCACACCCACGCCCTCGCGGCCAATATTGCCTGTGGCCAAGGCCAGGTTGGCAATCCCCATCACCATGGTGGAACCCTGACTGTGCTCGGTCACTCCCAGCCCGTAGTAGATCGCGCCGTTGCCCGCCGTGGCGTAAGTGCGTGCCGCCTGGCGCACGGCCTCGGCGGGCACGCCGGTAATGGCTTCGGTGGCCTCCGGGGAGTGGCGCGGTTCAGCAATAAACTCACGCCAGCTGTTATAGGCATCGGTGTCGCAGCGCTTGGCCACGAACGCCTTGTCTTCCAGACCTTCCGTCACCACCACGTGACCCAGCGCGTTGACCAGCGCCACGTTGGTGCCTGGGCGCAGCGGCAGATGTTGGGCCTCGCTCATGTGCGGGGTCTTTAAAAGGTCGATACGGCGAGGGTCGGCGACGATCAGCTTCGCCCCCTGGCGCAGGCGTTTGCGCATCAGCGAGCCAAACACCGGGTGGGCATCGGTGGGGTTGGCGCCGATCACGATAATCGCGTCCGACTTCATCACCGAGTCAAACGTCTGGGTGCCCGCCGATTCACCCAGCGTGGTCTTCAGGCCGTAGCCGGTGGGCGAGTGGCACACCCGCGCGCAGGTGTCGGTGTTGTTGTTGCCGAATGCAGCGCGAATCAGCTTCTGCACCAGATAGGTCTCTTCGTTGGTGCAGCGCGAGGAGGTGATACCGCCGATGCTCTCGCGGCCGTGCTCGGCCTGAATCGACTTGAGACGGTTCGCGGCAAAGCTGATCGCCTCTTCCCAACTGGCTTCGCGCCAGGGCTGATCGATTGAGTCACGAATCATCGGCGTGGTCAGGCGATCCGGGTGGGTGGTGTAGCCGAAGGCAAAACGCCCCTTCACGCAGGAGTGGCCGTGATTGGCGTCGCCGCCCTTGTAGGGCACCATGCGCACCAGCTGGTCGCCCTTCATCTGGGCCTCGAACGAGCAGCCCACGCCGCAGTAGGCGCAGGTGGTGACCACGCTGTGATCCGGCACGCCGTGGTCGATCACGCTTTTTTCCATTAGCGTGGCCGTGGGGCAGGCCTGCACGCAGGCGCCGCAGGAGACGCAGTCCGAGTCCATGAAGGCGTCGCTCTGGCCTGCTGATACTTTGGATTCGAACCCGCGGCCATCGATGGTTAGCGCGAAAGTACCCTGGACTTCGTCGCAGGCGCGCACGCAGCGTGAACAGAGGATGCACTTGCTGGGATCGAAGGTGAAGTAGGGGTTGGATTCGTCCTTGGCGGCGTCCAGATGGTTCTCGCCCGTAAAGCCGTAGCGCACCTCGCGAAGCCCCACGCTACCGGCCATGTCCTGCAGTTCGCAGTCGCCGTTGGCCGGGCAGGTCAGGCAGTCCAGCGGGTGGTCGGAGATGTAGAGCTCCATCACGTTGCGACGCAGCTTGGCCAGCCGCTCGTTCTGGGTGGTCACCTTCATACCTTCAGCAACGGGCGTGGTGCAGGCGGCGGGCAGGCCGCGGCGTCCCTCCACCTGCACGGCGCACAGCCGGCAGGAACCGAAGGGCTCCAGGCTGTCGGTGGCGCACAGTTTGGGAATGTTGATATCCGCCAGAGCCGCCGCGCGCAGTACCGAGGTGCCTTCCGGCACATTGATTGTCACGCCGTCGATATCAAGGCTCACCGAGGCAGTGCCGACGGCCTGAGCAGGGAAGGGCGTGCCGAGGTCTTTGCTATGCCCGGCGTTGCTGGCATGCTGACTGGGGTCGAAGTGCTGAATCATGATCTGTCTCCGTTCGCCGCCCGCTGGAAATCCTCAGCAAAGTGTTTCAGGGCGCTCTGCACCGGGAAGGGGGTCATGCCGCCCATGGCGCAGAGCGAGCCGTCTACCATCGTTTCGCAAAGATCACTCAGCAGGGCGAGGTTGGCCTCGCGATTGTTGTTGGCGCGAATACGATCGATTACCTCCACGCCACGGGTCGAGCCGATACGACAGGGCGTGCACTTGCCGCAGGACTCCACCTTGCAGAACTCCATCGAGAAACGCGCCTGTTCGGCCATATCGACGCTGTCGTCGAACATCACCACGCCGCCGTGACCGACGCCTGCACCGACCTCGGCGAAGGTTTCGTAATCCAGCGGCATATCCCACTGGCTTTCGGGCAGGTAGGCGCACAGCGGCCCGCCTACCTGAACGGCGCGCAAGGGCTTTCCGGTGAGCGTACCGCCGCCAAAATCCTCCATCAGCGTGCGCAGAGTGGTGCCAAAGGCCAGCTCCACCAGACCGCCACGCTTGACGTTGCCCGCCAGTTGGAGGGCCAGGGTGCCTCGCGAGCGGCCCATGCCGTGATTAGCGTAGGCCTCGGCGCCTTCGGCGAGAATAAATGGCACTGCAGCTAATGAGAGCACGTTGTTGACCACGGTAGGGCGGCCGAACAGGCCCTCAATGGCGGGCAGCGGTGGCTTGAAGCGCACCAGCCCTCGCTTGCCCTCCAGGCTTTCGAGCAGTGAGGTTTCCTCTCCGCAGATATAGGCCCCGGCGCCGAGACGCACTTCCAGGTGGAAGGTTTTGCCGCTGCCCTGGAGGTCGTCGCCCAGGTAACCGGCCTGCTCGGCGCGGGCAATGGCCTCGTCGAGGATCTGTTTCGCCAGCGGGTACTCGGAGCGCAGGTAGATATATCCCTGGGTGGCGCCCACCGCGAGCCCGGCGATGGTCATGCCTTCGATCAGCATGTAGGGGTCGCACTCCATGGCCAGCCGGTCGGCGAAAGTGCCAGAGTCGCCCTCATCGGCATTGCAGACGATGTATTTCTGGTCGGCGGGCGTATCGAGCACCGTCTGCCACTTGATACCGGTGGGGAAGGCCGCCCCGCCACGTCCGCGCAGGCCCGAGGCTTTGACTTCCTCGACGATGTCCTGGGGCTCGCGTTGCAGCGCAGCCTGCAGGCCGCAAAAACCGTTATGGGCGCGATAGTCCTCGATCGATAGCGGGTCAGTAATACCAATACGCGCGAAGGTTAAACGCTGCTGGCGGGCGAGGTAGTCGATCTCTTCCGTTGGGCCCAGTGCCAGTGGGTGGCTGACGCTACCTTCCAGCAGGCCACTGTCGAGCAGCGCCGCTACATCCCCCGGCGTTACCGGGCCATAGGCGAACCGGCCGATGGGGGTGTCGACTTCCACCAGCGGCTCAAGCCAGGCAAGGCCACGGGAGCCGTTACGTACCAACGTGATTGACTGGCCGCGTGCGGCGGCCTCTCTCTCCAGCCGGCTGGCGATCGTATCGGCGCCCAGCGAAAGTGCGGTGGTATCGCGAGGTACATAAACGCGGACGCTCATCCCATCACCTCCAGCGGCCGGGTTTGTAGCTCATCCATCAATTCATCGAAGGCTTCCGGCGTGACGCGGCCGCGTATGCTGTCGTCCACGCGAATCGACGGGCCGCAGGCGCAGTTGCCCAGGCAGTAAACGGATTCGAGGGTGATTTCGCGATCCGACGTGGTCTGGTGGTAGTCGACCCCCAAACGCGCCTTGGCGTGGGCTTCGAGCTGGCGCGCCCCTACCGACTGACAGGCCTCGGCGCGGCAGATGTGCACGACGTGGCGCCCCGGTGGTGTGGTGCGAAAGTGGTGGTAAAAGCTGATGACGCCGTGCACTTCGGCACGTGTCTGGTGGAGGGCATCGGCGATGATGGGCACCGCTGCCTCGGGAATGAAGCCGATGCGATCCTGAAGGGCGTGGAGGATCGGCAGTAGGGCGCCGGGCTTGTGCTTCAGAGCGTCGACCTCGGCCTGAATTGCCTGCGGCGCCCACTCCTGGGAATGGTTCATGATGCCTTCCTCACGACTGCTTATTATGTTTTAAATATGCACTGCTTTTCATATTTAAAAAGACGTGCATCACGGTTAATACAAAGCTAGCATCAAGTTATCGACTTAAAAATATGAAATAGTGTGCCTATGAAACGGATCAAGGTAACGCCCACCTGGTGCTTTAGTGATGAAGAGGGGCACCGTCTCGATACCAACCTTCTGCGCTTGCTGGGGGCGGTGCATCGTCATGGCAAGTTGACCCATGCTGCCGAAGAGGCGGGTATTTCCTATCGTCACGCGTGGAATTTACTGCGCCAGGGCGGGGAGTTTTTTGGTGTCACCTTGGTAGAAATGGCGCGTGGGCGAGGGGCGCAATTATCACCGCTGGGTGAAAAGCTGCTATGGGCCGAACAACGCGCCACCGCTCGGTTAAGCCCGCAGCTTGATAGCCTGAGCTCCGAGCTGAATCTTGCCATTCAGCAGCACCAGGAAGGCGTGCACCCCGTACTTCGCCTCCACGCCAGCCACGGGTTTGCGATAGAGCTGCTGCCGCAGCATCTGGGAGAGTTGCAGCTTGATCTGCAGTACTGCAGCCCGCTGGAAGCACTGGCGACCCTTAACCGCAATGGCTGCGACCTGGCGGGCTGCCATCTGCCCAGGGGGGCAGTGGGTGAAAAGGCACGGCGCAAATACCGCCGCCTGCTCAAACCCCGCTATCATCGGCTAATAGGATTTATCGCCCGCCAGCAGGGGCTAATGGTGGCGCCGGGTAACCCGCTGGGCATTGATGGCGTTGCCGCACTGGCCGATAGGCCGGTCACGTTTATCAACCGGCAGGCATCATCGGGAACCCGGGAACTGCTGGATAGCTTGCTGGCCGAGGCAGGCATTGCTACATCCAAAGTGAATGGTTACGAGATTGAGGAGTACACCCACTCGGCGGTAGCGGCCTATGTGGCGGCGGGAATGGCGGATGCAGGGTTTGGTGTCGAGGCGGCCGCGCAGCGGTTTGGGCTTGAATTTGTGCCGCTGGCCACGGAAGACTACTTGCTGGCCTGTCATCACCGCTCCCTGAAAGAGCCTAAATTTGACGAATTCTTGCAGGTATTGCGCGGCGCTTCCTTTCAAGAGGCGGTGCAGGGTCTGCCGGGTTATAGCCCGAGCCAGTGTGGCAATGTGATACAGGTAGAGGAGATATTCTCACCAACACCCTAAGCAGCTAGTGGAGAGATTCAAGGCATAACTGTGCTGAGTGGCATCAGAAACGCATGGAGCCTGGAATGGTTTTACCTCAAGACGACGATGGATGCTGACTATAGCGGCTACACCCGTAGACCAATCAAGTGGTAGCTAAACGGGCGAACCTCATACAGCAATCCTAAAAGACATAACCCCATAAAGTGCGACGTTCTTTAGGAACCTGCGCACTTCCAAGTGCTTTGAGTCGACGAAAGCCGCGAGCAGTAGAGGAGTAAAATAGAGGTATAGAGCGAAGTCGACCGATACTATGAAACGCTGGTGCGCGTAACATGTTCTCAATTCTCAGGGCTTACGTTCATGCCGCATTCGGCGGTAAACCAATCACGAAAGCGCTGTATCTCTTCGTCAGCGGCCCGGTTTTCACGATAACAAAGATAGTGGCGCGTTTCCTCCAGCACTACTTGCTCAGCAACTGGTCTAACCAGTCTTCCCTCTGCTATCAACGGCATCACTAGATGATCCCACCCTAGCGCAACACCTTGATGGTTTAATGTCATCTGAATCAACATGTTATAGTCATTTGCATTGAAGAAATGAGAGCTATCCTTAGCATTCCTAGCGATCTCGATCTGGTGAATAGCCATCCACACCCCCCAGTCCACATGCTCGGCCACCTGAGCGCGCCCGTAGGGGCTAAGGTTGAGCAGTACAGCGCCATGTCGCAACCCATCCAGAGTGCCGATCTCTGGATGTTTCTCCAAGTAGCGAGGCGAACACACCGGGTAGATTACATCACAGAACAGCGGAATGCTGATATAGCCTTCCATAACACGCGATAGCTTGGTGATAAAGATATCTGGAGAAACGCCTGGTTCCATGGCAAGGAAGTTCTGCGTCGTCACCAAGTTGAGGTCGATGTTCGGATTGTTACTAAAGAAGCTAGGCAGGCGGTGCGACATCCACAGCGCTGAGAAGGCAGGCGAGCAACATAGCGTTAGCGATTGTCGAGCAACGTTACCAAAATCATCTCGGATGCGATCAGCGGCTTGAGCGATATTGATGAACGAAAGCTGAGCGGCATCGAAGAAGATAGCGCCTGCTGCCGTCAGTTCCACAGCACTTCCCACTCGCTTGAACAGAGGCGTCTTCAGGAAGCTCTCCAGTTCGCGCACTTGACGGCTGATAGCAGCCTGGGTCACGCATAGGGCCTCTGCTGCGCGGGTGAAGTTCTGATAGCGCGCCGCCGCGACAAACGACCTTACTGCCCGCAGCGAAGGCATCTTCAACAGTGTTTGATCTGGAGCAGTATGTCGGCTCATTACGTGAAATCCTCAACGCTCGGGTAAAAGGCACTTCTACTCAGCCAGTTGGCTGCCTAGACCCACAGTAATCCGGAACTCGATATCGCGGCATCGTTGGAAGACTACCCCAAAGCAACGGTTATCAACAGACCCTTAAGCTGTCAGGAAAGGCAGAGCGTGGAAGGAAGTAAAAAGACTAGCAATCAGGCGGCTTACTGCACCGATATCTTCATCGCCAGCAGGTGAAGAGTTGTTATTTTCTAGCTGCCAGGGTTGCTAACGTACTTTCTGGTAATACCTCATTCTGAACCTTTGGCTCTGATAAAAGATACCGGTCTCCCCATAACATCTGCTCATGATTTGACGATAGAAAAGGTTTCTTCCGTCGCTATGGCATCACTGCTTATCCTGACAGTTCGGCTCGCTTGAGAATATTTGAACAAACTCAGCCGCAAAACCGTTCGTAAATATTTAACGGGCGACGCTCTCACATCGTCATTTCCAAAAGGTAATAATATGAACTTCGACGGTATCTGGACTCCTGTCGTCACGCCCTTCAACAGTGATGGCTCTCTAAAGCTCGAAGCTCTGGATGAACTGCTCAATACACTAATTGAACAGGGAGTGCATGGTTTAATCATCGGTGGCACTACAGGCGAGTACTACGCCCAGAGCATGGATGAGCGTAAGAGACTCTTTGACCGAGTAATAGAGCATGTACAGGGAAGGATTCCGTTGATGGCAGGGATCAATGCCACTGCCACAGCAGACAGCTTAGAACTGGGCCAACATGCTAAGAATAGTGGCTTCGATGCTCTGCTGGTGGCCGCGCCCTACTACTGCCAACCGGCTCAAGACGAGTTACTGGCACATATCCGTGCTATTGATGATGCCTTCGATATGCCGGTTATGCTCTACAACTTTCCTGATCGCACCGGTGTGCCGATGACCATGGCGCTAATAGAAGCCCTGCGCGACCGCCCTAATATACAGGCAATCAAGGAAAGTACAGGTTCTATTGAGCGCCTCCATACGCTAGCCACCGATCACGCCGATCAGCTACAGCTAAGCTGTGGCATGGATGACCAAGTGCTGGAATTCTTCGTGTGGGGCGCCCGGAGCTGGGTGGCCGGTGCTTCCAACTTCCTAGCCCCCGAGCACGTCGCTTTGCATAAGGCCTGTGTAATAGATAAAGACTTCGTCACCGGGCGTGAGCTGGCCGCGCGGCTGCTACCGATGCTCAATCTACTGGAGCAGGGTGGCAAGTTCTGTCAGTACATCAAATACGGCTGCGAGCTGGCTGGCCTGCCAGTCGGCCCGGCGCGACGCCCGCTGCTGCCCTTGAATGAGCAAGAGAAGGCTGTCTTCAAGCAGGTCTATGATGCATTGGTTGCCTGCCGCAGTTGAAACCTTGCCGTGGAGCACGCCCCATGAAGCTGCAATGCAAGTTTCTTCCCCAGGACGATGGATGCTGCGGCTGGTACGAAACCTTGCCCCCACCCCCGCCAAGCATGCCGCTGCGTGGCAACGTACGGGCCGACTGGGTGGTATTGGGGGCTGGTCTGGCTGGATTGGCTGCGGCCCGTCGCTTGGCCGAGCTGAAACCAAACGACGATATCGCCCTGATTGATGCTCGGCGCGTTGGCTTCAGTACCGCTGGGCGCAATTCGGGGTTCATGATCGATCTACCGCATGACCTTAACTCCAGCGACTACACTGGCGACCGCACTCACGATCTAGAACAGATTCGCCTTAACCGCGGCGCAATCGACTACATGCGCGAGATAGTGCAGCGCCATGGTATTGACTGCGATTGGCGCGAGCAGGGCAAACTGCATGGCGCGGCTAGAGACCAAGGCATCCGTGTGTTGGAAACGTTTGCCAATGGGCTTTCTGCGCTTGGCGAGCCCTACCGCGCATTAAACGCTGATGATATGCAGACAATTACCGGCACGCGCTTCTACAAAGCTGGCTTGCATACTCCCGGCTGCGTGCTGGTTCAGCCGGCGGCGTTAGTACGAGGCCTGAGCCAGGCTCTGCCCGAAAACGTGCAGTTGTTCGAGGACAGCCCGGTACGCCATATAAACGTGGGCAAACCCCATGTGCTGGTGACCGACCAGGGCCGCATTGAGGCGCCCCGGCTAGTGCTAGCCAACAATGCCTATGCTGCTCAGTTCGAACAACTGGGACTCAAGGGGCGTCTGCTGCCGATTTACACCTACAGTAGCCTGACTCGCCAACTGAGCGATGCCGAGTGCGCCAGGCTAGGCGGCGACAATAGCTGGGCGCTGATACCAGCAGACCCAATGGGCACAACGGTTAGACGCATGGGAGACGGGCGTATTTGCATCCGAAACTCCTTCACCTATAACCCTAACGTCAGTACCAATGATCGCCAGCTGGCAAGAGCGCGAGCCGCCCATCAGAGTTCCTTTAAACGACGCTTTCCAATGCTATCGAAGGTGAGCTTCGAATACACATGGGGAGGGGCTTTATGCCTAACCCGCAACAATGGCAGACCGTTTGGTGAACTCGCCCCTGGCGTGTTCAGCGCCCTATGCCAAAACGCCTTGGGTCTGACTGGCGGCACTATCTCCGGAAAACTGATCGCCGAATACGCACTCGGTATGGAGAGTGAGCTGCTCGATATCATGTTGAAGCAGCCCAAGCCAGCCGCCAACCCGCCCTATCCGCTGCTTGGCATGGGGGTGCGCAAGGCCCTCGCCTGGAAGGAGTGGCGAGCTGGAATTGAACGCTAAGTGACCGAATCGATATAGAAAACCATGCTTCGTGCAGAGAGAAGTACGTAACCGAGAGATCAATAAGGGAGTAAAAAATAATGGCCAACACCCTCACCCAGGAAAATATTGCGCAGCAAATTGAACGGCTCGAATATCGCAATCTAGCCTTCATCGATGGTCAGTTCGTACCAGCAAGGTCGGGCAAAACCTTCGCCACCCTTAATCCGGCCACCGGAGAGGTTATTACTCAGCTGGCCGCGTGTGATGCCGAGGACGTTGATATCGCCGCCAAAGCCGCACGCCGCGCTTTCGAAGCGGGTGTTTGGTCGAAGATGGCGCCCGCCGAACGCAAAGCGATCATGCAACGCTTCGCCGATCTGATTGAGGAAAACTGCCTGGAGTTAGCGGTGCTCGAAGCCATTGAGGCTGGCAAGCCGATCAGTGAGTGCTTCAATGTCGATATCCCCGATACCGCTAATACCATCCGCTGGCATGCCGAAGCCATCGACAAGCTCAACGATGCCGTAACACCCACTGAGAGCAGTGTGCTTTCCATCGTCACTCGCGAGCCGATCGGTGTGGTTGGCGCAGTGCTACCGTGGAATTTCCCAGCCATGATGGTTGGCTGGAAGCTGGGTCCGGCGTTAGCCACTGGGAACAGCGTGATCCTCAAGCCTGCCAAGCTAACTTCGCT
This sequence comes from Halomonas sp. ATBC28, assembly GCF_005937175.1. Classification (NCBI taxonomy): domain Bacteria; kingdom Pseudomonadati; phylum Pseudomonadota; class Gammaproteobacteria; order Oceanospirillales; family Halomonadaceae; genus Halomonas; species Halomonas sp. ATBC28. Next base: position 19,844 of record NZ_VCQL01000002.1, on the reverse strand, counting down.
GAGCACCACGCGCCTTGCTGAGTTAGCCTTCGAAGCAGGCGTGCCAGCAGGGGTGCTCAATGTACTACCCGGCATGGGATCAACGGCTGGTAAGGCAATTGGTATGCACCCTGATATCGACCTAGTGGGCTTTACTGGCTCCACAGAAGTTGGGCGCATGTTCCTTGAATACTCGGCGGCCAGTAATCTCAAGGAAGTCTTGCTGGAATGTGGTGGCAAAAACCCTCAGGTGGTAATGCCCGATATCCACGATATCAAGACGGTCGCCAGTAACGTTCTCGCTGCCGCTTTTTGGAATATGGGTGAGAACTGCTCAGCGGGTTCGCGACTTATTGTACACCGTTCCATCAAGGACGCCCTGCTCAAGGAGGTGCTGGCCCAGTTGGAAAGTGATTGGAAGCTGGGCGACCCATTGGATCCTGAGGTCAATCTTGGCGCCTTGGTGGAGGAAGCTCACATGGAGAAAGTACTTTCGTATATTGCAACAGCCAAAAAGGAAGGACTTACATTACTTACCGGTGGTGAGCGGGTTCGCAAAGAGAGCGGCGGTTACTTCGTGCAGCCGACGATCTTCGATGACGCCACCCCTGAATCAACCATTGTCCGTGAAGAAATCTTCGGCCCAGTGCTGGCGGTGATGGCATTTGATACCGAAGAAGAAGCCATCGCTTTAGCCAACGACACCTGCTACGGCCTCGCGGCATCGCTTTGGAGCAACGACCTTAACACCGTTCATCGCATGTCGTCGGCGATTCGTGCTGGCACTGTGACTGTAAATTGTTTCGGCGAAGGCGACATTACCACTCCGTTTGGCGGATTCAAGCAATCCGGTTTTGGTGGGCGCGATAAATCTATCTACGCTCATGACCAGTACTGCGAACTCAAAACAACCTGGATAAAACTCACCTAAATAGAGTAAGGGAAAGCTACTCAAGTCGCCTGCTGCGCCCCTGTCTCTCCTGTTTTGTACTTGGAAGGCAGGCCTGAAAAATCCGTTAAATCTTTTTATCCATAACAAAAGGTTGTGGTTTGCTGGTCAAAAATGTCGTTTCCACTACTTAACTCACCAAAGTAGTTTAAACGGATAACTGCAATACAACAGATAAAGAAAAACGCCAGATTACAATATCTCCACTAAAAAAAGGCAGCTAATAAATGAAAACTTCAACAAAGCTCAACCACTGTATTATTTTGAATACCCTCATTGCTTCTGTCTTGATAATTCCAGGCGTTGCTATGGCGAGCGATGATACCTACCGCTTCCGTATGGTAAATGCGGAGGATACGGCAGATTCTCCGGCAGGGCGGGGCATGCAGAGGTGGGCTGATTTGATCGAAGAACGCTCAGATGGTCGCATGACAGCCCAGGTGTTTCACCAAGGAGCGCTTGGCAATGTCAGCGAGGTTTTCGACCATATGCTAATGGGCGGTGTCGACATGGTCATCGCCGCTACTCCGACCTCCTACGACAACCGGGTTGGAGTGATGTCGCTACCTTATCTATTCTTGGATTGGGAGGAAGCACAGACAGCTTGGGAGCGCGGCGGTTGGATGAACGGTATCGTTGAGCCGATCTTCACTGATATGGGGCTCAAGATGTTTGGGTCTTTTCCGTGGGGGTTCACTGGCGTCGCTACGCGTGGTGATTATGCGGTAAGCCTCGGCGAAGCCAAGGAGAAAGCATTGAAGGTACGTGCCATTCCTGCTTTTCCCGTACCTCAAACCGTACAGGCGATGGGCTACCACTCGGTGCCGCTTGACTGGAACGAAGTATATACTGCCATCCAGACAGGCGTGGTGGATGGCGACGCCGGCAATATCATTTACTGGGACTATGAGTTCTTCGGCGAAATCCTCGACTACTTTGTGCATACCAAGCACTTTTTCGGTCAAGCTGCGCTGATGATGAACCAGGATACCTGGGCAGCCTTAGACGAAGAGGATCAGCAAATTGTCGCGTCTGCAGCCTATGAGGTCGTTGACAAGCAGTTCTCGGATGCCCAATCCGAGGATGAGTACTGGATCGCCACCGCTCAAGAAGGCGGTATGGAGTACATCGAGCTTTCCGATCAAGAGTTAGCAGAGATGGCGCAGCACGTGCGCGACGTGGTATGGCAGCAAGCAGAGGAAGAATTTGGTACCGAGCTGATCCAGGAAATTCTCAGTCACACTCAACTGGAAAATTGATTCTAAGGGCAGAGTCATCGCTGACTCTGCCCTTGCTTTATATATCCAGAGAATTAAGGAGCTGAGAGATACCATGATCATTTTCAAGTGCATCGACTGGCTGCTCGACAGAATTATTGCACCAATCGTGGCAATAATAGGATTGTTTGTCGCGCTATCTTTTGTCGTCGGTATTACCGCGCGTTCGTTTCTAGGGATTCCTCTCTTCGGGGTGGAAGAGTTGGTTCTAATAGCGGTTATCTGGTTCTACATGCTCGGCGCTATTCTGGCCTCTAAGAACAGCGCTCATCTTCGGGCAGACTTTATTCCTGTCGTCATTAAAAATGAGAAGGTCATTTTGGCGTTTCGTATCATAGCCACCGTAATTTCTATCCTCATGGCAGGGCTCTTTGTCTTATGGAGTAATGAGCTGTTCCAGTGGGCCCTTCAGAGGAGCCAAACAACACCTGTGTTCTCGATCCCTATGTATGTTTCGCAGGTCAGCCTCCTGACCGCCGCTTTGTTCATGACCCTATACCTTGTCAGGGATCTCATTAACGATATCCAGGCACTTTGCCACAAAAAAGATAGTAGTACGCCGATTCAGCGGTAGTACTATTTAAGGGAGTTAATTATGGGCGCTTTAATAGCCATTGGCATGGTAGTTCTGTTGATGCTGATTGGTGTACCAGTGGTGTTTTCTTTCGCCGCGATGGTCGCAACGCTAGCCTTCTTCTACGATGTCGACGTAACTTTTCTTGCCACTACCGGCTTTTCCTCTATCAACTCGATTATTCTTATTGCCTTGCCTTTATTCATCATGACCGGCTATCTGATGCAGTCGGGCGGCCTAGCCGCTAGGTTGGTGGCTTTTGTCGAAGCGCTGACCGGTCGCTCCCGCTCCGGCATGGGGTCATCTATGGTCGTGGCTTGCGGTATCTTTGGGGCGATCTCAGGCACTGCCTCTGCTGCAGTGGCTTCCATAGGTACCATCATGGTTGGCCCCATGCAAAAACATGGTTATGAGAAACCGTACATTGCTGGGCTGCTGGGTATCTCATCATTACTAGGGCTATTGATACCACCTAGCATCACCATGATTCTTTACGCCATTGTGACCCGTCAATCGGTTGCTGCAAGCTTCCTCGCTACTATCGGCCCTGCCTTATTATTAATACTTTTCCTATGCGTTTATAACGCGATTAAAATACGGCTTACACCTGGGGTCGTCAGCGCAAAGATGCCGCTTAATGAAAGAGCCAAGGCGATTGGTGATACCGGTTGGAAGGCCATTCCTGCCTTGATGCTGCCAGTGATCATTCTCGGTGGTATTTATGGCGGTATCTTTACGCCCACCGAAGCGGCAGCTGTCGCCGTAGCCTATGCTATCCCGGTGGGTATGTTCGTTTACAAGGGGCTTAATATCAAAAAAGTCCTAGAGTGTATGGTGGCTGCTGCCACGACATCTGGGATCATCATCATCATTCTATTTTTCTCGTTTATTGTCAGCCGTATCCTCACTCTAGAAGGTGTACCCCAGCAGTTGACCACTTTCCTGCTGGACACATTTGAGAACAGGATTGTCATTCTACTGATGGTGAATGTGTTCCTAATCATGATCGGCATGATTATGGACGATGTGAGCGTGATCGCGATTGCCAGCCCTTTGTTAGTGCCAGTAGTAGCACAGCTCGGGATTGATCCAATCCACTTCGCAGCGATAATTGGCACTAGTGTGGTGATTGGCTGCAACAGCCCGCCCATGGCACCGATTCTTTTCATGTCGTGCCAAGTCACCGAGGTTGGTGTATCTCAAGCGATCCGCCCCGCACTGAGCTTGATGCTATTTACCGCTCTCCCGGTGATGCTGATCACCACCTATTGGCCGCCACTAGCGCTTTATTTGCCACGATTACTTGGCTACGTGAACTGATGCTTGCTTGAGAAAATTTCTGCAGATGTGAAAATACCTCTAATGTCTCTCGCCGAAAGTTTAAACTATTTAAATAGGGTAGCCATGAATATGATGAAAGTTATTGAATAGTACTTGATTTTATTTTTTCCTTCTTGGTTAGAGAGGTTTTGATATTCTATCAAGAGAAAGGATGCTATTCGTGATCTAGCTTCATAACTGCCCTTATTTTATTGTTTTTTATATTGATGTGCTTGGTGGTGGCTATTACGAGAGGTCTTGATGTGAATGATAAATTTCCAAGTTTATTTAAGAATAAAAATATGGCTTATCTCGAGCCAAAAAACTCATCGGTTGCTAATGCGGAAATTAGAAGAGTTGCTTTTTTGCTGCTTGAAAATTTCTCTTTGATGGCATTTACAGGAGCCGTTGATGCATTGATAACAACTAATTTAATGAGGTCTAAAAAGATTTATGAAGTGCTAGTGGTGGGCTGTGAAGAGGGAGCTACTGTTTCTGACCTGGGTATAGAAGTAAAGAATGAAACCTCTCTATCGGCGCTTGACATAAATGCCTCACAAATAGACATGTTAATTGTGTGTGGCGGTCTTCGTGTGAGGCCCATATCTACAGCGCTTATAAGAAATAAACTGAGAACTGCCAGTAGCAAGGGAGTAGCGCTTGGCGGGTTGTGGAACGGTGCTTATTTTCTTGCTGAGGCCGGTTTATTAAATGGCTATCAGTGCGCCTATCACCCCGATGGGCGAGCAATGATGCTAGAAGCATTCAGGGAAGTATCTGTATCGACCCGAAGCTTTATTGTAGACCGTAATCGGCTGAGCTGTGCAGGCGCCAGTAGCTCTTTAAGTATGATGCTAGAGGTAGTAAGAGCGGATTGCGGTAATGAGGTTGCGAGCGCCGTGGAAGAGATGCTTAGCTGCGATAAAGGGTTGGATTCGCCTGATATATCTACTATTTCGGTTGATCAAAATCACGCGCTACCAGAAAAGCTAAAGACGTCCTTACAGCTAATGAAAAATAATATTGAAGAGCCTTTGTCTATATCGGAAATTGCTAGATGGGTTGATATTTCGAGACGCCAGTTAGAGCGCTTGTTTTGTCACTACGTGAGCGCGAGCCCGTCTCGCTATTATATGGAGCTACGTTTAACACGCGCCCGGCAGTTACTTCAACAGACCAATAAAACTGTCGTTGAAATAGCCTTAGCGACGGGGTTTGTGAGCATTTCTCATTTTCATAGCTGTTTTAGCCAGCTTTTCAACATTACTCCCGGCCAGTTTAGAAAATATTGCCAATCTCAAAGCTATTAAATTAGCGCGCTTCGTCACAAAGCAGTAAGGGATCAAATAATCCCAGCTACTCAAGCTAATCATCGGCGAATACACTGACGATATCCTTGGTTTTAGAGATCATTATGCACTGCAAACTCAATGCCACTCGTTTGCGCTGGTACTACAATCTGATCAACAAAGCTGAAATAGCAGTTGACGAGGAAGGCGCCAATACCGGCGCAGCGGAAAACGATGAGACTGACTCCCCTAAGCCAACAAAACGCTGCCCTTGGGGAGCTCAGGTGGTGTTGCTCCCTGAACTCCCTGAAGAGACTGGCCACTGCCAGGATATGGCGCCGCGCTAATGTTATGGGCGCAAAGGTGAGCGAGGAGCTACACGCGTTGCCCGCTAAGTGGCTACCAGCACACTGGCTAAAGTGCTGGGTCTTTGTTGAACGCTTATTTGCGGTTAACTGCCCGACCAACCCAACATAATCGGCACGTAAACCACTAACAGCAGCACCCCGATCAGCCCCAGCAGGTAAGGGATGATCGCGCGGGTAATACGCTCCAGCGGTAGCTGGGTGATCGATGAGGCCACATAGAGGTTGATCGCCACCGGCGGGGTAATCATACCGATGGAGAGCCCCACCACGATAATCAAACCAAAGTGGATCGGATCAATCCCCAGCTGCAGCACCAACGGCAACAGCACCGGGGTGAGGATAATCAGCGCACTGGCGGTTTCGATAAACACCCCGGTGAGCAGAATAATCCCCACGATCAGCAGCATAATCACGTAAGGGTTGGTAGACAGTGACAGCACGGCCTGGGCAATCGCCCCAGGCACTTGCCAGCTTGAGAGCGTCCAGCTCAGCACCGCCGACATGGCAATCACCAGCATAATCACCGCGGTGGTCATCGCCGAACGGATCAGCAGCTTATAAATCTGGGGCAGGTTAAGGTCACGATACACAAACAGCGACACCAGCATGGCGTAGTTCACCGCCACTACCGCCGCCTCTGAAGGGGTGAAGATGCCCGAGAAGATACCACCCAGGATAATCACCGGCGTCATCAAGCCCCAGCTGGCGTCTTTAAAGGTCGTCCAGATGGTTGCCAGCGAGAGCAGCGTGCCTTTGGGGTACTGGCGCTTATAGGCCTGAGCAATGGCAATGGCCATTAATCCTAACCCCATCGCCAAACCCGGTAAAAAGCCGTTTAAAAACAGCTTGGAAACGGACTGCTGGGCGATCACCGCGTAGATGATCATCGGCACCGAGGGCGGAATCACCACCCCGATGGTGCCGCTGGCGGCGATCAAGCTGGCTGCTGAGGCCGGGTCATAGCCTTTGCGTTTTAGTTCCGGCACCAGACTGGAACCCACCGCGGCGGTGGTCGCGGCGCCAGAACCGGAGATTGCCGCAAAGAACATGCCCGCCATCACCGAGACCACTGAGAGCCCGCCGCGCATAAAACCGACCAGCGAATCGGCAAAGCTGACCAGCTTCTCGCTCACCTTACCCTGGGCCATTAAATCCCCAGCGAGGATAAACATCGGGATCGCCACCAGGGCAAAGGAGTTGATGCCCTGGAACATCTGCTGGGTGACCACCATCAGCGGCACGCCGGATTGATAGAGCGCATAGAGCGTGCTGGCGCCAATCGCAAAGGCAATTGGCACGCCCAGCAGCATAAACAGGAAGAACAGCCCAAACAGCAGCAGCGTCATAGCGACTCCTCCTGGGGTTGGGAGGTTTCACCGTTAATCAGCAGCTCGATGATATCGACCAGCGCATACCACGCCATCATTGCCGCACAGATTGGCATCACCGCGTAGACATAGGTCATCGAAAGCCGCAGCGAGGCGGATTTCTGAAAGCTCTGCACTTGCATGTAGCGGTAGCCGATCACGATCAGCGTGATCATAAACGCCAAAACAATCAGCAGGGCGGCAAGCCGGGCGATTTGGCGCAGGCGGCCAGGCAGGGCATCCACCACAAAGGTCACGGCAATGTGTCGCCCGCGCTGAAACGCCAAGGTGCCAGCTAAGAAGGTGATCCATACCAACAGAAAGCGGGCGACCTCCTCAGTCCAGCCCACCGCGGTGAATAGCACACGAGAGACGATCTGCAGGGTAATCACCCCAATCAGCGCCGCCATGCCCGCAAAGACCACGGGCTGTAGAATGGCGTCCAGAAAGCGTTCAGTACGCTGTAGCAACATTACCAATGGGTGCGTGTGAGTGGGCACTTACTTCACTTCCTCCTGGATGCGTTGCAGATAGTTACCGAACTGATCACCGTACTTCTCATACACCGGGGCAACGGCTTCCTGAAATGCGGCGATATCGGGCGACTCATTAATTTCCATACCTGCCTCAGCTAATTCGGCTAACTGCTCGGCTTCCATGATGGCATTTTGTTCTCTGGCATAGCTAGAAGCTTCGCTGGCGGCATCAAGTACGATCTCCTGAACCTCCTCTTGAAGGCCGTTCCAGGTGGGTAAGCTCATAATGAAGATCGCTGGCGCATAGATATGCCGCGTCATGGTGAGGTAGTCCTGGGTTTCCGCCAGGTTAAAAGCATGGATGGCGTTAACCGGGTTCTCCTGGCCATCAATCGTGCCTTGTTGCAGGGCAGTCAGCGCTTCTGTCCACGCCATGGGCACGGCATTGGCGCCGAGTTCCCGGAACGTATCCACATAAACCTCGTTCTCGATGACGCGCAGTGTCAGGCCTTCGAGATCTTGAGGCGCATTAATCGCGTGCTGACTATTGGTGATATTGCGAAAGCCGCGCTCAGCAAATGCCAGCCCTTTAAGGTTCACATCCTCTAATTTGCCCAGTATTTCCTGGCCGATCTCACCATCCAGCACGGAGTAGGCAGATTCGGCGGTAGGGAAGAGGAAAGGCAGCTCAAACACCGAGAACTCATCAACGAAGTTAGCCACGGGCCCGTTAGTGATCACGCCCATATCGACAGTGCCGATCTGCATCCCTTCCAGAATGGTGCGCTCGTCTCCCAGAGAAGCATTGGGGAAGATCTCTACGGAGACCGCGCCGTCGGTCTGTTCGCTGACTAACTGCTGAAAGCGTTCGGCGGCGATATGGTAAGTATCTTCTGTATTTACCACGGTCGCTAAGCGCAGGTTGGTAGGGGTTATTTCCTCGGCGTGGGCCATCAGCGGTAAACCAAGCAGGCCAGCGCATAGCAATGTTAAGTTTAACTGTTTGAATTTACTTGTATTACAGGATGCAACAGATGGGATGAAGCGGGCGCGGTTATTCACATTATCTCCTAGTGGTGGCTGTTCTTATTATCTTGTTGGGCTTCATCTATATCACATCGAACTAACAGGGCAAATTACTTATTTTTATTCCACTATTCGCGATAATAATCCAAAAAATCTTTATAGATCTTAGGCTTGAGTGATTTAAGGGTTAGCGATAGCCTGCAAGCATTGACGATTGATTAACTGCCTTGGAAAGCGATGGTAAGGCTTGGCCGGTGGTGAGTCTTGCTAACCATGTTCTTACTAACCAATAGCCATGGCGACGCCAGCTAAAACAGGAATAACCAATGGATAAGTTGCTTAACGACCTAGTAGCGGTAGTCGGCCCAGAAGGCGTGCTGCTCGGTGAAGATGTCTCCCAGCGTAGCGTCGATTGGTTTACTGGGGCGCCCTGTCGTGCCAAAGCCATTGTAAGGCCCCGCAACACCGAACAGCTTAGCAAGGTCATGGCCCTGTGCTACCAGGCCGACCAACTGGTGGTGACCCATGGCGGCATGACCGGCATTGTGCACGGTGGGGAAGCCAGCCCTGAGGAACTGGTGGTTTCTCTTGAACTGATGAACCAGATCGAAGAGGTCGACCTGGTTGGCTCTACGATTCAGGTTCAGGCCGGGGTGACGCTCCAGCGTGTGCAGGAAGCCGCGGCGGAGATCGATATGCAGTTTCCGCTCGACCTTGGCGCTCGGGGCTCGTGCACCATTGGCGGCAATATCGCCACTAATGCGGGGGGAATACGGGTTATTCGCTACGGCATGATGCGCCAGCAAGTGCTGGGTCTGGAAGCCGTACTTAGCGATGGCACCGTGGTCAGCTCGCTGAATAAAATGCTCAAGAACAACGCAGGCTACGATCTAAAACAGCTATTTATCGGTAGCGAAGGCACTCTGGGTATCGTCACCCGCGCCGTGCTCCGGCTACAGCCGCATATGCCCAGCGAACAAACCGCACTGGTCGCGGTGCCCTCTTTCGATGCCCTGACGCAGCTGTTACGCAGGGTCTCCCAAGAGCTCGCCAATAGCCTTAGCGCCTTCGAGGCATTATGGAATAGCCACTACAAGCTGGTGACCACCGAGAGCGGCAAGCACGCGCCCCCGTTGGCCGACGACTCGCCTTTTTACGCGATTATCGAAACGCTGGGCTTGGATGACGCCCAGGATGCGGAGCATTTCTCTGAGATTCTGCAAAAGGCGATGGAAGACGGCTTGATCACCGATGCCGTGCTGGCCAGTTCCGGTGCCCAGCGCCAGGGCATCTGGGCGATCCGAGAGGATATCGAAGTGCTGGTGCACGAGCTGAAGCCGATGTTCTCCTATGATATCAGCCTGCCGATTCCTCATATGGACGCGTACGTCGATACCCTGGAGCAAAACCTCAAGGCGCAGTTTCCGCAAACAGGTAAAATGATCGTGTTCGGCCATCTTGGCGATGGCAACCTGCACATCATGATCACGGTGCGCGACGACAGCCCGCAAAGCCGCCGCCAAGTTGAGCAGTTGGTTTACTCGCCCCTGAAAGAGTACGGCGGCTCAATCTCTGCCGAACATGGCATTGGTCTCGAAAAACGCGACTACCTAAGTATTTCCCGCTCCAGCGAGGAGATCGCTTTAATGAAGCGCATGAAAGTCGCTCTGGATCCCAAGCTACTGTTGAACCGCGGCAAAGTCGTGGCGGTGGAGTGAGTTTGGCGGTTTGATTAAGTGTCGCCCAGGGTGGAGGGGGCTGGTGTCATCAGCTCCCGGGTTAATTGCCGCAACCAGTGTATGCCTGGATCGTGATCCTTCCTTTCATCCCAGCACAGGCAGACTTTGAACGCCGGTACGTCCAGGGGCAGAGCGTAGAACTTCAAGCTATTGTTGCGGCAAATGACCCTTGCCGCGCTCTCTGTCACCACGCAGAGCAGTGCTGTGGACACCAATATTTCCTGCAGCGGATTGATGTAGGGCGTCTTGGCGACGATTTTCCGCTCTAACCCCAACTCCCTCAGTTTTTCATTGATTAACAGCGGGCTGTCTTCACGATGCGACAAAGCGACCTGGGGGGAGTTTAAAAACGCCTCAAGGGTGATGGCGCTGCCCTCGCCATGAAAGGTGGCATCGCCCACACAGCCAATCACATCGTCAAACAGGTACTCATGATGAGAGGTGAGCGGCAAGGTTTCGAACTGCACCACCGCCAGGTCGATATCGTGCTCTTGAAGGACTTGCTGGGCACCTTCTGCGCTTGCGATGCGCGTGGAGAGCATGTTGAAACACAAATCGGGCGCGTGTTCCAAACAGTGCTGGATAAGCTTGGGTTGCAGCTGTTGGCTGACATAGTCCACCAAGCTGACCCGAAACTCCCGCTTTGAGGTGGCAGGCGAAAACTCGTTACTACTGTGAACTGCCTGATCGAGGTAGAACAGCCCTTTGGCTACGGCGGCATCCATCTGCCGGGCAAGCGGGGTCGGTTGCATGCCCTCCAATGTTTTGACGAAAAGCGGGTCGTCCATTAATAGGCGGAGCTTTTTCAATGAGTGGCTAACGGCAGGTTGCGTCAGGCAGAGCGCTTGTGCGGTGAGCGTCAAACTCCTTTTCCAATACAGCGTGTGAAAAACCAATAGTAAATTGAGATTTATCTTATTGAGCCTGTTCGCCAGCTTCGTATGGGTGGTGTCAGCCATCAGGCGTGTCTCTTGGTTGGAAGGGCCGTTCCTGCGCGGGAACAGCCCTCAGCCACTGCTGTAAAAGCACTGTATCTAATGTCGGGCTTGCCTCGATGGGAAGCGAATTACTTGAGCGCTTCCTGAATGCGCGGCAGGTAATCACCGAACTGCTCGCCGTACTTCTCATACACCGGCGCAACGGCGGCTTGGAAGGCTTCCATATCCGGCGTGTCGTTGATCTCCATGCCCGCATCGCGCAGCGCCTGTAGCTGCTCGCTTTCCATCTCAGCGTTCACCTGGCGCTCATGCTCCGCGGCTTCCTGTGCCGCTGCTAGCAGTACCTCTTGGGCATTTTCAGGCAGTTGGTTCCAGGCGGGCATACCCATCACAAAAATCGCCGGCGCATAGGTGTGGCGGGAGAGGGTCATGTAGTTCTGGGTTTCATCCAAGTTGAACGAGTGAATCACGTTCACCGGGTTCTCCTGGCCGTCGATGGTGCCTTGCTGCATGGCGGTGAGCGCTTCAGTCCACGCCATGGGAATCGCGTTGGCGCCCAGCTCGCGGAAGGTGTCGGTATAAACCGGGTTTTCCATCACGCGGATACGCAGGCCGTCCAGGTCTTCCGGCGAGTTTACGGCACGCTCGCTGTTGGTCAGGTTGCGGAAACCGCGTTCGGCGTAGGCCATGCCTTTTAGGTTCACCTCAGAAAGCTTATCGAGCAGCTCCTGGCCAATCGGGCCATCGAGCACCTCATAAGCGGCTTCCGGGGAGGGGAACAGGAAAGGCAGTTCGAATACCGCCATCTCTTCGACAAAGTTGGCCACCGGCCCGTTGGTGATCACGCCCATATCCACGGTGCCGATCTGCATGCCTTCCAGCAGCGTGCGTTCATCACCCAGGGTGGCGTTGGGGTAAATTTCGATATCTACCTTGCCGTCGGTGCGCTCTTCTACCAGCTCTTCAAATTTGGTGGCGGCGATGTGGAAACCATCCTGCTCATTGACCACGTGGGCCAGGCGCAGGGTGACGGGATCCATATCAGCAAAATCAGCGGCGTTCGCGGCGCTCACCAGCGCCAGTGAGATGCCCAGTGCCAGCGTGCTACGTGCAAATGTTTTCATATTATTGTGTTCCCAATGGACTAAGGTGCAGAAGTGCTCCCAAAGCATGCACCACACCAGGGAAAACGGTCAATTGACTAAAGGTACTCAAGCGCCATACGGCTGGACACAGCGCCCCTGCACAGTTACGATACGCACCCACAAGCGCCCGTAGCTCAGTTGGATAGAGTATCGGCCTCCGAAGCCGAGGGTCGCAGGTTCAAATCCTGCCGGGCGCGCCATATTTTCAAGGGCTTACGTTAACGCGTAGGCCCTTTTGTTTTGCGTGTGTCAAATCTGTGTCATCAGTGTGCCAAGCTCGTCAACATTTGATCTAATAACTGTCATCAAGCTAATGACCTTTAGCTCTTACCTGACACAAGGTGTGTCACAGGCTTATCAGTGCACTCCCATCCATTCCGCAAGTTGCTGATTCGCCTTCAATCGTTGGCGTTGTAGTAATGCGCTGTTAAAAATTCCATCCAGAGAAGACGTTGGCGTGGCAAGCGGCAGTGCTACGGCAGCTTCATCACGAAATTGCTGACAGACTGTACTGGCATCGAGATATTGCCACCAGTGCATAATGTCCTGTTTAGCCTTTTGCATCACTTGAGCTGCAGGCAGTCGATCAGATTTGGATTGATTGGCTTTTGCTGTCGCTGGCAGCAAATTCCATAGATCATTGTTGTTCCAGCGTGACCAGGGAAAGCAGTGGTCGATAGCGTAATTTTGCCTGTGCAGTTCATTTTGTGACCAGACGCAAGACAGTGGAGCCGGTTCATGTAAACGTTGAGTGACCAGTTGCCGCGCCTGCTGTGTGTCACGGCGACTTTCTTGCCACTGCAAGGCGAGATGCAATGTGCCGATATCGTAGGTGGTGTCATACCGCTGCATTAAGTGAGCCCACTCATGAACAATGGCGGGCTCGATCCAGCAGGCGTAGCGGCTCATAGAATCCCATAGTGAGGTAGGAATACGAAATGTTCCGAAAGAAGCCAGCGTGGCGCTATCAAGTCGAACGGCCTGTTCGCGTATGCGTAGCCCTTGATAACTTCCATCAAACACAGGCCGCTGGCTGCCGGGCCAGGTGGTGAAGTGAGCAGGCATCTTTAGAACTGTTTGGCAGGCATCGCGGATTGCTCGCATGACGGTGGCAGCACATTGAGGATCATAAAAGGCTGAGCCAATGCGCAGATCATGTGGCGATAGTTGCTTTAAGCGATAGAAATCATCCTTAGCGAAACCATACCCCTTCTCGCCGGGAGATTGGCGCAAATCACGCTCTATCAATAAGGGACGATACAGTTTTATCCAGAAGAGACCTACTGCTCCCAGAGGTACTGTCACCCATTCTTCTGTTCGTGAAATCACTATGCCAGGTGCGCTATCGGCAAGGCGTGTCAGTGTGCGTAGCAAACCGAGCTTGTAAGAAGATGCCTTGTCATCATTAACGATAATATGCCGAAGGGAAGGCAGTGCCCCAGTGCCATCATCAGGTAGCCTGAAAACACGTAGATGCCAAGCAACACCCTGGCGGCCAAGTTGGTCGTCGCTATGACTTGCCTGCACGGGGAGTAGCGCCAGATCACGAGCCCAGCTATCCAATATGCTCATGTTGACCGAATGAAGCTGGCGCTCATTGCTATCCGGGCCTTCACGGCAGGTGATTACCATAAGCCCACCCGGCGCAAGCAGGGAGCTAAGAACCCTCAAAGCACGTTGCTGTTCATTAGGTGGTAAATGCATCCACACCGCTGATACCAGAATCAGTTGAAAGCGCTGTGAAAGCTGACGGATGCAATTTAAAGCAGGCAAAGTATCGTCAATCCAACTGACATCCCTTTCGTGCGTATACATTTGCCCTAACGTTCTCAGCTTTTCTGCTGGCTCTACTGCCATTACCTGCCAACCACGCTCTGCAAGCGCTTTAGCATCGCGCCCGCTTCCAGCGCCAACGTCTAGTGCTAAGCCGACTTGCTCAGGGAGTTGATGCAGCCACTCGCCATGGACATTTTCAAAGCCTAGCGACTGGTACTGGTCAAACAATTGATGGGCGTGGTCGTCGTAGAAACGCATCGACGTAATGAATGGTTGGGAATTCGCCATGCCAAATCCTTGGTAAGCAGTCACGTAAATGCACTTAACCTTACCAGTTTTGTGCACCTCTGGTGGTGAGTGAGATGCTGGGTAATTCAGCTATCGGCCGAGGCTGTGTGAAAACACAAAACTCAGTTAACGATGACAGTTTTCAGCCGCATTGGCACAACTCTCGGCTAGCAGCTCGCTTCAGCACCGCTTCATTTATAATTTTCACATTCTTAAGCTGTTCGAAATAACGCCTAAGAAGCCCAGCTAAAGAGCGTTATCGGCTTCTATGGGCTTGGTCGCTTAGGCTCGGGTCGCCCTATGCTCGCATCGCCTGGCTCAACCCCTGCGGACCGAGGATATTCATGACGCGTTTCATGTTGTAAGCAAGCACATGGAGGCTCATTTCCGTACTGACGTTCTTAAGGCCCTTCGTCAGGAAGTGTGTCGCCCCCATCCAAGCTTTCAACGTGCCAAAGGGATGCTCGACCGTCTGACGACGGATCCGCATTATATCAGGCCTCTGGTCCAGTCGAGCTTTTACCGCCTCCAGTACCTCTTCATGTTCCCAGCGTTTGATGCGCCGATAAATACCCGTGGTGCATTGCGACTTCATTGAGCAATTCGGACAGGCCGAACTCCAATAACAATGGAGCGTCTGGCCCTTTTCAACGTTCTTGAAGCGCCAAATCAGGCGTTCCCTTGCAGGGCAGCGATATTCATTACGTTCCGGCAAGTACTGGAATGCTTCCCTGGGAAACATTCCTTTGGCCTGGCTCGGCGAGGTTTTGGGCTTGGGGAGATACGTCGTGATACTGGCTTCGTGACACGCAAGAATTTCATTCCCTGTAAAATAACCGCGATCAGCTACGACGTGGAGGTCACTAACGCCGCTAGCATTACGTGCTTGCTTGGCCATCCGGTAAAGCTGACGCCGGTCACTGCCGACATTAGTGACTTCATGAGCGACAATCAGATGATGCTGGCTATCGACAGCCGTCTGAACGTTGTAGCCCACGATTCCCGTTCCTCTCGCGGTCATGGAGCGAGCGTCAGGGTCTGTCAAAGAGACTTGTTGGTCTGAGGACTCGATTCTTTGAATTTCAATGGATTGCAGTTGCTGAACTTCTTCTGTCAGGGAGGCGATCTTTTCCTTTAACCCTGCCGTCTGCACTTCTGTGACAACGGAAACGGAGGAGCCTTGATCCATAGCGTCGAGCTGACGTAAATATCGCTCAATACTTTTATCGATTTCTTCTGCTCGCCGCTTCATCTTGGCCAAGGTGAAGTTACGGTCTCGATTGTTGACTGCCTTAAATTTGCTGCCATCAATCGCCATCACCGAATTTGAAAAGAGCCCCAGACGCCGACATATCATGACAAAATCTCGGCAAGTAGCTTGAATCGCTTTGCCGTTGTTTTTACGGAAATCTGCGATTGTTTTGAAATCCGGTGCTAGGCGTTCCGTTAGCCACATGAGTTCAACATTACGCTGCGCTTCACGTTCCAGACGGCGGCTAGACTGGATGCGATTGAGGTAACCGTAGATTATAGGCCATATATTTTTTGTAAAGTTATTTCCTGCCTCTTCATCTCCCAAAAGCCCGTTTTTCGGCCTATCTGAAGAGTTTTAATTGACAAAGACTTGTCAGAGTAATAGATTTTTGTAATCTGTTTATAGGATTACATATTTTGTCAAGGATTAGACTTAAAAAATATCTTTATGGTGGCATCCAATTCGTATCAATTGTAGACGAGAACGATTGTCCTTTAGACGTCTATGCGGCAGCTTACATAAATAGCGTATTATCTCGAAAGGCGTTTAATACAACGGTGAGATACTCAAACGAACTATTGTTTGCGCTTTGTTATTTCACTAACCGCTCGATAGATCTGACCGCCCGAGTAGCAAACGGCAGGTTAATTTCATACCCAGAGTATTTAAGTTTTTTTGATTTTTGCCACCATCAAAAAAGCGCACCACTTGAGCCTCACGTAATACCTTTTCTTGGTGTCGAGGATAAGCATCTGCGAAATGCTATGACAGCGAACCTCCGGGCTTTCTCAAAGGTAGCTCCAGAAACTATTCAGGGTCGAGTACGTCGGCTTAGGCAATATCTAGAGTGGCTATTTGATGAATTTCACGGAGGAAAGGTAGTTACTGACGAAGTCGAGGATCGCTTTCATAAATTGATCTCAAAATTAAAGCTTGATGAGCAATCGTTTGGCCGAAATTCGGATTTCAATCCTGTCTCAACTACCGATTCGGTAATACCTGACAGCGTATTCGAAAGCCTACAAGAAATGATCCTTCCTGAGTCTAAGCACAATCCCTTTAAGTCTTCCAAAGTAAGAAACTATCTGATTGTTTCACTGCTTGAGCAGACGGGCATCCGGCGCGGGGCGCTCGCAAAAATTAAGATATCAGATTGCCGGTTTCATGGTAGCTATGACCGAATATCTATCTATCGTTCGCGTGGCGCGGATGTTAGCGATCCCCGACTAGAAAAGCCAAATCAAAAGACTCGTTCCCATGAAGCTATTGTTAACCGCAGCCTAATGGAGCAGATTAAATTCTACATAGATCATATCAGACCACAGTTTAACCAATGCAATACTCATGACTTTATTTTTGTAAGTGAAAAAAATTCAAAAGGTACAGCCGGGCTACCTATTTCTCTGAAAACGATCAATAATATTTTTAATAAACTATCAAATTCTCTTAATTTTAAGGTGCATCCACATTTACTACGCCATAAGTGGAATGAAAAATTCGACGCTGCAGGTGAAGAACAGAATGTTGAGCGTCCTCTTTTAGAGGATATGCGGAGGAACGCCATGGGATGGTCGCCCAGCTCAACTATGGGGCAAACTTACAATGACAAGGCAATTCAGCGGCACACTGTAGAAATGATGCGGAAGCACCAAGAGCAGTTGGAGCAGAAAAATGAGGAAAAATAAGGATGCAACGATAAAGATAAATAAGTCATTTCCCTTTTTTGACGAGGACAATACTGCTGGCAATGAGATTCCAGAATACATTATTGTGAAATCAGGTTTAAAAGTAAGAGTCTCCGATGCTGAATGGGTGCTTTTGCAAAATAAAGGTAAAGGTAATTTAATTAAACTAGCCTGGTTAAGGTCCGGCGAGTTGTCAAATAAGGAGATCGAGCTAGCATTGCTTGTTTTTATTCACTATGTGATTAATAAGTCAGCATCAACTGCATGCACAGTGGCAATAGGTGTCAGACCGGTTATACAATCAGGATTTCCCTCAATTGAAGATTTAATGATTGCGTGGAGTAGTCTAGGCTTAAGTAAAAAGAAAGCTACTAATCAATTTTTTGGTACCTTGGTAAGGCTTGGTTACCGTGAGTTTGCGAAATTTCACCAGTTTACTTCAAGCAATCTTGATTCAGAGATGATTGATCCTTTGAATCCTTTTAAAGGGAGGTTGAGCGAATTAGAATTTGATTCAGTGATTCAGAATTTAAACCAAGAAATTGCTAGGGAAGCTCTGAAAAAGTCACTGCCATCAGTGATAATACGGCTATCGTCAACTGCATAGGATTCAGTGCTGCCATGGATCAAATCACCTTCTCCGAAGCCGAGTACCAGAACAAGAAGAGAAAGACTCGCCGCGAACTCTTTCTGGAGCGGATGGACAAGCTGATCCCCTGGACGCAGCTGGAGAAGAAGATAGCCCGTTATTACCCCAAGGGCGAGAGCGGGCGGCCTCCGTATCCGTTGTCTGCCATGCTCCGCGTCCATTGCATGCAGTTGTTTTACAACCTGAGCGATCCGGCCATGGAAGACGCCCTCTACGAGATCGAGTCCATGCGCCAATTCGCCGGTTTGAAACTAGACCGATTGCCGGACGAAACGTAAGCGAGCCACCAAACCCATCTACTCAAGCTAATTACGCCTCTTCACACTAATGATCTCTTGTTGGTTTTGGAGATCACCATGACCTGTGAACTCAACCCTACCCGCGCCTTTTGGCTGGGTCATCTTTACTGTGCCTCAGCGCAGAACATGCCGTTAAGTGACTACGCCGCTTCCCAGGCGTTAAGCCTCGCTGACCTGCTGGCATGGGAGAGGCGGCTAAGTGTACAAGGGGTGCCGGTACCACCGCGTTGTCGTCCCGCGCGGTTTGTGACAGTGGAGGTGGCGACATGATCCGCCCGAGTGCTGACCTGAAGGTGTACTTATGCCGCGAACCCGTGGATATGCGTAAGCAAATCGATGGATTGGCCTTGCTGGTTCAAGAAGCCATGGCGCTAAATCCGTTCGATAAGGCGCTGTTTGTGTTCGGTAACCGTCAACGCGACAAGGTGAAGTTACTGTTCTGGGAACGTAACGGCTTTGTGGTGTGGTACAAGCGTCTGGAGCGCGAGCGATTTAAGTGGCCAACCCACCTGGAAGGCGACACCGTCACGTTAACTGGCCAGGAACTTAACTGGCTGCTGGATGGCGTTAACTTAAAGGCCATGCAGCCCCACAAAGCGTTGGACTTTCAGCAGGTTGGTTAACTTTCTTACTCCTATTCTGTCGGCGTTTTTGGTAAAATAGGCGGCATGAAAAACGCTGCTGCTTCCTCAAATGCCGTCTCTCAACTGCAACGCCAAGTACAGGCGCAGCAGGAAGAGATCGCGCAGCTTCACCGCCTGATGGAGAAAAAGGAAGCCCAGTGGGCAGCCACCAAACAATCACTGTATGAGCAGTTCCGGCTGGCCCTGGAGCGCACGTTCGGCCCCTCCACCGAGAAGTACCGCGTCGATCAGCGCGACCTACTGATCAATGAAGCCGAAGTGGCGGTTGACGAAGAAGACGGCGATACAGGCACAGCAGGCAATGATGAAGCTGAATCCGCTGCACCGCCGAAACGCAGTAAACGGGGTGGCCGGGTCGCATTGCCCCCTGAACTCCCACGGGTTGAGGTGGTGCATGAACTACCTGAAGAGGCCCGCCACTGCCAGGACGATGGCACCGCACTCACGATGATCGGCGAAGAGGTCAGCGAAGAACTTCACGTGGTACCCGCCCGGGTCGAGGTGATCCGTCATGTGCGACGCAAGTATGCGTGCCGAACCTGCGAAGACGGCGTCAAGATCGCCCCGGCACCCGCCAAGTTACTGCCTAAAAGCAATGCCAGCGCCACGCTGCTGGCCTATGTCGCCACCGCCAAGTACCAAGATGCCTTGCCACTGTATCGGCAGAGCCAGATTTTTGCCCGCCATGGCGCGGCGATTCCCCGCAACACCTTGGCCCGCTGGATGGTGCAAGCAGGCGAGCGTGTCGCTCCGCTGATCGATACATTACGCAGGCACCTGCTCAGCGCCCCCTTGGTTCAC